>JABMRT010000159.1 GCA_013202295.1 Candidatus Zhuqueibacterota bacterium
ATGCGGGGACCAAAACCCCGTGCCTTGCCACTTGGCTACGCCCCAATATATACGAAAAACTATCTCAGGTGCAAAAATCAGGGAGAGTCCAAGCGTCAAAAAAATTAAATAAATTCTGTCTGAAGGGACTCAACACTTGAATACTGGTTGACTGTCTCCCAGTATTTATCGAGAACTTTCTTTTCCATTTCTTTTCGAAATGAATGCGTGATGGGGTGCGCTACATCGCTATAAGTGCCATCTCGCTTACGCCGACTTGGCATCGCGATGAAATATCGATTGATACCCTGGATTATTTTTAATCCACGAATGACAAAGATATCATCCAGCGTAATATTTGCAAAACCTTTCAGTTTCTCTTCTTCTTTCAGGCTGATGTTTACTTCGGTGATCTCCATCGGTCTCTCCTCCGGTGAAAACATGATAAATATTATACTATTTTGCCATTGGTTTGAATCGGAGATTCATCCGAAATCGGCCTGCAGATAAGCGCCCTGACTTCCTGATTGTTGGAAAAGAACGAGACTGCTTCTTCAGCTGTCTGAGAGCGATGAAACAATCCATACATTGTAGATCCGCTTCCAGACATACCGGCATAAAAGGCACCCCTGTTATACAACTGTGATTTAAAGTCACACAGTTGAGGATGCCTTTCAAAAACCACGCTCTCGAGTTCATTGACCAAATGGTCTTTGAAAGCATGAAGAGAAAATTGCTCAAAAAGCGCACTAAATTTAGTTAATTTTTCTTCGTTTGTCAAGGCAATTTTAGCATGCTTGTACGCCCAGGCTGTGGACACGTGAATGCCCGGAAAAAGTAAAACCACCCAGTAATTGGTTGGAATCTGAATGGGGCGTAATTTCTCTCCTTTGCCGGTACCGAAAGCAGTTCCGCCAACCAGGAAGAAGGGCACATCCGAGCCAATCTCGGCTGCCAACTCCTGAACTTGCTCTTCTGAAACACAATCGGGTGAAAAATTCTGAATGGCCTGTAATGTGGCCGCGGCATTGCTGCTGCCACCACCAAGCCCACCACCCGTAGGAATGTGTTTTTCTATATGAACCTGCAGCCCGTAGGGAAGTTGAAAACGAGATCGTGCCGCAGCGAATGTTTTCCAGACAAGATTATTCTCATCAAGGGGTATACTTGGATGTGTACAGGTAATGTGAATATCGTGATTGGTTTTGTGAAATGTCATCGTGTCATGTAGCCCGATTTGTTGAAACACCGTCGCAATATCATGATATCCATCAACTCTTTTTCTTATAAGATGAAGACCCAAATTAATCTTTGCATAAGAAGCCAGAACGAGTTCAGCCATTGTTTGCAGTCCCAAGATGTGTCTTTTTATATACGTTCTTTGTGTTGTATAACTGATCACGAAGAGCTTATATGCTCATTCGTTACTAATACTTATAAAACTGAAAAACATTACAGGCTCTAAATATATCTAAATATTAACCGTGTCACAAGACTTTACATGGGCCTGCTAATTTTAGATCCCGCTGTCATGGAATCTGGGTTTTATTTTATTTGAAAATCAATCTTGGGTAACTCTATAACAAATATTGTTCCATCTGATTTCGCAATTTTCATAATCCCTAAATTCATAAATAGTTATATCTATTTTTAACAAATTTGGATTATCTATATCAAGATCACAAGTGTCAACTTTTTTCTAATGACTGTCACTTTTTATGTACACCTCCATCCTCATAGAAAATGATTGATTTTGAATCCTTCAATTGCTAAATTAACCTCATGCCTGTCACTCAGAGGGACGTGGATCCCAACCATAAACCCATATTCTTCATTTCAGATGCCCATCTGGGTCTCTCAAGCGAGACGGACGACAAGCGCCGGGAAAAACAGCTGTTGGCATTCTTCGACCATGTCAGGGTGACAGGACATCAGCTATATATTGTTGGCGATCTTTTCGATTTCTGGTTTGAATATGCGCACGCCATTCCACGCCACTCGCATAGAATCATCCAGACGTTGAAAACCATGGTTTCCGAAGACATCGAAATTCACTTCATTGTGGGCAATCATGATTTCGCAATCGGTGATTTCTTTACAGATGAACTTGGTATTTCAGTGCATTATCATCCGCTGGAAAAACGGTTCAGCGGCAAACGGTTTCTAATCGATCACGGAGACGGTATCGATCCGAAAGATGTGGGATACCGCTTCATCAAAAAGATCTTCAGGCATCCAATTTCAATTGCACTTTTTCGACTCCTTCACCCTGATTTTGGATTCTGGATTGCCCACACTTTATCGAACTTAAGCCGCGACCACCGCCCCATCAAGGATAGGGACCAAATCTATATTGATTACGCCAACGTACAATTTAATAATGGATTCGATTATCTGATCATGGGGCATACGCATCGACCGCAGGAATATCACTCAGGTGATCACACCTATATCAATACCGGCGACTGGATGACACTCTTCACATACGGTGTCTTTGATGGCAATAATCTGCGCTTAGAATATTGGGATGCGGAACCCAAATGAGGTAAACCGCATATCAAACAAAAGATTAATTATTAAGGACAATACAGTATGATCTCGTTCTTCAAGCGAAATCCGTGGGTGCTTTACCCTCTGTACACACTGGTGGGATGTATGTTGATTGCACTACTGATCCTGCTTATACTCGGCAGCAATTTGCCCTCACTGACGACACTGGAAAGCATTGATCCGCCGGTTATCTCAACAATTATGTCAAGAGATGGTGTGGTCCTGGATGTAATCCATTCCGGTGAAAAGCGCGACTACGTGCCCATTGAACGTATTCCAGATCATCTCATTCAGGCAACAATTGCCACTGAAGATCGACGATTTTATAGCCATTGGGGATTGGATTTACGACGCATTGTCAAGGCGGCAATTGTGAATGTGGCAGCCATGGATATCAAGCAGGGCGGAGGAACCATCACAGGGCAATTAGCGCGGGATCTTTATCTCACCAAAAAGCAAATTTATACAAGAAAAGTCAAAGAAGCGCTCACCGCGTTGCAGATTGAGCGTACCTATTCCAAGACCGAAATACTGGAAATGTATCTAAACCAGATGTTTTATGGCCATCGCTCATACGGCATTCAATCTGCGGCGAAGCGTTATTTCGATAAAAATGTGGATGATCTTGAGATTCAGGAAGGCGCACTTCTGGTTGGGATTCTTCAACGCCCGGCCACATACTCACCTTATAATCATCCAGAGAATGCATTCAGGCGGCGGAATATTGTTCTGCATAGCATGATGGATTACGGCTATTTAACACTTGCGGAATATGATTCAATAAAACAGATCCCGCTGGGTGTTGCGGAAAATATTGAAACGAGTAGCAAAATAGCGCCCTATTTCTGCGAGCATGTAAAAAAACAGATTGAAGGAACAATTGGTGTACCAGCTTTTACAGACGGACTTACCATTTACACTTCATTGGATACCCGTGTCCAGGCTTGTGCAGACAGTGTTATCAATTCACGCTTGCCTGAAATCGAGCGGGAAATTTGGGATGACATTATCAAGAAACGCAAGTTCACCCAGTGGTTTGATCCACCTCTGAAAACGGAAAAAGAGATTCGGGCCTTTCTTGCTGATTCAGCCAAAGTGGATTCCGTTTTTAGAAATAAAGTGACGCTTCAGGTGGCCATGACCGCGATTGAGCCCTCCACAGGTCAGATCCTCGCAATGGTCGGCGGCCGTGATTTCTCAGAATCCAAATGGAATCGGGCCACACAAATGACCCGTCAGCCCGGATCATCCTTTAAGCCGATTGTCTATACTGCCGCGATTGACAATGGATACCCGCCCACGCATGAATTGATGAACACACCTGTTGTTATAATAATGCTGGATGGATCGCGCTGGAGCCCGCAAAATTATGACGGCAGTGTAGGCGGTCTGACCACATTGCGATATGGATTGCAGCATTCACTCAACCTGGTCTCTGTGCATCTGGTGCAGGAATTAGTCAAGCCCCAACATGTGGTCTCTTACGCCAAACGGTTCGGCTTTACCACGAATATTCATCCTTATGACGCCATTGCACTCGGTGCGGATGATGTCATCCCGCTTGAGTTGGTATCGGCGTTCAGCGTGTTTGCCAACCGTGGTGTTCGTGTTGAGCCATCTGCAATTCTGCGTGTTGTGGATAAAGATGGTAAGCTGATTGATGAGCACATCCCCAGGCGACGTGAAGTCATTAACGAAAACACCGCCTACATCATGACCGACATGCTACAATCCGTCATCAACAGCGGCACAGGTCAGCGCACACGATGGATGTACAATTTTTATAATCCGGCAGGTGGCAAGACCGGGACCACAAACGATCATACAGATGCCTGGTTTGTAGGATTCACACCGCAAATTGCCGCGGTCGTATGGGTTGGCTTCGATGATGCGCAGATGACTATGGGTGAAAAACGCGAGGGTGCCACTACAGCCCTGCCAATCTGGGGACCCTTTATGCGTATGGTCTATGATTCACTAAAATGGCCACTGGCTGAATTTCAAGAGCCCTCTGGTGTGGCCAGACTGGATGTCTGTGCGGATACAAAGAAAATCGCAAGAGGATCCTGCCCGGAGAAAATGAATGAAGTCTTTCTCCTCGACCTGGCACCCATGGATTCCTGTGACGTGCATATCGGACCGGATGCGATCCGAAAACGAAAATCAGCGCCAACAAGACATGTGTTTTAAATTGGATAACATAACACGGTTTAAGGACAACCATGCTTCCCCTATGGAGGAGTTTGGGATTGGCTGCACCCCAGAGGAAGGAAAATGAATAGAAAAAAGAGCCGATATCGCCGCATAATTAAAACCTTGTAATTCACTGACTTTTTAAAATATAGCGATTCGGCCCTGATTTATCAACTGTTTTCAAGGTTAAAAAAGTGCCACGCACCTTACAGGTGTGTGGCACTTAAAACTTTGCTATTAAGATAAATTATTTAAGTATTGTAACCTTATGTGTCAATATATTTTCAGTTGTTTGTAATTGTATAAGATAAAGGCCTGTTGATATGGGGAAATTATGATTATTTCTACCATCCCAAACAACCTCATATAAACCTTTCTCTTTAACTTCGTCTACAAGTACTTTTACGACTTGGCCCCATATATTATACACACAAACCTTGACTTGCCCAGGCTTGCTTAATCTATATTTCACCGTCGTAGCCGGATTTCCTGGATTGGGATAATTCATGATGGACTCGCCCTCGCTAAATATATATTCTGATTTAACGCTTGGATTAGATCTATCAATAGCAAGTTGCCCCTGTTCTATCATCTGTCTTGTATCTTCAATATCTTCTTCAAGTTGATCCAAAAACCACTGTTCCTGATCCTTTTCTTTTTCCAATAAATCAAGACAATTTTGGGCATCCTCAATCCAGCCTTTTCTTAAATAACCCGTTGTGCATAACTAAAAAGCATATTTAACAAAGTTAATATGGTTATGGTTAACGAACTTATTTTGATATTGAGCCACTGTCAACGAGACGATCTTTGACATAATC
>JABMRT010000160.1 GCA_013202295.1 Candidatus Zhuqueibacterota bacterium
AAATTTAGGGCTCGAAGACCGTGTTGTGGATTGATAATATGTCTAATATTAGAAACAAAAATAGAGCGCCCCCTAAAATAAAGTTTCCAATATTAGAAACAAGAAAAATGTCTAATATTAGAAACATGTTGACTTTTTATTTCTATTAATAGACAGTTATTTCTATTATTGGAAACATTATTAGATGATTAAGTTGACGTATAGTAATATGTTAGCACATAACAAAATTTATAAGGAGGTAATTTTATGAAAATGTATATTAAAATATTTATCTGTCTAGCGACACTAATATTTATCAATATTCCAATCTCTGCACAAGATGTAAATAGGGATACCCTTACATCTTTGAGCAAAGGTTCAAAAGCTTTATTATTTGAAATCGATCAAAATCTATACATAGATTCATATATTGGTGCAATTATCTCAGTGAAAAAACATTTTACTGATCATTCATCATTTCGATTTGGTCTTAGTACTACTATTTCATATTCATCAGAAGAAAATAAATATATTTATGAAGATTCATGGACAAATGATGCGAGCAAAAATGAGGGAAACAGTCAAATATTTACTTTAAGTTTAGAATATTTATATTATCCGATAACAAATAAGAAACTATCACTATTCTTTGGTGGTGGGCCATCAATATCTTATAATCATACTTTTACAAAGCAATATGATTTAGAAAATTGGAATTCAAATGATTGGGATGAACAATATAAATCGAGTAGGAATGGTTGCTCTTTAGGTCTTATTGGTTCAATTGGAATTGAACTTTTTGTAGTTAACTATATCAGTTTAATTGCTGAGTATGGATTTACTGCGACATATAGCTACACGGAGGATAAAAGTAAAAATATGTCTAATAATGCCTACAGCTATGAAAAAGAATCTAAATCATTTAGGTTAAATTCACAATCTAAGAAAGTTGGTCTTTCCTTCTATTTTTAAATATTTAATTTAATATGAGGTTTTAAATTGGTATATATGTATAGAAATGTCATTTGCATAACTATTGTAATTTTATCTCTTTTATCTGATGTAACTTCGGGTAAAGACAACCAAAGTCAGAATAATGCACTATCAAAATCTCCATATGCTCTGCAAGTTCAGTGGAGTAGAAGTCTTTACTATTGGTACCTTTATCCTTCCAACGGGCTTTCAATACATGTAAAAAAACATCTTTCACATTCTTCAGCAATTCGTGTTGGGTGTACTATCAATCCATCAACATCTAATTCAATTACTAATCGAACACCTGACGATAATGATGATTACCCGCTAAAAAACAATGATTATTATAATGGTTATGAATTACATTTTAATTATATCCATTATTTATCAAAAAGAAATCGATTTAATCTTTATTTGTCCACAGGTCCAAATTTTCATAATTCCGAAGATAAATCTAATTGGACCATTCATTGGGATGGTTTTTATAGCTCGGGTACTGATATAGTAACCGAAAAGGAAAGATTGAAATCCATAGGTTTTAATGCGTCCATCGGTTTGGAAATTTTTATAGTAAAGGAAATAAGTATAATAGCTGAATATGGATATGCTGCTTCATATAATTGGCTTGATAGAGATTCGTTTATAAATTCTTATACATCTGCTTATGAAGGCAACACACATGATGAATACTGGTTATATTTAAATAGCAAATACTTTGAAATTGGCCCAACAATAAAAAAATTAGGTTTTTCAATATATTTTTAAGTAGGTGCTAACACGCATCTGCAGTGGATTTTTAACGCGTTCCATTAATTTTCAATTTGGAGTGGTTGGTCTAAAATCGTAATATAAGACAGTAGCTCTTGGCGCAAAACCACTGAGACCGTCGTTAGCTGGTATAAATCTAGTTCTATTTTCATTTAAATCGCATTATCTATAAGGACTTCTGATTTATGAAAACTACAAACTTAATAATTGATTTTCTTATCATTGGTTTTGTTGGTATTATTACTCTCTTAATTCCACAAATACTGATAAATAATTCTCTTATCAAAGATTTATTTACATATAAAATCCCCAATCTTACTTTTTTCATAGCAGCATTGACAATTTTTACTTATTTATGCGGTATCGTCTACAATCAAATCTGTGACTTTATTTTAAAAATTACTGAAAATTTTTTTAGGTTAAATGTTATAGACGAAAAAGAAAAAGAATTATTTGAAAATAATTACCACTTAAAAATTCAAAATATAGTTCTTAACTCACAGACTTCCTTTAATTATTTATCCTATCGAAGGACAATGATACGTATTATCCGTTCAATATTTATCTCAACTCCAATAATTGTAATTTTACATATTACTTATAGTTGTATCCTTCTTTTATTAGGTAAAATATTATTCTTTTCATTTCCAAATTTATTAATTATCATTGCAATGATTGGTTTAACATTCTATTTTAGACATATGTATGTCAGAATATATTTAGGTTATTATGACGCCGTCATCAATTTTAGCAAACTGATTGATGATCAAACTCAGAGGATTAATTTGAAACTTGAGGACTTATAGTGAATATGATTATGAACACAAAGATTATTGAGTTTTTTGGTTTACCTCGAACTGGAAAAACATCTTCTATTCGAGCTATAAAAAAATATATATCTAATCAGGGATTTTCAGTTGATTCAGTTGTTGAGCGTGCTTCAATTTGTCCGATTAAGGATAAACTTAGTCCTGTATTTAATTATTGGACTACATTTGCACTAATGAAAGAATATTTTGAGTCTGCAGATAAAAATATTCAATTTTTATTAGCAGATAGAGGTTTTTTAGATGCTTTAGTTTGGATCCATTATAATTCAATTAAACACAATAATGAAATAATGGATAATTATTTCTTCGAAATATTGAACACAAAGTTCTTTGAAAATGTTGTTTTTAAAAGCTATTTTTTTTCTGCTGAAATTGAAACTGTCCTGGATAGAGAATTTGAATCTCACATTATAAAAAAAGAAGGTACAATACTTAACAATAAAATTCTTACCGGCTATTTGAAGTCTTTTAGTGAGCTTTATCCAAGCTTAAAGCAAAAATTTGATATCAAAATCATTGATACTACAAATCATACACTAAGGCAAACTCTAGAATTTATTGCTTCAGATTTAGAAATTGGTTACTAAATAGAATTATATTCCATCACAAAACGTTGAAATTGCAGCAGATGATAGTAAAAATGAGCTAGTAATTCGTTTTAAAAAACGGGAACTAAACATAAAATAAAAAAATCAACTTATTGCCCTAGGTAACTATCCAATTAAGGTAATAGGGAATTAAAACAGCTAACAAAATGCTGCAGGCGGAATCAAAACAGCTGCTTCTTTTGAGACTTGAAGGGTTTCTGGAATCACTTGCTTCGGCAAAATCTTTCCATGTTTTGATCCGCTGAGCATAGTCGTTATGTGTTAGAAAAAGATGAAGAATTTACAATGACTAATTCAATTCAAATCTATCAGAAATACTATATTGACAGAGAATATGAACAGATTGATTTATTTAGGTTGTTAAATCAGGAATATGGGATATTGCGAACAATCTATCCCGGATGCTATGTTCATATTTCTCCATCTTTCATATTTCAAGATGTAGTATATATTGACTCGGACAAAACTGCGAAAAAGTTTTTTTCAAGTAATGATATTATTTCATATATAGAAAAAAGAAAAGAATATTCAGGTAAAACAAACATATCTTTTTATGGAATAGACTATAAAAAGCCAATAGAAAAATATTTGGGATCATTTGATTTATTGATATCTCAATATGCTGGTTTTATATCTGAATATTGCAAAGACTATTTAAAGGTTGGCGGATTACTTTTAGTTAACAATAGCCACGCAGACGCGGGTTTAGCCTCACTTGACAACGATTACAAATTAATTGCTACTATTCACAAAGTAAAAGGGAAATATCGCATTAATTACAATTCATTGGGTGATTATTTTTCTCCTAAGAAAGATATTGAGTTAACAAAAGAATACTTACACAATATTGGCAAAGGTGTAGGGTATACTAAAACAGCTCCTTTATATCTTTTCTCAAAAGTACAATAATGAATTCTATAATTTTATTATAATTTTCAAAATACAAAGTGAATAGCCAAGGATATTAGTAACAGAAAAATCTAAGAACATGGGTTACACTTTTACACATAACATGCATCTGCAGGGGATTTTTAACGCGTTCCATTAATTTCTATTTTAAAGAGGTTTGGTCTAAAATCGTGTTGTCGGACAAGAACTCTTGGCGCAAAACCCCTGAGACCAACGTTATGCGGTAATAAAAAATGAATCCAATAAAAGAATATTTCAAATATATTGCAGATAAACTAGAAGCTCTATCTAGAATATCAGGCACATTAACTCATAAGCCAGACATTGGTAATAATCGCGAAGTATATTTAATGGATTTTTTAAATGATCATTTGCCTGATTCGCTCCATGCAGTTCAAGGAGGGACAATAATTGATCCAGATAATGTGACATCAAAACAAATTGATATAATAATAAAATCGGATATGTTTCCTAAATTTAGTTCAAATAATAAAACGTATATTATTGCAGATAGTATCGCTGCTGCTATATCTGTAAAATCTAAATTAAATAAAAGAATGCTTACGGATGCTTTAATTAATTTAGATTCTATACCATCTTATAATTCAAAGGCATTATCATTGAATAATAGTTCAATTATAAGACCTGAATTGTGGTCTCAATTTACTCATTACTTTCCTATAAAAATTGTATTTGCATATGATGGAATTTCGATTGATAAAATAAAGGAATATGCCAATGACATATTAGCCAAACAGATTAAGCATGTTGACAATCCCATTTCATATATCATCGTTAACAAAAAATATATCTTGCAATATTGTAAAGCCGAATCGACTTCTATCAAGGGTGATCATATTCCAGCAAATACATTATGGGCATCTACAATTTCTCCTGATCAAGCAGGTTATCCATTAGCTATGATGATTGCAGAAATAACAAAATATATTGCATGGCTTCATTATATGAAATTTATTTATGCACCATATCTCAATAATGCTTTTTTCGCATAACAATAGTTTGAAGCGGGAATTTAAACGTCAACTTTTTTAGGTGTTTTTAATGTTTTGTGGAATCACTTTTTCAAGGAAAGTTATCGGTTCGTTTAAATCCCCTTAAACTGGCGTTAGCATGCTAAATAAAATATGAGGTTATTTTTGAATAGTAGATTCTATGAAGGCGAGAAATTAAGTAAAGTATATTATAAAATTCATTCAAATCAACTTCCAGATTCATTACGTGAAGATGGTATATACAAGAATAAGCCAAGGACTTTCTGTTTACCGAGAGACTATTCAGAGTATAATTTGTTTTCAGGAATTAGAGAAGAATCAATTCAATATTTTAAGGATAAATCGATAAAGTGGCACGATAATATCAATTCAAAACCTAGCAACCATTTATTAGATTCTCAGGTCTGTTGTGTTAATTTTCTATTTCCATTTATCGATAAGCCAGAATCTCTTAAATCCTTGTTGCGACCGATCTATCCAAATATTGAGAAAATTATTCCAATGGAAGATAAAGAAAAATATATATCATTCGAATGGATTGGATTAAAGAATTATTTAAAAGAAAAAATAAGAATTAAGAATAGAACACGTGGTGCATATTTCACAAGTTCCGATGCAGCTTTAATGTTTGAACAGGATGATGGTAAAAAACATATATTGTTAATTGAGTGGAAATATACAGAATCTTATTCAAGTACAAATATTAGATATTCCAAAAATAACACTGATCGTATGCAGATTTACTCTCACATATTAAAAAGAAACGATTGCCCTTTGAACAAAGGAGTCTTACCAGACTTGGAAGCTCTTTTTTATGAACCATTTTATCAGTTTATGCGACTTCAATTATTAGCCCATGAAATGGAAAGAGAGAATGAGCTTGGTGCTGACATAGTTACTGTTTTACATATAGCCCCAAAAAATAATTTAGAATTTCAAAGGATAACGTCTCCTAAATTAGAACATATTGATAATAAAGCAACTCTTGTTTGGCAAAAGGTATTGAATTCTATTGGGAAATTCAGAAGTATATCAACAGAATCAATGTTTCACGACTGTATTAATAATCCAGATCCTGACTTAGTAGAATGGGCATCATACATAAATGAGAAATACAACTTTATAAGGCGAAAGTAATAAGGCATGCTAACCCATGCAAGAACCGGACAAAACCGCTACTTTCGTTCTAATCCTTAATGTTGTGCTTTGGATGGCTATCCGCCATCCATCAAAATAAAAGTAGTGCGGACACAAACCGCAAATCATTATGCTAAAGTTTTCTCGCACGACAATGACGGTTGGTTTTGCCGGTTATGCAAATGTTATACAATATATATTTGTATGATTTTATAAATTGTGGAGGTTTAAATGAATATTAATGAATTAAAAAAACAACTTGAAATTCTTTGCACACCAAAATGGAAATTTTGGATTAGTGAGTCAAAAAGACGAGTAGCTCGTGAAAATATTATAGCACAAGGCCCGAAAATAGTAATAATGTTAATGGAATTATCTGCTGGAACCCAGTCCTCAACAATGATATCAGAAGTTACTTCGATTGTAAAATCTTTTGGTAATTCAGCAATTTCATTTTTAGCAAAGGCAGGTGAAAAAGCATGTGACCTTGACACCATTTCAGCTATTTTATATACATTACTTAAATTCTCTGAGCTTACAAAAGAAATAATTCCCTGTCTTATTTTGTGGATGAGTGGTTTATCAAAACCCAATTTTCCTACAGCAGGTAGTGAAGAAATAGATAAAATGATAAGACCAATACTCAATAAATTACCTGCAGAAACTATTCGATGGTTCATTGTCAATCCTGAAAGAAACAGAAAAGAGACAATTGAATTGATGGCAGTCAATGCACTTGCTAGAGTAGGTTCAAAAGCCAAACATATTCTTCCTGTTCTAAAATTACTTTATGTACGTAGACGACAGAGCCATATGGGGTATAATCTTAATGAGTCTATTCAAAAAATTGAAGCTAGTTGAAATATTTATTGAACTGTATATTTAGACTTAGTTGTAAAACGGTGTTGATTTTATATTATCATATCCATAAGGAGAGATTAAATCAGTTTAAAAAATGAAGGGGATGATCATGGAACAGAACGTAAAGCAATTGATTGAAAAATTGACTAAGCCCAATAAATACGCGAAGAAGCATGATATCATGATGATGGAAACTTCAGCATTTGCAGCTGAATTTATTAAGAGGTGTAACAAAGTCCGCCAAGATGCTGCCGCCGCTCTCGTCGCGATTGGTCCTCCAGCTGTAGACGCTCTTATGGCTCAACTGAAGAACGATGAACAAGTAGTCCGCGTCATTAGCGCAACATCGCTTGGTGTGATAGGCGATGCAAATGCAGTTGATGCTCTCATTAAAGCCCTGAATGACAATGATAATATGGTACGTAGTTCGGCTGCAGGGGCGCTTGGAGGAATCGGTGATAAACGTTCTGTTGAGCCCTTGACACCCTTACTCGAAGATAATGAGTACGATGTACGCAAGGCAGCCGCTGATGCCATTGGTAAGATAACAGGCTCTCGTCCCAAAGTGAAGGGTGCATGTTTCATCGCCACTGCATGCTATGGTTCTTATAATTGTATTGAAGTAAGAAGACTATGTTTATTTAGAGATGAAGTATTACGGGTATCATACTTTGGGCGATTATTTGTCAATATTTATTATAGAATTTCACCACCATTCAGTAATTTTCTAAAAAGACACCAAATTTTGAGAAATTTAGTGAAAACAATTATTATTGACCCTATTGGGAGATTGATTTATCATATTGGGTTAAGAGGTGATTGAATGTCTAATAATAAAACATCCAGCGAATCATCTGAAAAACTTGTTGTTGATATTGATTTTTCTTCATTTGTAGAAGATTCTTTAATAACAAGTCCAAATTGTAGACATCTTGTATATATTTCAAAATTAAATAATAAATCTTTTGTCATCTTTGATGGAAAGCAAGAACAGTATTATGAAGATATTTTTAAAGAGTCATTAACTTTTAGCCCAGATAACCAACATTTTGCATATATTGCGAAAAATAATAATAAATGTTTTGTAGTAATAGATGGAAATGAGCAAAAGAAATACGATGCAATCCTTCCGAATTCACTGGTTTTCAGTCCAGATAGACAGCATTTAGCATATGTTGCTACTGTAAACGATAAATTAACTGTTGTTATGAATGGCAAAGAAAGTAAAAAATATGATGCAATACTTGAAGGAGGTGGGCCTATATTTAGTCCTGATAGCAAATACCTTTCGTATATATCATTTTTAAATGACAAATGTTTTATGGTAATTAATGGTCAAGAAGGTAAAAAATATGATAATATCGTGTTGGGACTTCATCTATTCAGCCCAAATAGTCAGAGAGTGAGCTATGGTGCTCAAATTAGTAATAAATGGGTTGTTGTAATAGATGAAAAGGAAGAGAATAAATATGATGGCATTATAGACAATTCACCAATATTTAGTCCAGACAGTCAACATATAGCTTATGGTGCTATTATTGGAGATAAAATGGTTATCGTTATAGATGGAAAAGAAGGAAAAAAATACAATGGAATACAAGAAAGAGGTGGCCCATTTTTTAGCCCTGATAGTCAACACGTTGCATATGTCGCTGTGTCTGGTGAGAAATGCTTTTCTGTGATTGATAATAAGGAGGGCACCCGATACGAAGGTATTGGTGAAGGTTCTCTTATTTTTAGTCCTGATAGTAATAATATTGCATTTGTTGCTGGATATGGTGAAGAAAACTTTTTTGTGCTGAACGGTAAAGAAGATGCACGATATGACGGTGTTGGGGAAGGTGTTTTTAGTTCAAATAATCAGCGATTTGCATATATGGCTGTATTTAATGAGGAATGTTTCATTATTTTAGATGGTAAAAAAAATAATAAATATGAATATATAGGAGAGAATCCGCTTTTTAGTTCAAACAATAAACATCTTGTTTACATAGCAGGTGAAAATGATAAATACTTTATTGTTGTAGATGATAAAAAAAGAAAACCTTACGATGATATTATTAGTAATATCATTTTTGACTCTGAGAATGCTTTTCATTATTTAGCTATTCAAGGTTCAAAAGTCTATCTGGTTGAAGAGAATCTTTAAAATATTTGTGATATTTCATATTTTATTTCTATATGCTGATAATAATAAAATGTGTATAACCAAATTTTTCACACGGATCGAACCGCGCTCAATTTTATCTAATCTTGCTGGTTTAATGGAATCGCTTGTTTTATTTGAAGTAAACGTTGGCGGTTCGACCGGTGAAAATCACGTTATTTTTTATAGGAGAACATTCCGATGATAAATTTAACAATTCTGAATTTTAAAATATGTCCGAGCACATTATATTATTTATTCAGCACAATTCCACAAGTTATTATTACACTTATTGCCATTATTGCAGTATTTATTATATATAGAATAAATAGATTGCAAGATTATTTAGTCGGTGATGGTATTGCAGTATTTAATAGGCATGAGAAGGAAGAAAAATTATTCAAAGAAAGATTAATAAATGACAATAAGAGAGAATACAAAATGACAGAAATACAATACGGTAGGCTAAGGGACGGTATTGAACGAAAAAATATATACGAAAAAAAAGAAATACTTAAGGAATTCTCTGATGAAGAAAAACAACAAGGTTTAGATGAAATTAGACATACAGGATTCCATTATTTATATACAAAAAGATTTTGTCCCACTGAGTCACAAATCAATCAGTTAAAGAGTCATACAAAATGTGCTTCAATCTTCGTTATTCTGACTGTAAGTTTTTCACTATTTAGCCTAGCATTTATTGATATAATTAAACTATTTCCATATTTATCAATTTTATCCATTTTAATAAACTTATTCTTCTCAATTTTTTCTTTAATTTATTTAATATTCATCTTACAAAAGGGATTAAAGGACGATGCAACTCATGAATTAGATAGAATGTGATTATAAAAATGATGATTTACAAAACTAACTAATATACTTTAAAAATAACAACAGCATCGAGCGGATGGAAAACGCGTGGTAGTTAAGTCAGGAATCTGTACTAGCTGAAACCTGGGCAGTCCACCGCTCATGCTCGACGTTATTAGAAAAGCCCCGAACTTAGGTTCGGGGCTTTTATTTTTATATGTAAGGGCGGACGGCCGTCAGCCCCTGCAGATCATTTCTTTTTCGGTGCTGCCTTTTTAGCCGGAGCCGCTTTCTTCTGCGGCGCTTTATTCACGGGTTTCGTTTTTAAAGTCAATTCCAGCGTTTCGGACAGCAGGGCCTGAATGCTCGCAGCCATGACTTGCGGGTGTTCGACAGTGCCGTCAAGAATCTGTATGCTGCTGTATAGCCCTTCGACCAGTTTTGATAGGAGGGGTGACTTGGTGTCTTTCTGGTAGATGGTCAGCATGTTCGCGATGATCGGGTGCTTCTGATTGATCTCCATGATCTTGGCACTGGGCGGCGCGGCGTCCTTGTTCATCATCTGCATGATCTTTTCCATCTGACCCGACATGGCATTTGAAGAGCCCACCAAAACTGCGGGGCTATCCACCAACCGTTCAGAAAGCTTCACGGTTTCCACGCGATCACCGAGGATGTCCTTGATCCGGCGTGCGAGTTTGTCTACATCCTTTTTATCCGGAGCCTTCTCGTCCTTTTCATCTGCATTATCTTCAGACTTGACATCTTCCAATTTGGTGATGTCAGCCTGATCGGCAGATTTGATCATCTTCTCCTTGAACATCATCAGTCCTGGAAGCACGAATTCATCGATTGGGTCCGTGGTATAAAGCACCTCAATGCCTTTGGCTTTGAAAATTTCAATGGCAGGGTTGCTCTCAATGGCTTCGCGTGACGGGCCGGAAAAGAATAGGATTTCCTCCTGCTTCTCGTGCATGCGTTCCACATAAGTGCTCAGTCCTATGAGTTCTTTTTCATCCGCGCATTTAGATGAATTGAAGAGGAAGAGTTCTGCGACCTGATCCTTATGCTGATAATCGTTGTATCCTTCTTTGACAATTCGGCCGTGTTGTTTCCAGAATTCCAGATAATCTTCCGGTTTTTTCTCAGCCACTTCCTGTAAATGTGACAGGAATCTTTTAATCACCGTATTTCTGATTTTTATAACATAGGGATTTTCCTGCAGCGTTTCCCTGGATATATTCAGGGGCAGATCGTCACTTTCAATCACACCGCGTGCAAAACGAAGATAGGGAGGAAGCAGATCCTTGGCGTGCGCATCCACGAGTACGCGCTTGACAAAGAGATGCACGCCGTCGTCTTCACGACCGAAGCCCATGAGTTCCAGATTTGTCTTGGGCACAAAGAGGAGAGAGTGAAACTGCAAAGGGACATCTGCTGAAAAATGAAGCCAGGTCACCGGATCATCACCCTGATGGGCGATAAATTTGAAGAATTCCTTATACTGATCTTCTTTAACATTGGATTTAGGTTCGCGCCAGATCGCAGCGATTTTATTGACCTGTTCCTTGCCCATAAAAACGGGGAATGGCACAAAACTCGAATACTTCTCAATCGCAGTTTTTACCGAATATTCTTCGGAGAATTCCTTGGCATCTTCTCGCAGGCTCACCTTGATCGTGGTGCCGCGCTTTACATTCTCAGCAGGATTGATCTGAAATGCTCCCTTGCCATCGCTGATCCACTGCCAGCCGGGCTCATCCGGATCACCGGATTTGGTCGTGATTTCCACTTCCTCGCCAGCCATGAACACTGAATAAAATCCCACACCGAAACGACCGATGAGATTGACATCCTTCTGGTTTTCTTCAGCGAGCATTTTCACGAATTCAGTCGTGCCGGACCGCGCGATGGTTCCAATATTCTTCACCAATTCATCGTGGGTCATGCCGATACCCGTATCTCTGATCGTGAATGTGTTGTTGTCTTTATCCAACTCAATGTGGATTTCAAGGGCCTGATCCGCGTCCGCAACCGCTTCTCCTTTGACATCCTTGAAGCGTACCTTGTCCAGCGCATCAGATGAATTTGAGATCAGCTCGCGAATAAACACATCTCTGTGTGTATAAAGCGAATGAGTCAGGATGTCAAGCAGCTGGCTGACTTCAGCCTTGAACTTGAATTTCTCTGGTTTCTGCGTTTGTTTATCAGTCATGGATTCATTATCCTCCGGTTCATAGGGTCCGTGTTTCTCTATCAGTTATAATTCAGAAATAATATGACCTAACGTACTAATTTGTTCCTGAGTTATTCAATAAAATCTTTAATTACGGCAATGCATTTTTTATCCGCATCCATTTTCGGAAAGAGTTCCTCCATCTCAGTGCGGGCATGTTTATCCAGATTGTCGGTATAGGTTTTCAGGAAATCGATTAATTGCTGCGGGATGTCGGGATTGTCCTCAGGCTGGCAATTCACAATCTGGATCAGCGTTTCCGTGTCTCGTTCGAATGCGCCATGTTCACGCGTGAGATACAGGATCTGATCGGCCATGGCCACTGAGGGCAATGAGAGGAGTGCGGCAGGGAAAAGCACCAGTTCCTCGAGCTGAAAATGATCCAACAAGTCATTCTTGATGTTATGAACGATTTTTTTCAGCAAATCGAAATTGCCCGCATCCGTTCCGTCGTGAATCAGGTCTTTCAACTGATTGATGTACTGTTGATAAATAATGTGTTCTTTGGAGATTTGCAGAAACGCGTCAGTGAATTTTTTTCTTTTAAACATAAGACCCCTCACTTTTTCATTGCTGGATAAGAATTTCCAAAGATATTCATGACTCTAAGACTCAGATTAGGATTGCTTAAAAATACAAGAAAAAATGGGAAAAATCAAAGGATTTCATATGATAATGTGTTTATTAGATCATTAATTGATACATGTACACATCGATCCATTGATTAAATTTATGCCCGACTTCACGCAAGATGCCAATCTCTTCAAATCCAAATGCTTTGTGTAAATGAAAACTTACATCATTGTCACCTGAGATTCTGGAGATCAGTGTGTGCAATCCGGTTTTTTTGCCCTGTTCTATAATTTCCTTCATGAGTTCTCGGCCCAGACCAGCGCCACGTTTGTCTTGTTGTACATAAACTGAAAGCTCAGCTGTGCCATCATAAGCGCTGCGATCTGACCAGGGACTTAGCGATGCCCACGCGATCACCTTCTCGTCCTCCACAGTGACCAGAACGGGATGTTTTTCATCATGTTTAAGTAGCCAGTTTTTTGTCCATTCAAGGGATTTGGGTTCGGTGTCGAATGTGGCGACTGTATTCCGTATCGCGTCATTGTAAATCGCGTTGATGTCCAGGATATCTTCGACTTCTGCAGGGCGAACGGTGATCATGATTTAACCATATATAAAAATAATAAAGATAAAATTGCATGTCATTTCGATCCCGCATTGGCGGGAGAGAAATCTCATAGTAGTAATGTGCTGAGATCTCTCCCTCTGGTCGAGATGACAAGAAACTTTTTATTGAGATAATTCAATTATCGCTTCGGCGATTTTGATGCCATCCACTGCGGAAGAGACAATACCGCCCGCGTGTCCCGCGCCTTCGCCCACCGGATAAATTCCCCGGATGTTGGATTGAAACTCCTCATCACGTGGAATACGATACGGGGCTGAACTGCGCGTCTCCACACCAGTCAACAGCGTATCCGGATGGGCGAATCCTTTCAGCTTTCTGTTCAGATAATAGATACCTGCTTTCAGACTCTCCGTCACGAACTCAGGGAGACATTCCTGAAGCGGGGCGAATGTCGTGCCGGGCAGATACGAGGGATCCACTTTCCCGAATTTGGTGGATGTCTTGCCATGCATAAAATCGTCGAAGCGCTGCACGGGTGCGTGATAGTTCGATCCGCCGAGTTCGAAAGCAAGTGCTTCCCATTTACGCTGAAAAGCGATTCCGGCCAAAGGATGATCTGATTCAAAATCCGACGGAAACACGGAGACCAGCACACCGCTGTTAGAATTGATCCCGTTCTGGGCGTGTTCGCTCATTCCGTTTGTGACCAAATGTCCCGCTTCTGAAGCTGCTGGCACGACTGTACCTCCCGGACACATGCAGAAGGTGTAAACGCCGCGATTGTTTTCAAGATGAATCGAAAGCTTGTATTTTCCCGCTCCCAGATTCGGATGTCCTGCCTGTTCTCCGAACTGGGCAAAATCAATCCATTTCCGTTTATGCTCAATCCGGACGCCGATGGAGAAGGCTTTCTGCTTCATATGCAGACCCTGCTGATGTAGCATCTCGACAGTATCCCGTGCAGAGTGTCCGATCGCGAGGACGAGTGTGTCCGTTTCGATATTCTCCGATTCATTGATCTGAATGGATTGAAGCGTACTTCCATCCGAAGCAAAATCCGTCAATTTGGAGGAAAATCGAAACTCGCCGCCCGCGTTTGTAATACGCTGCCGGATTGCGGGAATGATCTTGCGCAGATTGTCCGTGCCGATGTGGGGTTTGGCATCGTATGCGATTTCCACAGGCGCGCCGGCTTGAACAAGCGTATCGAATACCAGCCTGGTTCTTGGATCCTTTATAAGAGTATATAATTTTCCATCCGAAAACGTACCGGCGCCACCCTCGCCAAACTGGATGTTCGATTCCGAATCCAGCTCTCCCGATTGCATGAACCGGTTCACATCTTTGGTTCGATCCGCTACGGATTTACCGCGCTCCAGAATGACGGGATTGAATCCTGCCTCAGCAAGTACCAGTCCCGCGAACAGACCGCAGGGCCCGGAACCCACAATAACAGGTTGGTGTTTTGGTTTTCCGACTATTTTAGATATATTAAATACAAACGGTTCTACGTGTTTTACCTTCAAATTCGGAGGAAAAGTATAAGATTTCAGAAAAACCTGCTCATGTTTGAAAGAAACGTCCACCGTAAACACAATTTCGATGCGTTTCTTTTTTCGGGCGTCAATCGCGCGTTTAACTATTTGCCACTGGTCCAGCCTGGATGAGGGGATGTTTAATTTTTGGCAGATCAGATCCGGGAGTTCGCTCAGGTTAAAATTTAAAGAGGTGCGAATGTTTTCGATGCGAATCATATGAATCCACTAAGGTGTTAAGGTCTAATAAAAGTGCATACAAAGGTAGAAAATTTGGCATCCAATATCAAACACAATAAAATCCACAACGTTGCGTTTACACAATAAAGGCATTCATTCTATTCAGAGGGGATTACGTTATGCTACGCCGATTTCACCAGTTTCTCATATTAAGCCTTTTAATATCCACAAGCCTTTTTGCAGAGCGCACTGTTGGATTGATATTTAATGAACCGGACGCATTTCAAGGGTATACTCTATTCGCGCCAAATTCATCGACGACTGTCTACCTGATTGACAATGAAGGATATAAGGTTCACTCATGGGTGGGCCAGTATATGCCCGGCCTTGTTGTGTATCTGCTTGAAAACGGCCATCTTCTCAAGTCATGTGCGGTACATAATTTTTATTTTTCTGCTGGCGGAACCGGCGGATTGATTCGTGAAATTGATTGGGATGGAACCGTGATCTGGCAATATCAGTATTCCAGTTCCACCGTGTGTCAGCATCACGATATTGAATCCCTCCCCAATGGCAATGTGCTTATTCTGGCATGGGAATACAAGTCATACGCAAATGCAATTGGTGCGGGTCGAAATCCTTCTACTGTTCAGAATAACAAGTTGTGGATGGAGCATGTGATTGAAATCGAGCCTACTGGTGGCGATATCGTCTGGAAATGGCATGTGTGGGATCACTTGATTCAGGATTACAGTGCAGCGAAAGACAATTATGGTGTTGTGGAAGATCATCCTGAGCTGATGGATTTGAATTATGTGAGCACCATGAATAACACTGAGGATTGGCTGCACGCAAATTCTGTGGATTACAATCCCGATTTGGATCAAATTATGATCAGCCTGAGAAGTATTGGTGAGATCTGGGTCATTGATCATAGTACCACAACAGCAGAAGCAGCCGGGCATACCGGAGGCAATAGTGGTATGGGAGGGGATATTTTATATCGATGGGGCAATCCACATACGTATCGCGCAGGAGATGAGTCTGATCAATATCTTTTCAATCAGCATGATGCCAACTGGATTCCTGCGGGTGAGCCAGGAGAAGGCAACATTCTGATATTCAATAATGGCTCGGGACGTCCTCAAGGTCGCAATACAACCGTGGTGGAAATTGTTCCCCCAGTTGATGAAAATAATCAATATACATTGTATGGTGATAATTATGGTCCGGAAGCACCCATTTGGATTTATGGTGAAGAGGAATTAGAGAGATTCTATAGCCCGAATATTTCCGGAGCGCAGAGACTCCCAAATGGCAATACATTGATTTGTGACGGCTCACACGGAACATTTATGGAAGTTACAGATGAAAATGAACTGGTTTGGGAATATATTAATCCAGTCACGATGCAAGGGATTATGACTCAGGGAGATGATTTTTTCAGCAGTCCCGATGGATCTTCCCATAACAACCAGGTATTTCGGGCGTATCGTTATGCGCCTGATTATCCGGGATTAGATGAGAAGGATCTAACTCCGAAAGGCACCATTGAACTCTATCCTGCAGCCGTTGATGGAAATGTGTCGCTCTCCTCAGAATTTGTGTTGAATCAGAATTATCCGAATCCATTTAATCCCAGTACAGTAATTTCATTTTCCCTGCCCACAGCCGGATTGGTTTCTGTGAAGATTTACTCATTATTAGGAGAGCTTGTCCACACACTGGTTAGGGAGACGTTATCCTCAGGTGATCATCATTATGAATGGGATGCATCCAACCTACCCAGCGGGATTTATATATACAGACTTCAGACTGAGACTCAGATGATCACACGGAAGATGATGTTGCTGGAATAGATTGGGATTATAAATTATTTAAGATTTTCTCGCAGAAATCGATTCAACTGGTTTGCGAATGTTTCACGGTCCTTTAAAGCAAACGCGGCCGGGCCTCCGGTTGTGACTCCGGATCCGCGCAATTCATCCATGAAATTGCGGATTGAGAGTTGCTCGCCGATATTCTCTTTTGTGTAGAAACGTCCTCGCGGAGAGAGTACGAAGGCATGTTTTTCAATAGCCGCAGCAGCGAAGGGGATATCCTCGGTAATCACCAGATCCCCGGAGTTGATATGTTCCAGTATCCTTTCATCCGCAACATCCAATCCGGATGGGACGAGAAGAAAATCGATAAACTGTGAATTCGGAATTCTCAGTGGTTTGTTGGCAACCAGAGTGATCGGGATACATTCGCGCTTTGACGCACGAAACAGAATCTCCTTAACGACTTTGGGGCAGGCATCGGCATCAACCCAGATGTGCAACACACTTTGATTTGTCATGAAATATCCGCTGCGGATTTACCTGCTACCCAGCCAGACGACCAGGCCCATTGCAGATTGTATCCACCGCAGTCGCCGTCTACATCCATAATCTCGCCTGCGAAATAAAGTCCGGGTACCAGTTTGGATTCCAATGTACTTGGATAGACTTCATCCGTGACAATACCGCCAGCTGTTACTTGAGCCGAACTCCATGATCTTGTGCCTGTAACAGGAATTTTCCAACAGATCAAGGCATCCATCAAGGATTTAACAGGACTTTCGTTTAATTGAGAACAGATTGTATCGCAGGGGATTCGTGCTTCTTTCAGAAGAACAGGAATCAGACGCTTGTGAACCAGCGAGATTAAACTTTCCTGAACGGGCTGATTTTTGAAATGATCCATGCGATCCATGAGTTGTTTGTGGATATCATCCGATTGTAGATCAGGCAGAAGATTAATATGTAGAACAGGAATTTGCTCTTTCTCCAATGATTCATTAACCAACCTTGCCATTTGCAGCGCGGGGATTCCGGACAGACCGTCTTCCATAAAATGAATTTCTCCGATTTCAGACCGAAGCTCATTTCCATCAGACTTCAAGCTGATTGATGCCTGAATCTTCAAACCCTTGAGACTTTTTGAAAAAGGTTCGTCCCATATCAATTGAACGATTGCCGGGCTTGGCGTGCGAATTGAGTGTCCCAATTGTTCCGCCAATGTAAAGCCCGAGCCGTTTGATCCCATATTGGGAGAAGCCCGCCCGCCTGCAGCCAGGATGACACGATCTGCCTGCAATGTGTCCCCGCCTCCCAGTTTGATCAGGAAATCATGTTTTGTCCGCTCAATCCGTTGCACTGTTGCATCACAGTTTTCCGTTATTCCACGTTGAGCCATGGCATTGCGGAGAATATCCAAGACACTGGATGCCTGCATAGATCTCGGAAAAACACGGCCGAAATCTGATTCGGCGATCCAGGAGAGACCCATGTTTTCAAACAGTTCGAGTGTGTCGTTTCGATCGAATTGTGAAAAAATCAATTGAATGAAATCGGGATTGCCATGATAATGATTCATCTCTGAATTTAGATTGGATAGATTGCAGTGGCCATTGCCGGTCGCGAGCAGTTTCTTTCCGACACGGGGGAGGCGTTCCAATATTTGAATATTGGCGCCCTGTTCCGCTGCGGTAATGGCGGCCATCATGCCTGAGGCACCGCCGCCAATGATGAGAATATTTAATTTGTTTGCGTTGATATGGGCTTTCCAATCTTGATTTAATTATATCATCCTAAATATGATAAAGATGGATGAAGGATCTCATTAAGTAAAAGACAATAGATCCTTCTCCCGAAAAGCGGGATCAGGATGACAGACACTATTTATAGGTTATTCGAATGGGAATTTGTACTGATTCAGATTCCACTTATCGCGCAGTTCGACGAGTTGTTTCTGGACGACTCCATCCACGGGAGCGCCAACATCCATGCGTTCGAGCCAGGTTAAATGTTCCTTCTCGCCGGCAGTATAAATTCTATCTTCATCAGGCATTTTTTTAGCAATCCGTAAAGCGCGGAGAATCTCGCCCGTACTCTTTTTAAAATCCTTGGGCTCTGTGAACGCCTCAATACTGATCGCTATAAAGAAATGGCCGAGTGAGAAAGGTTTTCGATTGCCATCCGAATCCATGCCGGTGAGTGCTTTTAGAAATGCGCCTTGCTGTAGTGCTGCGGAGAGGATCTCCACAACTGTTGCGTATCCATACCCTTTATATCCTGCCATTTCTTCAGTGGGACCTCCGAGAGGTGCCAGCGAAGCTTTGCCCGCGACAAAATCTTTGAGCACCTGATCTGTGTCTGTTCTGAAACGACCATCCTCGCCAAGAACCCAACCTTGCGGAAGCGGTTTGCCGAGTCGGGCATAGGCTTCGATTTTGCCTCGCTGCACGAGTGAGGTCGCGCAATCCAGCACAAACGGAAAGTCTTCATCCGAGGGCATGCCGAAACAAAGTGGATTGGTGCCAAGCATGGGTTCAACACCAAGTGTTGGCGCGACCGAGGGGCGAGCATTGGTTCCAATAATGCCGATCATATCCTGTTCGGTCGCCATCAAGGCGTAATATCCCGCGATGCCGAAATGATTTGAATTGCGTACGACTGTCATTCCCATCCCGGTTTGCTTCGCCTTGTGAATCGCGATTTCCATGGCCTGTTTGGAAATAATATGTCCCATGCCGTTTTGTCCATCGATCACTGCTGTGGCTGGTGACTCCTTCACGATTTTGATCTTTGTCACCGGATTGACCACACCCCGATTGATCCGATCAAGATAAATGGGCTTGAAACGGCCCACGCCATGTGTATCCATGCCACGCTTGTCAGCCATGATCAGATGATTTGCACACACTGCTGCATCCGCTTCCGGCACGTTGTGCAGGATGAAAACATCCTTCATGAAGTTTTCAAGAAGATCAAAGGGTACATTACAGATTGATTGGCCCATAAATAGGATGTCCTTTATCATGAGTGTTTAAAGAGTGCAATCCAACATGTCAGGTTTTATGCGCCAATAAAATAGTAAGCTTCAGGCAGGAATGCAAGTTGGAAATAAGATAGGAGGGTGGGGACATGAACCTTACTTCATCGTTCTAAAATATAAATCGCGATAATGGTTCATGCCCCCAGGCAAAAAAGAGTAGAATGGTGGAGAATTAAAAACCAGACACAAAAAATGTGAGCAAGTCCAATTCTTCAATGTTAGGACGGATATGAGTCTACAATGTTTACTAAAAAAAAGACTTGACAAATTTGAAAAAGCGATTATATTGTAACTAGATTACTACATATTAGTAGAGCTAGCTTGCGATTAACAAAAGGTTTATTTATGTCTAAGAAAACTGGATTGCCGGATCTTTCAAAAGCAGAGTATGATATTCTCCGAGTCTTGTGGAAACAGGGGCGCCAGACCATTCGGGAACTGCATGACCGTTTATATGAAACCTCCGGGTGGGCCTATACAACCACCAAGACCATGATGGATCGGATGGTGCAGAAGGGACTTCTCTCCCGCGAGCAATTTCACGGGATATTTCTGTATCAGGCTATCATTTCCCGTCCGGCTGGACTGGCGAAAATGGTGAAGTTCTTTGCGGACCGGGTGGTTGAGCTTGACAGTAGTGAGGTTGTTGCCATGTTTGCTCAGAGCAAGGCAATTACTGCTGAAGAGATCAAAGAACTCGAAGCACTACTTCTTGAAGAATCCAGGGAGCGAGAAAATGGCTGAGTCTATTTTATTAATCCTTCAGAAAACGAGTCACTCCATCGTCCCGTTTCTTTTACGCGAATCAGTTTATGCCACTGTGGTGTTTGTTGTTATCTTCCTGCTTCAATGGATGCTTCGCAAACGCTCACACTTTTTACATACTGGATTGTGGCTGCTTGTGTTCATCCGTCTTGTTTTACCTACGGATTTATCGCAACCATTCAGCGGTAGATCGCTCATCACCCAATGGATTGACTCACGCATGATCCAATCTCTGGATGGGTGGATGGGGGAAGAGCATGGCGATATTTCATCTTCCAACGCCATGGATAAAAGCCATTCAATCCCTGCGACAGGATGGGCAGAATTTGACGATCAAACCATCCTTTTTATACTATGGATGGGTGGAATGGTAATCCTTTCTGTGTTGTATTTACGACGATTGAATCATTTCCGTCGATTGATTCGTTCAGGGGTTGTGGTTCAGCAGACTCATGCGAGAGACATCCTGATTCATTGGCGGCAACGATTTGGAATCCAGCGTTCTGTGCAATTGCTGACTGCTCCAACCTCCATGTCACCATTTACATCAGGAATCCTGAAACCGGTCATTCTGATTCCCGAACCTTTGCTGGATTTTCATCATAGATCCGATCTTGAATCTGTGATTGCACACGAGCTCGCGCATATCAAACGACTCGACGATTTGTGGATCAAACTGCAGAATATTATCCAAATTATGTACTTTTTCCATCCGATTGTCTGGATGGCTGGCAGTCGATTGCATGTCGGACGTGAGTGTGCCTGTGACAGTTTGGTGCTTTCACAGGGATGCATTCAACGTGAACCATATGCGCGTGGACTGCTCAATATGATTAAATTGAATACTCTCGGGCCCGATTGTGTTACTCTAATTCCGTCGTTTTCGAGCGAACGGAATAAACTGTTCACACGACTGAAGCATATGAAAGGAGAACACAATATGCGAGGGATACACAAAATAGGGATGATTGGCCTGTTGATCGGACTGGCTGTTTTCATCCTGCCAATGGCTGCTTCAACCTGGCAGCCGCTGAAACCCGGACCCCAACTCAGTGCAATGGTTACTGTTCTTGCTGCAGCGGCCGCACAAAAATCTGCTCAGGCAGCTACAGAAACAATGGTGTCCCAATCAGAAACCTCCACTTCTGATTTCAAACTCATCATGCCTGTCGAAGGAGGGAAGATTGTAAGCGGGTATGGAATGCGGAAAGACCCCCTGGACGGCAGGATGAAACAGCATAGGGGAGTGGACATTCCTGAAAAAGAAGGTACATCTGTCATGGCTGCTGCTGATGGTGTGGTTCAGGTAGCTGAGTTTCGCGAGGGATACGGCAATTTTATCGAAATCAGCCATAAGGGTGAATTAACCACCCGTTATGGCCAGCTTTATACCATTCTTGTGAAATCCAGAATGACAGTAAAACAAGGACAGCAGATTGGCACTGTAGGTCAAACCGGTCGCTCTACGGGGCCGCATTTGCATTTCGAAGTGCGAGTCGAGGATGAGGCGATTGATCCCGAGCCGCATTTAGAAACAAAATAATCCTTCCCAACGGCCCCAAAAATGCCCTTCCTCCATAGAGGGGGAAGGGTGCATATCCACAAATTATATTTCTATCAAAAATTTGAATTATTTACACAGAGTTCCATGTTCAGTGCTTTGATTGCATCCTTGAAATGATCGCGGGTGATCACAAACTGCATATTGACCTGTCGCATGGATTGTGACACGCATTCCACATTGATCTGATTCTCGGCAAGCACCCTGGCGGCATGGGCCAGCACGCCCGGTTTGGCAATATTTGAACCAATGATACTAATCACAGCCACAGGTTTGGTTTGAACTTCCTGATATTTGGATTTGAGATCCGTTAATAGGGCTTCAGAAAGCAGCCTATCCCAGATGACGAGTGAGATAGAGTTGGCATTTGTGGTTTTCAGAATATAACTGATCCGGTGTTTGTGAAAGACTTCCATCATGTGCAAATCGAAACCCACTTCACCCACCATGGATGAATCATGAATTTCAATGACACTGACATCTTCCGCGCCTGCGATGATCTCCACGCGGGATTCCGGCCCCATGTAATTCTTTGAAATCAGCGTGCCGGGATGATCTGGTTCAAAGGTGTTCTTGATTCGCAAATTGATACCGAGTTGTTCCAGGGGTTTCGATGCTTTGGGATGAATGGCTTCCATGCCGATATCCGCGAGCTGATCTGCGACATCATAATTCGTATGCCCGACCGGAACAGCATTTTCCACGCCCACGATATTCGGATCAGCGGAGGAAAGATGGTATTCTTTCTGAATGATGGCTTCATCTGCTTTGACTTCCACAGCCACCTTGGAAAAAGTGACCTCGGAATATCCCCGATCAAATTCACGCATGATGCCTTCGGTGCCCTTCGTGTATCCGGTTGCCACAATCATTTGTTTTGAGAGGTCCACATCCTTAAACGCTTTGTGAATGCGCTCATCGATGGTCAGAAACTCTGAATCATGAAATCCACTTAAATCAATTAGCTTGGCTGGTATATCATTGTTATTCAGGATATTGACTGAATTGAAGGAAGAATGGGCTTCTCCGATTGAGGCCAGAATTTCTCTCGTTGCAAGCAGGATGTTGCTTTTGGCGACATATCCGGATGCCAGCACTTCAGACATGCTCGCGAGCACATTTTTGGTTTGGGTAATCCGGTCCTTGATAAAGGCATCAGCTTCTTTGAGATCCAGACCAATTTTTAAAAAAGAATCATTGATTTGAAAGAGGTTGTCCAGCAAACCATCCAGGCTCTTTTCATAATCCACCTGATCCGTAAATCTTGCGTAAATGCCGGGTGCGCCGGTTTTCTTATTTTCCAATAACAAGTCAGTGACACCGCCATAAGCGGAAACAACCAGAATTCGGTTGGTGATACGCACTTTCTTTCCATCAGTTAAAATGATGTTCTGGAGCACATTGCCAAACTTCGACATGGATGTGCCGCCAATTTTTTCAACAGTAAGCATGAGAGTATTTTTACCTTTGATTAAATGTCCGAAGAATTTTTGTTCCACTTGTATTACCAATATAATAAAAAAATTCAATCGATAAAATAGGCAAGTGGATTTAATGGAATTAATTAATCGATATTTTATCACTTGACTTTTCTTATAGAATTGTATAAATAAGCAAGCATTCATACAACAGGAACTTATCAATTCGACTTGTAAAAAGCATATACAAGATAGGATATTTTTACTCGTACACCGTTTCAATTAAATCCGGACTCTTAATGAGAAGTTCCAACGATTTCGTGGATACAAAAATGAACCGTTCTTTTGAAATTGCCGTATACAGTTCTATTGGTAATGTAAGAGAGAAGCAAATATAATTTCCCTTATGTTCGATGGATTATTATAATTCCGATAAACGCATCACCGGAGGAAGAGCGCAAAGATTTCCTGATATTCAGTTTATATGGAGATGATTTATGAGACGTGTTGTGATTACGGGGTTGGGTGCAGCCAGTACGATGGGTTTAACTTTAAAAGAAATCGAGGCCACACTTCGATCCGGAAAGAGCTGCATTACATTTTGCCCTGATTACGAGACTCATGGATTTAAAAGCCGGGTCGCCGGCTGGATACACGACTGGGATGCTACGCAATTCCTTGACCGAAAGGCAATAAAAATGATGGGGCGGGCTTCCGAATTTGCATGCTACGCTGCCATGGAAGCCATGAAAGACAGCCGATTGAAGGAAACGGATGTGCAAAATGATCGTTGCGGTTGTATTGTTGGCTGCGGCGCTGGCAGCCCGCACGATATGTTTGAAGCCGCCTATGCAATGGAAGCACATAACAAACCCAGGAGAATCGGTTTGCGCGTTCCCAAAACAATGGCTTCTTCTCGTTCCGCTAACATTACAATGTTGATTAAAAATAGAGGCATGAGTCTTGCTATTTCCGATGCTTGTGCAACCGGACTGGTGAATATCGGTTATGCCTTTCAAACGGTGAAATGGGGCACACAGGATGTTGTATTCGCTGGAGGAGGCGAATCCTGTGACTGGGCTTGCACTGTTTTTTTCGATGCGATGGGAGTTTTGGCCGATAAACATAATGACAATCCATCTGCAGCATCGCGGCCGTTTGATAAAGACCGGGCTGGATTCGTAATGGGAGAGGGCGGAGGAATAGTCATTGTTGAGGAACTCCAGCATGCTTTGAGTCGAGGCGCACCCATTTATGGAGAAATCCTCGGTTATACGACAAATTGTGATGGTGGATTTTCGATGGTGGCTCCTTCACAGGAAGGTCAGACCCAATGTATGAAACTGGCGTTGCAGGATGCCGGTCTTGATCCCGGAGATATTGATTATATCAATACCCACGGGACAGGGACAGTGACTGGAGATCCTTCGGAAATTAGTGCCATTAAACAGTTATTTCAGGATTACAATCCAATGGTTACCTCCACAAAGAGTCAGATCGGTCATACCACTGGCGCGGCAGGCGCCATTGAGCTTATCGCATCTCTTCTGATGATGAAGCATTCATTCATCGCTCCTTCCATCAATATCGACAATCCAGATCCTGAATGTGATTATCCCGGTATTGTCACCACTGGCAAAGAGGTCGAGTTTAATACATTCCTGACCAATAATTTTGCGTTTGGCGGGAGTAATGCAACGATGATTGTGAAAAAATATAAGGGATGATATAAACAGAAATCCCCGGCATCCCGCCCATGCGGGATGCCGGAGACTTTTCATGAATCCAAACGAAAGTTATTCAATTCACGGCTTTAGAATATTCAGCTCATAATTCTCACCGCAAACTGAACCAAAACATCCAATGCCATTCTCGACACCGCCGCTGAGCACAGGATGTTCATCCATCAGGAAGTTGTGATAATTGTCATCAATGGCCATGACTTGCATGGTATTGGAACCGTAAAACACAATCATTGAGGCATACCAGAAAATTGTGTGGCGGTTCTCAAAATCCGGTGCTTTGAGCAGATTGTAAGGGACTAGCGCCATGATATGGCGGGGTTCCCCGTTGGCTCCTCCATCATACTCACTCTGTTCATCAGGATATTTATGATTGTCATGAAACGGGTAGATATATTCAGCATTTTCCCAGGATTCGTTGCAATACATATCCACCATAATGAGTTGAACATCAACAGGACAATCGATATAAATTGGTTTCTCATATCCGAGATCCACATGGGTTTCATCATTCACATTCTCCTCGTCGAGTTCGGATTCCAAAGTCATGCTGTGAGGGACAGTGGTTGTGGCTGTGGCTGTTTCTTCCTCTGTTGTAACTGACAACTCATAGCTGGTATTAGGTTGGATGATCACATCCGCATTATAGTAATAGGCCGGATTGTCCTCATCCGATGACAATGTGTAGGATGTACCTGCGGCTATGTCTGTCAGTGTTATTTCCGCATTCCGGATGGCTGCCTTGTTTAGGTTATAATACGCATCTGGAGGTTGGGTATGAGTGATCAGGATGGCGTGATCCGCGGACAGTGGTTCACCTCCCCAGAGAAATCCGAAAATACTGATATCCGGATCGAATTCAGGTTTTGCAGGCGATTCATCGCATCCGGTCATGATGAGCAGGGATACCATGATTCCGATTAAAAAGATTATATAACTCTTCATTAAATTCTCCTTCATTAAAACTTTACAGAAAATCCAGCAGTGGGCAGAAATGGAATCATGGTAATTTTTTCGATTTCAGGCGGATTTTCGGAGGTTTCATACGCATAGAACCAGACATTATCCCGATTATAGACGTTCACTGCCTGGATAAAAATTTCAGTGGGCAAATTGAACATGTGTGTGGTATAGAACAGTCCGATATCCAGCCGATGGTAGTCAGGCAATCGGTAGAGGTTTTTGCCACCTTCAAGACCTGCGCGTTGAATTCGACCTGCCGGATCGATGAATGCGTATTGATCTGTGACCTCGGTATAGGGTTGTCCGGTGCCATATTTAAAAGCGAGGTTGAGTCTCCATTTTCGATGCATGCGGAAATCCTGAATGGCTGTAATTGTATGACGCCGGTCATAGGTAGGGAAGTATTCATAATCAAAGTTGTAGCCGATCACCTGTTTCTTTGTCCAGCTCATGGAGTAGCCGAACCAGCCTTCAAAACGGCCAATCCTGTTTCTAATGTAGAGATCTCCGCCATACGCTTCACCGACACCGCTGAGAAAATTCTGAGCGGCAGTCTGGTTATCCAATGTTTCATCCTGACCCCGGAACTCACGGTATTGCGCGATATTGCCGTAATCTTTGTAATAAATTTCGGCGTTTATAGAAAAGGTAGACTTGTTGTCATAGTTCACGCCCACAATAAAATGATCGGCTTCTCCGGGATTAAAGGTGTCATCCACAGGAAACCACATATCTGCAAAGCTGAATCCCTCCATTTGAACGAGATTCAGGAATTGATGATATCGTCCATAGCTCACGGTCATGTCCCATTGATCCGTTAGAATGCGCTTCAGAGATACACGGGGATCAATCCTTGTATAGCTGCCGTCGCTGTAATGATCAAGTCGCAATCCGGTTTGCAGGATGGTCAGAGGTGTAACCTTAAAGTTATCCTGAGCGAAGCCACTGAAATAATATCCATCAAAATCATTGATATAATCTGTGTCCACAATATGATAATTGAGATCAAAATCTAGCGCTTTAAATTCAAAACCGATATCTGTGGAATGGCTGAGGTTGGGGGTATAGGTGAGAGTTCCCTTTAGAGCCAAGTCTTTTATCTCGTTCATGATACCAAACCGAACCTTGTCAAACTCAACTTGGGTGTCGCTGCTGAACCGGCTGCCCGCAAACACGAAATGTGAAAAGAGATTGCTGGAGAACAGATGCGTCCACTGAGCAGAAAAGGTTTGATTGCCCCAATCCAAACCTACATTGGTGCCGCCGCTTGAAAGATCCAATTTGTCATTGCCAAGATAGACACTCACACTGGCCTGATTTTTCTTGTCGATGTCATAATTGATCTTGGCATGGGCATCATAAAAGTAATAGGGCAAATCGAAGTCAACGATTTTCGCGGCCAGATCAAGATAGGTGCGCCGTCCTGACAGCATCCATGAACCATGTTTCCAGGGGCCCTCCAGCGTTGCGGTTGAGCTGATCAGGCTGAGCCGGGCCACGCCTTCAAATTCATCCCGGTTGCCTTCTTTGTTGATGACATTAAGAACTGAGGATAGCCGTCCCCCGTATTGCGACTGGAATCCGCCTTTAAGCATTTCCACGGATTTGATCGCGTCCGTGTTAAATGTGGAAAAGAAGCCGAACATGTGATTCGGATTGTACACATCGATGCCATCCAGCAGGATCAAATTCTGATCCGGGCTGCCGCCGCGAACGTAGAGTCCGGCCGAAAAATCCGACAAAGTCGCCACACCGGGCAGCATTTGCAATCCTCGAAACAGATCTGCTTCGGCAATGGAGGGAATGGTTCGTAATTGCGGCATTTGAATGAGCATCTGACTGGGCTTGATATCCAGTTCGCGCTTGTCACGTTCTGCCACGATTTCGGCCCCTTCAGTCAGAATTGCTTCAGTTTCCATCAGAATATCAAGCTCAATATCCTCGTTTTGGCCCACAGTAAAAGGTTCAATCACTGTGGTGAATCCAATAAAGCTGATTGCCAGATCGTATTTTCCAGGCGGCAAATTGGGCAGTACATAGTACCCTTTCAGATTGGTTGCCACACCGATCTGGGTGTCCCTGATCCAGACATTTGCCATGATAATGGGCTCTTTGGAATCTTTCTCTCGAACAAAGCCGTGAATGGTCCCGGCACTCAATTGAATGGAAAGGGCGAGAAAGAGAAAGAAAAAGACAGCTCGTGTTAAACGCATGGGTGACACTCTCCGAATTAGGTTTTCATAAGGTGAATCTTACAACTATACGCCAGGCTGTGGGAATGGTTTCGTTAGGATTGTGTTAAAATGAGAAACACCTGCCAGGTTTTCAAAACCTGGCAGGTGTGATTCCGACATACGAAATCGCCTAATCTTTAACACAACGGACAGAGAACCCGTATTGCTTATAGGAGCTGTTCCAGTAGATGTCCGAGTTAAGGTAGCGCAGGGTCAGGTACAACGCGTAGTTTGAACTGTACTCGTACGCCGACCAGAAGCGGGCGCGGCTGCCCAGAGAGTAGAAGTAACCTTCAGCGTAGCTACGGTAACCGCCTGGAAGCGCGGAGAAACCTGTTTCATTAGTCGCGCCTGTGTTGGGATCATCCCAAAGTCCGGTGCTTGCTTCGATTGTACCGGTTGACTTCAGCTTACCGCCAGCGACACTGTCACCTCCAAGGTAGGTGCTCAATGTGCTCAACTCCGCGTCCGTGGGCACATGCCAGCCTGTGGGCGCGAGGTTACGGGAATCAGAAACCGCTGCCCAGTTGTACAGGTAACCATACGTGTCAGCGTTGCTCTCATCCCGACCATAAACACAATAGGCACCTATATTGATAATGGCCCAATCAGCGTCATTAATATTCGTGGCAATGGTTTCACCGGTTCGATACTTCGTTACTTTCAGATTCTCCGCCATCCACCACTGGGTACCGATTTTTACGGTCTGATACACATTGCCGTCTACATCAGTCACGGTTCCGGTTTCGAGTGCGGTTACGCGCACCTTGTATGTGCTGCCGCTGGTGTTGGGATTGTCTGTGTAAAAGTCCCATTCCACGTGTTTGCCCGTGCCTGGAGAAATGCCGCTTCCCACATCGCCCGTGAGACTGGCGCAGTTTAAAGTCCACGTGGCGCCGTTGTCACTCGACGCCTCGACCACGATCTGCTTGTTTTCACCGTCCCCGTCCGAAAGATCATAATAAATATCCACTTTCAGGCTGCCGTCTGTGCGCTGAACGAAACTGACGTTTTCAACCACCGGCGCCTGGGCAAAGATCAGTGTGGTGCTGAGAAGTAAAATGAGAAAGAGAAGTCTGGTTTTCATAAGAGGCTCCTGTTAAAAAGAAATTTTTACCGCATCATTAACACCTTCTGCGTTTTTACTCCATCCGCGGTCTGCAGGGCAATCACATAGGTGCCGGTGGCCATCTGATTGCCCGCATCGTCCCGGCCGTGCCAGTAGAAGTTGTAACTGCCGTAGCCCTGAAAATCATCCATCAGGGTTTTAACCTTACGGCCCAAAAGATCATAAACTGTAATCTTAACCTGACCCGATTCGGATAAATGATACCCAATCTTTGTCTGCGGATTAAACGGATTGGGGAACGGCTGATCGAGGGCCGTCACATCAGGCGTTTCCGGCAATGTGAGCAGGATCACATCATACACATGCGCCACACCTTTGATGTTCACATCACTAAGACGGTAGGCGTAGACCGCTCCGGCCTGGACGGTCACATCTGTAAACGCATAGTCCGTGCGCACAGAAGTGTTGCCCTGGCCAATGAGAGCGTCATGGGTCTGATAGGATGCAATGGTTTGCCACCTCACATCCCTGGGCGGGTTGGAACCCGCCCCTACGGTTCGTTCTAAAATAAAGCCCAGATTGTCTGTTTCACTCTGCGTGATCCACTTGACAAGCACACCCTGGAGAACCGGTTCCGCAGAAAAGGCATTAAGTTCCACGGACAGAGCTGCATCGGTATAAAAATCCCAGACCGTTGAGAAATCTCCGGTACCAGCCATGTTCGTTGCGGAGATCTTCCAATAATAAGTCGTTGCCCCGGATAAACCTGTAATAGTATGGGATGTGACAGTCAAGGCGCTTTCATCAAGAAACAGGCTGCTGAAGTTGTCTGCGGTTGACACCTGAAGATTGAATGAGGCCGCGTGATCAAGCGGGTCCCACTCAACCTCGACCGGCTCAGTGAAGATTGTGCTGCCATCCGTAGGATTCGAGAGCGTGGGCGCTCCTGGCGGCATGGATGTGATCGATCCTGAAATTGATAGACCAGAGCCACTGTCGGCAAAACAAGTCTGTTCAATAAAAAATGTGAAAACAATCAGGAGGAGGATCAATTTCCGCATAATTTTATTCCTTGATCTTTGAAGGATTCCTATGACTGGATGTCAAAATTACGAGGATTCAATCCTTCTGTGAGAATGGGACGATCAATTTTTCAAAGGACGATAAACCTGTTCGGTTTTAAAAACCTGACAGGATTGAATTCATGTTCTTACCGCATCAACAGCACCTTCTGTGATTTGACTACATCTCCCGCGATCAGCCGCAGAATATATGTACCGGATGCGGCTTGCCGCCCCGCATCATCTTTGCCGAGCCAGTGGATTGAGTAGCTACCAGCGGATTGCTGTACGTTTTGAAGCATACGGGATACGAGACGACCATTGACATCATAGACATTGAGGGTTACGGATGATTGCTGTGCCAGTTTATACACAATCTTGGTCTGCGGATTGAAGGGATTGGGGAAGGGGGGCTCCAGTTGAGTTTCTTCCGGATTTTGTATTTCCATTGTAATTTCAAGTGCATCCAGGATGGTCACATTGCCTTGCGTATCTACATCCGATAAACGGTATTGGTAGGTCATGCCGGATTTGGCGGTGACATCTACATATTCGTATTCGGTTTGGGATGAGGTGTTGCCCTGGCCCTGTAAATCCTGATGGGTTTGAAAAGAGGCGATGGTTTGCCAATCAGTTTCATCCCCACCCCGGGCGGATCGAAAATCCGCCCCCATAAAGCGTTCGAGGATATATCCAACATTATCGACCTCCGATTCTGTGATCCATTTGAGGAGGATGCCGTCCGGAACGGCTCGCGCGGAAAATGTGCTGAGTTCAACGGGCAGGGAAGTGTCATTGATGGTTGGCAAGGAGCCTCACCAAGAACACCTAATAATTGCATTGTTATACCGGCGGGAAAGTTACTTGGGCTATATGCTCCATAATATGCAGATATGTTATTATTGTCCCCTAATACAGTTCCGATTATCCACATTTTATCTCCACCTGATTCCGCACGGTATAAATAAATGAGCCCCATCTGATAGTAATTTACGCCATCTGAAAGCGTTGGGTGTATTCCCATATTGACATAGAGACCTTCCACAGCTTCCGTACCGGCATCACCGACAATCATATTTGTTTCAGGATTGATTATATGAATATCAGGCATTGGAAATTCACCCAATGCGCCATAATGATCCATTGTTATGCCAGCTGGAGAGCTGCTTGTATTATATGCAGCATAATATGCATCTCCAGGAGCACTATCCCCCAATGCTTGGCCGATTATCCACATTTTTTCTCCACCAGATTCCACACGATATAAATAAATGGGTCCCATCTGATAGTAATCCACACCATCTGACAGAGTAGCGTGCGCTCCCATATTGGTATACACACCATTCGTTGTAGCTGTGCCTGCACCGCTGACGAGCATATTTGCTGAATATGCATAGGACAAAATACTGAAATATGCAATGATCAGGATAAAACGTTTGAACAATTTCATGATATTACTCTTTGTTAAATTAATATAGATACACACACTTCATCACCGCATCAACAGCACCTTCTGCGACTGCACAACCTCTCCCGTGATCAGGCGCAGGATGTACGTGCCGGATGCTGCCTGCCGACCCGCATCATCTTGACCAAGCCAGTGAAAGCTATAACTGCCTGCACGTTGTTCTTCATTCAAAAGGGCCATTACCTTGCGGCCCAGTATATCGTAGACAGTAATTGTCACCAATCCGGATTCTGCCAGCTGATAACTGATTTTTGTCTGCGGATTGAAGGGATTGGGGAAGGGGGGAGCCAACACAGTTTCTTTCGGCGCATCGGGAAGCGCAATCTGAATCGCATCAGTCACATGAGCCGTACCCGTTCTGCTCACATCACTAAGGCGATAGCTGTACGTCCAGCCAAGCTTGGTATTTCCGTCAATAAAGGAGTAATCTGTGCTCGATGAGGTGTTGCCCTGACTTTGCAGATCTGGATTGGTCTGGTATGAGGCGATGGTTTGCCATCCCATCCCCACCTCACTGGGCGGATCGTGATCCGCCCCTACATTTCTTTCTAGAATAAATCCGAGATTGTTGGTTTCCGATTCCGTGGACCATTTGAGCAGAACACCATTCTGAGCAACTTCAGCAGAGAATCGGGAGAGTTCAACTGGCAGTGCGGCATCATAGACAGATGAGGGTGCAGGTGGCGCACCAATCGCATCATTTTCAATACTCCATAATCCATCTGGGGGGTAATCACCAGGAACTCCCGCGGTATTGTTCTTCACATAATAATAAATGGATGTTCCTCCACTCGGTGAGATCACCCAGCCCACGCTATTCCAGTATCTGATTGCACCTCCTAGCCCCGGTTTGTCATAAATGGGTCTGCCGTTATAGGTGCCGTTTTCGTAATAGACACCATTACAACTGACTCTTCCTGCGCCGGTTACTGTGATTGTTTGAGATGATGCAACTTGATAGAATGCAATTAATAAAATGGGTATAATCCAGAGCAATTGTCTTGTTCGCAAAAAATTCTCCTTTGCTGAGTTCAGTAATTCTTGAAGTACCGATTATCGCATCAATATCACTTTCTGAGATGTCACAACATCTCCCGCAATGAGACGCAGGATGTACGCGCCTGACGCGGCCTGCTGACCCTGATCATCCTTACCCAGCCAGTGGATTGAGTAACTGCCAGACGATTGTTGTAAGTCCCGAAGCAGTGTGGAGACCAAGCGTCCATTGACGTCATAGACATTGAGTGTGACGGAGGATTGCTCCGCCAGCTTATACGAAATCTTTGTCTGCGGATTGAAGGGATTGGGGAAGGGAGGCTCGAGTTGAGTTTCGTCCGGATTTTGTATTCTCATTGTAATTTCGAGGATGTCTAAAACTGTGATGTTGCCATCGATGTCCGCATCGGAAAGACGATATTGATAAATCATACCGGATTGGGCGGTGACATCCGTGAATGTGTAATCAGTGCGTTGTGACGTATTGCCCTGGTCCGTGAGGGCGGGATGGGTTTGGTATGAGGCAATTTCATCCCATTGCAGGGACAAGGCATGCCTTGTCCCTGCTGCACGCTCAAGAATGAATCCGAGGTTGTCGGTTTCGGATTCGGTTGTCCATTTGATGAGTGCGCCAACCGATGTGGATTCTGCTGAGAATGATGAGAGTTCGACGGGGAGGGTGGCATCAACCGTTAAATCTGCGCTTGCCGGATCGGCAACGTTTCCCCCGCCTTCAATAGTAAATGAAAGCATAGAAGTGGTATTTGTATATGTACCGGGAGTAGCACCGGCTGGTATCAAAACCTGGATGCTGAATGTTTCTTGACCACTAGTGGGCAGGTTGCCACCGGTTAATGTAAGGGTGGAAGTGCCGGTTAATTGTGATCCCGGTCCACAAGGATTAGAAGGCAATGGACCTGATACCAGCAAACCTGTGCAGCATGCATCCAAATCATCAGTAAATGAAATGTTTTCCATTAGATGATTGCTATCGAAATTTCTAATCACAAATTCCAGAGTAACTGTTTGGCCGGGCTGACCAGAGTTACCAAATGATTTTTCAAACTGCTCGACACTCGTAAAACTGTTTGCCGTACAAATTGTCAAGACGAATAAAATCAACCATTTCATGTAACTCTTTTTCATATTACACCACCTTTTTAATATTTTAATAAAATTTTTGGGAGATTCTTTATGCCCTTGAAAGACTCTAATCTTACCGCATCAACAACACTTTCTGTGACTGAACGAAATCTCCAGCGTTTAGACGCAGGATGTATGTCCCGGATGCAGCTTGTCGTCCCAAATCATCTTTGCCAAGCCAGTGAATGGAGTAAGAGCCGGGAGATTGCTGGATATTTTGAAGCAGGCGGGATACCAAGCGTCCATTGACGTCATAGACATTGAGTGTGACGGAGGATTGCTCCGCCAGCTTATACGAAATCTTTGTCTGCGGATTAAAGGGATTGGGGAAGGGGGGCTCAAGTTGAGTTTCGTCCGGATTTTGTATCTTCATTGTAATTTCGAGGATGTCTAAAACTGCGATGTTTCCATCCGTATCCACATCCGATAAGCGATATTGATAGGTGGTGCCGGATTGGGCGGTGACATCCGTGAATGCGTATTCAGTGCGGGACGAGGTGTTGCCCTGGCTCTGAAGATTCTGACTTGTTTGGAATGAGGCGATGGTTTGCCACTCTGCCTGCCCGGCCCCGGGCGGATCGTGATCCGCCCCTACGGATCGTTCTAAAATATATCCGAGGTTATTGGTTTCAGATTCGGTGGACCATTTGAGGAGGATGCCGTTCGATATAATTTCTGCTGAGAAGGAGGAAAGCTCCACGGGAAGTGAAAGTTCCGATGCCGACGTTCCCAATGCAGAGCCATCGTAGGAACCACCGTGGTATTTGTAAGGTGTTGATAAAAACCAATCCAGAGCTGACGTGCCAAGAGCATAACCGTCATAGGAGCCGCCATGGTATTTATTGGCATCCTGAGAAAAAACCGCAACACAAGCCAATAACAAGGCAAATAGCAAAAAAATTGAAATCGGTATTGTCTTCATTTTAATGACCTTTATCATTTCCTGGTTCTAAGGCGCTGAGCGAACACAGCGAAAACCGTTCTCGTCATACCGAGCTATGACCGTGAAGCCTGCATCAAGGCGGTCAGACACACGTACGTAGGAGGCATTAAAGTTCCAATGGCCGCCGCGGAAGTCGGAGCCTGAAGCATTCGATCCCGGCCAATCGGCATTGTCGGCGTTTCCATTTGTACTTAAAGCGCCATTTCCTTGTGTGCCTGTAAATACTCTGCCAGTAGAATTAGCAATAGTCACAGTGCGCTCATATAAATTGCCGCTCATCTCCATAATGCCGTAATATGTTGCGCCTGCCTCTGCTCTGGAGGTGCTGCCCGCGGCAAAAATGCCACAACGTAGTGGGCCGTTAATACTGCCATCGGTGGTCGAATAAGATGCGTTACCCGTAGGTTCAGAGGCTGCATTGGTCACCGTTGCATTGGGGGTACCGTCATTGCTCAACGTATAGGCAGAACCGGCAATATTTGTGTTACCCCAGGCATACTCATTGGCCACGGGCGCCAGGGTGCCCCGGCAGGCCTTCTCATACTCCATCTCGGTCATGGGCCGAAGGCCCGACCAGTCCGCATAGGCCGCGCCGTCCGCCCAACTGAGATAGTTGCACGCCCGGTCAGGCACAGTTGCTGTATAGTTACCAAACGAACCGGATATAGTGTGTCGGTAATCGCTTTTATTCGGGTATCGAGTATTGTCCTGACTGTCCGTAAGGAGAGATAAAAAGTCCGCATATTGCCCCTGGCTGATCTCGTATTTCATGCAGTAATAGGCGCTGTAACCATTGGGCCAGCTGGCATTTGCAGGGGCGGTTTGCCCTGTCGGATAGCCCCCTTCCGCGCTCCCTGAAAATCCGCCTGTGCCGCTCGGGGCCGTGGTCGCGTCGCCTGTATTGATGGTGGTGAGGGTAAAACAAGAGGTTTCACTGCCTCCGCTGCCTGCGGCAAAGGCACCGGTGGGCACATACACCATCTCGACGGCAAAGACCTTCAGCGTGAAGGCGGCGTCATCGGCCAGGCCATCCGTGCCGTATTCCCAGCGGAGCTGCACATCATTGAGGCTGGTGCTGCCGCTACCGTTGGCATTGCGGTAAATAAACACGCCCATGCCCGCACTGCCGGTCTCACCCACAGAACAGGTGTAACCCGAAGGGATTGTGTGATTGCCCCCGGTGGTGTTCAGCGTGGCGTGCTGCCAGTCGTTGCCTGTTTCCTTGTATTTCACAAACACCCAAGCCGCATCCCAGTTGACGATGTCGCGGAAGGAGTTGCTCCATGAGAGATTAAACTGAACCATGGCGTAATCGCCGGTTGAATTTACACTGGTAATTATGGGTGTGCCCACTTGAATGTTGTTGGCAAAAGCGGGCAATGCAATCACCAGACTTAGAAGAACTGAGATTGTAATAATAAGTTTGAGACATTTCATCGTTGTTTCTCCTTTAACGCATCAACAACACTTTCTGAGATTTTATGACATCTCCCGCGATGAGGCGCAGGATATACGTTCCTGATGATGCCTGCTGACCCGCATCGTCTTTGCCGAGCCAGTGTATGGAGTAACTGCCTGGGGATTGCTGAACGTTCCGAAGCAAGCGGGATACGAGACGACCATTGACATCATAGACATTGAGGGTGACGGATGTTTGTTCCGCCAGTTTATACGAAATCTTGGTCTGCGGATTGAAGGGGTTGGGGAAGGCCTGTTCGAGCCTGGTTTCATCCGGGATTTGATTGTCTATCGTGATTTCGAGAATATCCAGCACAGTGATGTTTCCATCCGTATCCACATCTGACAGACAGTATTTATAGGTCGTGCCGGATTCGGCGGTGGCATCCACATATTTGTATTCCGTTTGGGAAGAGGTGTTGTCCTGTCCCGCAAGGGCGGGATGGGTTTGGTAAGAGGCGATGGTTTGCCACCCCGCCGCATCCCCGCCGGGCGGATCATGATCCGCCCCTACGGATCGTTCTAATATATATCCGAGGTTGTTGGTTTCAGACTCGGTGGTCCATTTGAGGAGGATGCCGTTCGATATAATTTCTGCTGAGAATTGAGAAAGTTCGACAGACAGGGAAGCGTCTACTGTGATGACCACATCATTGCCGTCATCACCGATGTATGTGATAGCCGCCGGGATACCCGAACCAAGGAAATCCATGCTGACAATGGCGCCTTCTGCCAGTTCATTGAACGTGCCAACAACTGCGTCGGTGTCATCGTTGTCGATGATCGTGTATGTGTCGTTATTGGAGGGCATGAATCCGCCGTAGGAGGAGGTGTTCAGCGTAACATCGTCCGTAAGAGTTACCCCACCGGTTACCTTGAGCTGATCGTGATAGCCGCTGCCAGTTCCGGGGGTGGTTCCTCCGAACTCTGCATTGAAACCGCACGGTCCTTCACCGAAGGTGAAATTGCCGTCTATCTCCAGGATGCCCGGTGACTGTCCCGGCGCCGCATTTCCGAAGATGGCGACAAAGGGCGCGGTTACATCCGTGCCCGCCCCGTCATGAACTACGTCACCCGTCATGAAGGAGACCGGATCTGTGAATGCGGCTGTCAGTACATCCACCGTACCGGAGAGGTCATTGCCGATACCAATATCCATGAATCCGCTTACGAAATAGGCAATTTCAGTGCCTGACAGATTCAGGGTGCCACTGCCCCCGCCTACACCAATGGTCGTGGAAGCGGTATGCGGTATAAACTGAAGCATGCCTGCTGCTGCGAGGTTGCCGCCCACGGAGACATTATCACATAGTATTCCAATATGACCGAAACCGGAAGAGGTGACTGCCGCGGTGTTGGCAAAAGATTCGGCGTTCACGCTGAACGACCCTGCTCCAAAACTCACAGCGCCATTGACATTCACTTCATCCAATCCCGCATCGCCGTTGAACTCAATGTCTACATCATAGGCTGAGCTGTAACCGGAGACATTGATGACATCATCGCCGGTTCCGCCGTTGATTGTTAGTGAGCTGGTGGGATTGTTGAATGTGACATTCTCACTTAGAGTGGATCCGATATTCGACTGTTCCGATCCCAGATTGGAAAGGGTGATGGTCTCGGCTCCTCCGGTAAAGGTGAATTCACGGTCTGTTGCATTCAGATTGTCGGTTACTGGCTCAAGTCCGGTATATTCAATGATGAAATCGGTCATAGCATCCCCATTGAAATCGAACTCCACGTTGCCATCATGTTCGTTGTAGAAATGATGGATTACTTTGGTACACCGACCGCTATTGAACTCCAGCACATCAAAGCCGCCCTCTCCGCCGTCTACCTGAACGATTCCACGAGTAGTCTCGGTAAAATCCACCTGGAAACAATCATCTTCATGGGCTGTACCGGACACGGTCAGGTTGATCCGATTCATGGTTTGCTCGTTCAGAAATTCAGAGCCGTCTCTATTCACGATCAAATGCTCGTCATTAATTTTAATGGTGGAGATTCCTCCTCCGGAAGGCAATTGAATTCTTTTCTCATCCACGGATCTGGTCTGATTTAAAGAGTCAGAGAATAACTGGCCTGTTAGAAGGCAGATGATGCTTATGATTGATAGCAGTGATAATCGTTGCAATCGCTTATTCGTGAGATGTTGAGCTGGCATGGCTGACCTCCTGATACTGAATTGTGAAGATTGTTTATTACCTAAAACATGATATAAATAGGATCCGTTTGGGGAAAATTATTTGCATGAACAATCTGTCTTTTCATGATTTGAGAAGATCATTTTAATATAACTCCCCTCCAGACCAGTTCCAAAAAACTTCTTGCCGGGAGCAGACCTCGGCTATGTCGAAGTAGAGGTGTGTTTTTACCGCATTAACAAGACTTTCTGCGATTTGATTATATCTCCTGCAATTAAACGGAGAATGTATGTGCCGGTTGCGGCTTGTCTTCCCATATCATCTTTGCCAAGCCAATGGATGGAGTAACTGCCTGCTGATTGTTGTACATTCCGAAGTAGTGTAGATACCAATCGTCCATTAATGTCATAGACGTTGAGGGTCACGGATGATTGCTCAGCCAGTTTATACGCAATCTTGGTCTGCGGATTGAAGGGATTGGGGAAGGGGGGTTCCAGTTGAGTTTCTTCCGGTTTTTGTATCTCCATTGTAATTTCTATGATGTCCAACACTGTGATGCTACCATCCGTATCTACGTCCGATAAACGATATTGATAGGTCGTGCCGGATTGAGCGGTGACATCCACATATTCGTATTCGGTTTGGGACGAGGTGTTGCCCTGTCCCGCGAGATCGGGATGTGTTTGATATGAGGCGATGGTTTGCCACTCCGCCTGCCCGGCCCCGGGCGGATGGCCATCCGC
>JABMRT010000161.1 GCA_013202295.1 Candidatus Zhuqueibacterota bacterium
GTCCAGTACCTCCCTCAGCCTTAAGCGTGTCGGAATATGCTTCACTGACATACCCTGTATCCAGGATGGTCGTTGTGATGGACATCCCCAAAACCGTTAAGGGGCCGACAACGTAGACGTGATTATTTTCATAACCGGAGACTTCATTGGTGGTGACGGTATAATAATAAGACGCCCCGTTCTGGACAGTGGAATCAGCATACTCCTTGTTCGTAATGTCGTATATGGTTTCATGTGCAGTGAGCTGGTTTACATCTTCAATTAAACTGCCGGCCCGGTAGACGTTGTAATGGCTGAAATTATTGGCGAGATCATCAAACTGCCATGCCAGCCGTATGGTCTGATTCGATACGCCACCTGATAAGTTGTTGACAGGCAGTATCGGAGAAATCATCCTTCTGTATATACTGGATGCATCTGTGCCGAAATATAAGATGGAATGATCGGCTGATATAGTGAGGGGGCTGGTCACATTAATACCGTGCTTACCGGCTTTTTTATCTCCAAGGCCGTCATTCCAGGCTTCCCAGCTCTCACCGCCATTGTTGCTGATAAAAACGCCGCTGTCCTGACAGGCAAGATAGTATGTATTGTGATTGAAATGGTCGATGATGATTTCATAGAATTCCTGATCTAAGCTTAAACCGGTGGTGATGGCAAACCAGTTATTCCCGCCGTCAATTGATTTCATGACTGTTCCGTGAGAACCATCACGACCTGTACCTTCATTCTCACCATTCTTGGAACATGCCACCATCGCATCGGGATTGGAGGGATTGAAATCGATGGAAAATACCCAATGTTCATCGGGCCATCCTGTATCACACGTTTCCCAGTGGTCGCCGAAATCCCTGGAACGATTTATGCCATTGTATGTACCTGCAAAAACGAGATCAGGATTATATGGATGAGAGACAAGACTGAAAGCTCCGTCATTCAACCAGCCGACGTTGCTCTCTTTAAAAGATTGTCCGCCATCAGTGCTTTTGAATATCCCCTGGGGAAATGTGCCGATAAGCATTCTGGATTGATCGTGTTTATGGATCAAAAAGGAAGTGTACTGATACATAGGGCGGTCGTCCCAGATCGGCCACACTTTTCCCCAGTTCATCGGTTTGTTCATGGGATTCCACTGTCCACCGCTCCATCGCCAAATACCATACCCCCGTGTTCCGGCTAACAGTTCACCACCGGACGTGAGATGAAGCAGCTTGATATCCAGTGATATAAGACCCTGATTCATGCCTGTCCAGTTGGTTCCTCCGTCCGTTGTTTGATACACGCCATCTTCTGCTGAGACATAAACCGTGTTTTCATCTGAAGGGTCCACCGCAAGGGATGTGATTTTTTTGCCGAACATCTCCCATTGCGAACCGTTCACCGGATACCAGGTCGCCGCGCTGTTCGTTGATTTATAAACGCCCTTGCCGAACAATCCCAAATAGAGGACATCGGGTTTGTTTTGACAGAGGTCGATGGCATAATATCCCTGTCTTAGTGGGTCATCCACTTTAAAACTGGCCATGCCGAAATTGGATTCATGCCAGGTCTGACCAGAATCTGTCGATTTAAAAATACCTCCGGGATATCCGCTTGCATAAATTACGGATGCATTAGTCGGATGTTTTAGAAGCTGGGCAAAATAAATTTCAGCGATGATTTTCTGATCCGAATCCCAACTGATCGAATGGTCGGGCTGGATTGTGCCGGTAAAAATACCTGCGCCATTTGTGAATGCATAAATTACATTTTCTGAAATGGCAATACCTCCCAGGGTGGTGTAGGGAAGATTCGTGTCCTGCAGCCAGTTCGTTCCACCGTCTGTCGAGTAGTATAAACCATTTTCTGTGGCAAGATAGATTTTCTGTGAATCATCTTGATAAAACGCCAAAGCTTTTACTGTTCCGCTACCGCTGCCCAGAACCGATCCATTTATGGATTGCCAGGTGGATCCGCCGTCAGTGCTTTTGTACACTCCGTTGACTAAATTGGCATCCAATCCTGCAGATTCAAACGTGCTGAACAATACATCACATCCACCAATCAGATACAATGTGTTGGAAGAACCGGGATCGATATAGAGCGCGTTAAATCCCGACACGGGAAGCCCGCTTTGGGATTCGCTGATTTCCGTCCATGAGGATCCCCCGTTAAATGATTTGTATATGCCGGATTCATGCAGCACGGCATAGAGCACCTGAGGGTCAGATGGGTCGATGGTAATGTTTAGAGGAACTCTGGGGATGGATCCCGTTATATCCGTAGGATTCCCATTCTCGATTTTAAAAACAGCGCCTAGTTTTCCGGGACCCTCCATGCGCATGGCTGACACATAGACGATATCCGCGTTTCGCGGATCGACGTTTACAGACATCAATCGCCGGAATTCCTCACCGGCATCCATATGAATGGTCCAGGTCATTCCGCCATCCTCACTTTTATATAAAATCGCCGATGTTCTGTCTGCCGCGTATACTACGTCAGGATTATCCGGAGCCGCGGCCAGCCAGGCAGTGGAAAAGGTCTCTTCACCGGGTAGCCGCATCCATGTTTGTCCGCCGTTATCGGTTTTATAGGTGCCGCCGCCCCAAACTCCCGCATAAGCGACCAGATCATCTCCACCGGAGACGGAATAGGAATGTATTGTCGTAAAATTGAAATAGTCATTGGTTTTATTCCAGTTTTGGCCTGCGTCGGTACTCGTCCAGACAGCACCTCCGATTTTACCAGTGGAGGTAGCATACACATGATTCGAATTGGTCTGGTCGACAATGACAGAGGCGATGGATGCAGCGCTGTCTACCTCCAGGACAGTAGTCCATATTTCTCCGTTATCGGTTGATTTGCGTATCATGGCTTTGTCTTGAAAAGGTTTTGCCGTATAACCTGAATAGATCGTACTTGAATTGGATGGATCCAGCGCAATGGTGTAGGTGTAGTCAACTTCTGAGTTAAAAAGGACCTTCCAATCACAGTTATTCTCTGTTCGAACGCCCCTGGCAATGCCGAATCCGTTATTAAGCACGTACAGAATGGATGCATCAGAGGTCGCATTCATTGCATAAATAGAACTGAAAAAGAATTCACCGGTGAGATCGTCGGGTGAAAACAGATTTTCCCATATGTCGCCGCCATCTGTGCTTTTATAAGTATACGGAATGTCTCCCGTATACCAGATTGTGTTATGGTCTGTCGGGTCAATATACAGATCATCCATAATGGCGTATATGCCGCTGGTCTGGATAAGGTCTTTCCAAGTTTGCCCGTAATCCGTTGATTTGCAGGCTGCTGCATAAATAATGGACGGATCGACCGGATCAGCAGTGACCAGGGAAATCCCTGAAGTGATTCCTGTATTCTTCTCTCCCCAGTTGGTGCCGCTGTTTGTGGTGTGAAGGATGCCTGAAAGTCCGGTTGGAAGAAACCAGGTGGAGGCATCGTTACCGGGGATGGCGATGGATTTGGATTTTAAAAAACTAAGTCCTTTTTTATCTGGTATAACCTCCATAAATGACTGACCACCATCTGATGTATAATAAAAGCTAGCGTCCTCCCATTCACAGAAAAATATTTTTCCATCAGAAGAGGCGCCGAGAAGGTAATAATAACCTTTAATACCTATCACCTCATTCCAGGTGCTCCCTCCATCGATGCTTTTATGAATGGAGGGAGCAGATGCATGGGACCAGAGATTATTCCCATGAGTGACCCATATTTCCTGGAGATTATGCGGATTGACCAGAAGGCTGTAAATTATTTCCTGATCCTCCTGTCCATAATCTAATTCTGACCAGGTTGTACCGTCGTTATCAGTGTAATACACTTTTCCATGATTAAAGACTGCTGGATTGTTCACAACAATGAACACTTTTCCGTTTCCGGCTGGATTTACTGACACTACATCACCGGATAGATTTTGTCCCAGGCTGCCGGTGATATTCTGCCAGGTGTCACCCTGATCCGATGTTATATATATACCCAAACCGGCACCATCCGGTTTGAATCCCGCAACGTACAGTATCCTGTTATCCAGCGGGTCCATGTTATATCGACTGATCATCATGATATTCAAACCATCGAAACAAGTCAACCAGGATGAGCCCCCGTCCGTACTTTTTAAATATCCCGTTGTGAATGATCAGCGTACACAAGATCGGCATCTTGAGGATCGACAACGATATTCGTAGAGTTGCCGGATTGAGGAAATTTCTTTAGTTCCCATAGATCTCCGCTGTTCGCAGAACGATAAATGCCAAAAGAACCTGAAGCGGCATACATAATCGAGGGATTGCTAGGTGCGACTTCCACATCGATAACCGCTCCGCCATAAGGACCGCTACAGGCAACCCAGTTTGGAGAGTTTTCTTTAAAAATCATATTTCTTTGATGATTTATCTGGGTATGACATAATCCTGGAACAATAAAAAATACGAGACAGTTTAGTATTCGAATCTTCATATCGTTCCTCAATTCATTAAATGTTAAATTGTGAGTCACGGTAGGAACACCAGTTACCCGACGCCCCCCGCACAAATCCCGCGTGCAGTATTCCCGCACCGGGCTCCTTAGTAATACTCGCTTCCGCATCAGCAAACAGAATGAAGAAATAAGCCTTCAAGCGTTTATTATGCTTATTTGTAGTTTATTTTAACAGATAACGGCGGTTTAACAGGCGCCGAGCAAACGTCTCTCAAGGCGAAAAAGTAATTCCAAAAAACGTAAAGTCAGCCTAAAAAGTCTACGGTTTAAATTCCTCTGTAAATATTTGTTATACCACCTTCCATTTTTTGGTGTTGTAATACTGTAATATTTCAAAGACTAAATTTACTACTATTTCCTGATGGTTATTTAATGCATCTATTTTACCTCCTTATAAATGTGCCCACCTTTCATTACAAATTGAACATCAGTTAAAGTTGAAATATCAATAAGGGGATTTCCTTTCACAGCTATGATATCTGCCCATTTGCCTGCTTTAATACTGCCTGTATTTCTTTCTTTGCCAAGTAATTCAGCAGCTGTAATTGTTGCCGCTCGTATGGCATCAATCGGTTTCATTCCTGCATCAGTCATTAATTTAAATTGTTCGGAATTTCTTATATGAGGAAAAACACCTGCATCAGTACCGAAAGCAATCTTTAATCCAGCTTCATATGCTTTTTTAAATTGTGCAATATAATTTTTGTATTCTTCTACATTAGAGTATTCAAGCTGTTTGTCGCTATAGTCCTTATTAGCTTCAATAAAGTCATTGTACGCACCCATTAAATCCATAACTAAAAAGACACCTTTTGTTTTCATCATTTTAATTACTTCTTCATCGATATATGTACCATGCTCTATTGAATGTACACCTGCATTAATAGAATTCTTTATTCCTTCAGCTCCATGAGCGTGAGCTGCCACTTTTATCCCCCTTTTTCTTGCTTCATCAACAATAGCTTTAATCTCATCAACTGTAAATGAAGCAGCGCCAGGTATCGTTCCCTCTGGTAAAAATCCTCCAGTGGCCATAATTTTCATACAATCCACATTATATTTAATATGTTTTCTAGTCTCTTTCCTGGCTTCATCTACGCCATCAACAATGCTTCCTGGATTTTCATAATATTCAAGGTGAGGACCTAACACATTTTCCCAATCTTCATGTCCTCCGGTAATACTGAGTGCTGGTCCGCTAACGTACATCCTAGGGCCAGGTATCCATCCTTTATTAATAGCATCTCGTAATGCTATATCACTGTAAAAATAGGCGTGTAAATCTCGCACTGTAGTAAATCCGGCTTCGAGTAATACTTTGGCATTTACTGTACCCATAATTCCGAAAGCTGCAGCCGGGAGATTCTTTTTATCAAGCTCTTTTTCTTCCAGGTAGTAATTCATGGTTAAATGAGTATGACAGTCAATAAGTCCCGGCAAAACGGTATAATTGGAAAGATCGATTATTTTTTTGTATTTGCTATAATCATTTGAATCAATTACTTCAACTATAATTCCGTTATCCACTTTAATTAATTTATTATTTTGGATTTCTCCAGTCTCAACATTGAGAAGATTACCTGCTAGTATGATTTGCATGCTATCTTGCGCATTCACAGCAAAAGTGAATAAAAGTATTAAGCAAATACTCTTAAGTAAATTAGATAAGTAATTATTCATGTCTTTCCCCTTTTTGTTGGTGATAATGTCTATCTAAAATAAATGATATTCTAAACAAGATATCCCCTCAAAACTTTAGGGTGGTATAACGCGAAAATCACTGGTGAAAACAACCGCCAACCAAACTGAACAGCGGATGAAAATGAACCTGTAAGAAAGCACCA
>JABMRT010000162.1 GCA_013202295.1 Candidatus Zhuqueibacterota bacterium
GGTTGTCTCTTAAATAAGGCTGACGTGAATAAAATGGCACTTAATTAGGTTAAATTGGCAAATCACCAAGTAGGGCTTTTAATCGCGCCTTGGGCTTTGCTTTTGAATGAAGTAAATATGCAAAGAAATTTATTGCGGGCCAAACAACCGGGTGCCGATGCGGATGAGATTAATCAACATAGAACCAAAAAAGGTGATCAGACTTTTCCTGATCACCTTTTCATTTTTAAGAGAAGATTTACCCGAATCTCTAATTAGATTCCACTAAAATTTATATCCTCGAACATCAAGCTCGGTAAACGCTGTGATGAATATGGATACGGATCATTGCCCACAGCCACCAACTTGTTCCAGAACTCTTTTGAATTTCCGGAAATGTTCATCTCATTCAAAGGTTTAACAATCGCACCTTTCTCGATGAGCATCCCTACGATACCAAAAGAAAAATCTCCGGTAGTGGAATTTGAATTGCCTCCAATAAATCCTGTAATTAATATGCCTTTATCAATAGTTTTTAATAACTCTTCTTGAGATTGATCCCCATATTCCAAAGTTATATTCGCAGTGGATCCTGAGTTCGGGGCCAATCCCAATTTTTTACCATAATAGTTATCGATCAGATAGGTTTTTAAAACACCCTTTTCCACAAGAACCCTGCGTTTGGAGGCGATCCCTTCACCATCATAGTATCGAGAAGCCAGACCTTTTTCCAGAAACGGATCATCAATAATCGTTAATTTTTCGGAGGCAATCTTTTGATTCAGCATGCCATCCAAAAAGGAGCGTTTTTGCTGCAAGGCCTGCGCGGTCATTGGACTTCGTAACATGCCAAACAGTCTGGATCCCGAACGATTCTCAACGAGCATCGTATATTTTCCGGATTCAATCTTTTCCTGGCCGATTTTGCGTAAGGCCCGTTGGGCTGCAATTTCACCAATTTCTTCAGGAGTTGGAAGCTCATTAATGAACCGCGTACCGGCATAAAACCAGTCTTCGGGCCGACCGCCCTGACCGTCATCCACAGTGACTTCCGCTCCCATCCAAAACTGAGTTCCGGTAATTCCGCCTTGGAAACCATTGCTATGCACTTTGACACTGTTTGCGATTGTATCTGAATATGCGGAGGTTGTAGAAATAATCCGGTCGCTCTGTGCCATGACGGCTGCTTCAATTTTTTCAGCCAATTGAACACGTTGCTGGGAGGATACATTCTCATAGTTATCGTCAAGAATTTTCAAATCTTGATCTTGATTTTCAGGATATAGGGAAGGGTCTGGAAGTGTACGAAACTCATCTTTACTTAAATACCGGGTACTGCGAATCGCTTCATCGATAAATGTTTTTAACGACTCTTTTCTTAAATCATTGGTAGAATGACCGGAATATTTCTGATCGACATAGATATTCAAGTTCAGTGAATTTTGAACCGACTCCTTGACTTTATCAAGTTTTTTATCCCTGTACTCAATTTCTACCTCACGACGATTGGACAGAGAAACAGCTGTTTCATTGGCGCCGAGTTTACCGGCGGTTTCCATGACCCACTGGGCCAAATTCAATCTATCTTTAGTTTTCATGGAATTCTCCTCTGACATTTATTTTCATCGAAGCCCATTCAAATATTCAAAACTAAGCAAATAGCTCAGGTTGAACCTTTTTGGGTTTTGCCCTGACGTCTTGATTTATGAAACTCCACCTACAGTGATACTTGAAACCAGTACTGTGGGAAGGCCCATAGATACGGGAACGCCTTGTCCATTTTTGCCGCAGGTCCATCCGCCTTCAGCCATTCTCATGTCATTACCAACCATGACAATGTTTTTTAAAACCTCAGGACCATTACCAATAATATTGACATCCTTCACGGGTTGTGTAATTTTGCCATCTTCAATCAATGCGCCGGATTTTACATAAAAAGTAAAGTCACCTGCTCCGATGAAGACCTGCCCATTGGTAAAGGTTTCCGCATACAATCCCTTTTTTACATTGGCAATAACTTCTTCTTTGGTATGGGGCCCGTTCTCCATATACGTATTGCACATACGCGGCAATACCGGATGACGAAAGGATTCCCGACGACCGTTTCCTGTGGATTTGACACCATAATACTGTGCGCTTATCCGGTCATGTAAATAGCTTTTTAGAATTCCATTTTCAACCAAATAGGTTTTTTCAGTCGTATTCGCTTCATCATCCACATTCAATGAGCCACGAATATTCAAATTGGTCGGATCGTCCACAATATTTACAAATGATTCGGCCACCGGTTTATTGAGTTTATCACTGAATATGGAGACTTTCTTACGATTAAAATCCGCTTCCATCCCGTGGCCAATGGCTTCATGAAGCAATATACCTGAACTTCCGGCGGCAAGTACCACTTGCATTTCACCTGCTTCGGGCTTGACAGCTTCAAACAATGTAACCGTTCTGTTCACGGCTTCAGAGGCCAAGCGATCCACATTCTCTGGCGTAAAAAATTCAATGCCCCGTCTTCCTGACAAGTTAAAACTATTGGTTTCTCGTTGACCATCCTGTTCTGCTGTGCAGTTCACGTAAATCATGCCCATTGGCTGATAATCAAAGGCAACTCGACCTTCGGATGTGGCGATTAAAATCGTACTGGTATCATTAATGAACCAGATATTGGATTTGATGACCCGGGGATCCTGCGCGAACACTTTATCGTTTATGGTTTGCAAAAATGGGATCTTTTCATCGATACCTACCTGCTCCCATGGAGTTTCTATTGGATAATAACTGGGGGTTTGGATCAGTTTTAATTCTTGAGGCGGCATAGTCTTTCCCTGATTCGCGATTGCTGCGGCAGTCTTAGCTGCCAGCTTCATGGCTTTTGGGGTCAATTCTTCAGTAAAAGAATAGCCGGTTTGATCTCCTTTCAATACCCGGATACCGACTCCAAGCCCCACATCTGTATACGCGCGGTTGACTTCTTTGTCTTCGAGACCTATCGTATTTGAAATATTATGCTGAAAAAAGACATCACAATAATCGCCACCCATAGACATGGCTTCTGACATGATATCACGAATAAGCGTCTCCGTGACAGCAAAATGATTATAGATATCATTCAGTTGCATATGGTTCGGATCAGGAAGGGAAAATGCTTTTGCCTGATCAGATTTCAAAAAATATGGAATTGCCGCCGCTGCTATCATGGTCTGCGAACTCCTTTTTATAAAATCCCGTCTATTTATGGATGATTGCATAATCCCTCCTTCAAATTAAATTTGATAGAATTAATTGATGTTACGATATAATTCTCTGAAATGCAAGAAAAGAAGACGTTTTAAAATGGTATTGATTCTGTTCAAAATTGGCACTGTGTACATGGAAAAATTGTGATTTAATTGGAAAAGATATGAGCGTGTTGGCCGAATTGTATAGCGGATTCAAACTTGGGAATAGATAAAAGAAGCTTTGCCAGGATTTGGGAACCTTTTTTATCTCTGTCCAAATAATCGGGTGCCGATGCGAATGAGGTTTGCGCCTTCCTCAATGGCGGTTTTGTATGAGCCACTCATTCCCATAGACAGAATCTCCATATCCGTGCCAGAAATTGGATTGTCCTTCAATCTCTGAAAACACACAGCTGTTTCCTTGAAATAGGGGCGGACGGTTTCTGAATCATCAGTGTAGGGGCCCATGGTCATAAGGCCCTTGATGCGGATATTATCCAATTTCACAATCTCCTCAATCAGCTCCTCCAGCGCTTCTGGGAAAACGCCAAACTTCTGCGGTTCGCGGCCGCTGTTGATTTCGATGAGAATGGACATGGTCTTTTCAACAGCAGCTGA
>JABMRT010000163.1 GCA_013202295.1 Candidatus Zhuqueibacterota bacterium
ATTATACAAATTTAAAGATCAATTGCTAACGGCTGTTGAACATTCAGTATTTTTTATCTTAAAACTATTTGATCTTCGTTATCGTTTTGTATAATCCCATTCTGCAACAGCCTGTCAAGGGGAGATATTTGTAAGTCCTCTACCACGGGCACTTCCTCCGGTCGCCTTGAGGGAGGATTTAGGTGGGTGTTTTGTCCTGGATTGCCCCTACATAGAACTGTTTTATTCTTGAGATATATACTATATTTTTGTATACTGTTCAAGTAACAAATCCATAATAAATAATTTCTTATTTCAGGATCATCCATGACTGATAAAAAAGAAACAAAACCGGGCGACAATAAACCGAAACAGGTCCATTATCAATCCTATCAAGAATTTTATGAAGAAATTCCCGAAGAGGGTTCACTGGGCATTCTGGCCATGGGTTTTCAGGGCATACTCGCATGGCGGCGGAAACGCGAAGAGCTGAAGGCCGCGCGTGGAGAAACCTCCACACCCGAAACAACGGAGGTGACCGATGGCTGAACGGCTCGCGAAGAAAGTACTGCTTGTCGGCTGGGATGCCGCGGACTGGAAAGTCATCAATCCACTGATGGACGCAGGGGAAATGCCGGCTCTCGAATCCCTCGTGAATCAGGGCGTGATGGGCAATCTCGCCACGCTTGATCCGCCTTTATCCCCCATGATGTGGACCTCGATCGCGACCGGCATGCACGCGGACAAGCACGGCATTCTCGGATTTATCGAGCCCGCGCCCAAGGCGCAGGGCGTGCGGCCCGTGATGACGACCTCCCGCAAGGTCAAAGCGGTCTGGAACATTCTCATGCAAAATGGGCTCAAGACCCATGTGGTAGGCTGGTGGCCCGGGCATCCTGCGGAACCGGTAAACGGTATCTACATCTCCAATCATTATCAGCGTGCGCATTCGCCCATTGACAAACCGTGGCCGCTGCAGCCGGGAACTGTGCATCCCAAAGAAATGGAATCCATTTTCGATCAGCTTCGTATTCATCCGGCTGAACTGAGCGGCGCGCATGTCCAGCCCTTTGTCCAGGATTTGGCCAAGATTGATCAGGAGAAGGACAAGCGCGTTGAGAGTCTCGCCCGCATCATTGCGGACGCGGCTACGATTCACAATGCCGCCACCTATATCATGGAAACCGAAACATGGGATTTCATGGCCGTGTATTATGACGCCATTGATCATTTCGGGCATGGATTCATGAATTTTCATCCGCCGAAAATGGCGCATGTGCCGCAGGAACAGTTTGATCTTTACAAGGATGTGGTGAACAGCGGATACCGGTTTCACGATCTGATGCTGGCGCGGCTCATTGAACTGGCCGGGCCGGATACGACCATTGTGCTCGTGTCGGATCATGGATTTCACTCCGATCATCTGCGGCCCATGGGCGTGTCCAAGGTGCCGGCAGGGCCGGCGGATCAGCACAGTCCGTACGGTATTATTGTTATGAAAGGCCCGAACATCCAGAAAGATGAACGGATTTACGGCGCGACCTTGCTGGATGTCACGCCCACGCTCCTTCCATTATTCGGATTGCCCGTCGGCAAGGACATGGACGGCCACACGCTCGTTCAGGCATTCGAAGAAGGATTCATCCCGGAGATGATTGACAGTTGGGAGGATGTGGAAGGGGAGTGCGGTATGCATCACAAAGATTTGCAAGAGGACCCCTGGGCGTCGCAAGAAGCCATGGAACAGCTCATTGCGCTGGGCTATATTGACAAACCGGATGAGAACAAGCAGAAGGCACTGGATAACGCGGTGAATGAATCGCAGTTTTATCTGGCGCGTGTGTATGTGAATAAATCCAAATTTGAAGAGGCACTGCCCATCCTGCAAAAATTATGGGAGAATGAAAAGCAGTCGCGCTTCGGATTTCAGATGGCCCGCTGTCTGCTTGAGATGAAGCGGTACAAAGAGAGTCAGGCTGTCATTGATGTGGTTCGTGTGGTCGCAAAGAAAGAGCATAAAGAAAATATAAAGAAGCAGAAAGAAGAAGCAAAGAAGCGGCTGGAGGAGGCGAAAAAGAAGCAGAAGGAAGAAGGGAAGCAGGCTAAGGAAATCCAAACCGAACCGATAAAGCAGCGTGATAAAAAACAGAAAGAGCGCCCGTTCCAATCTCCCCAGCTTGAACTCATGCAGGGCCGATTGGATCTGGAAATCGGGAAGTACATGAAGGCGCTTGAAAGCCTTGAGAAGGTGGAGAAAGCGACGCCCCGACTGCCCGGATTGCATCAGCAATTAGGACAGGTGTATTTGAAAATGAAACTCTGGAACAAGGCTGAAGATGCGTTCAACAAGGCACTTTCCATTGATCCGCACAGCGCCCACGCGCATAATGGTTTAGCTGAAACTTATATCCGCCAGCTTCGCTATGTGGACGGTGCTGAAGCGGCACTGAACTCAATCGGACTGCTTTATCATTATCCCCGCGCCCACTTTAATTTGGGGCTCTGTCTTGCCCGCCTGAAACGGACGGAACGCGCAGCCGAGGCGTTTGAGGTCTGTCTGAAAATGGCGCCGAAGATGAAACGACCGCGCAGGCTCTTGGTTCGCTTGTACAAAGGGCCGCTCAAAACGCCAGACAAGGCAGAAGCACATCAGAAGGTTCTGGATGAGGAAACCGCCTCATGATCACAATCGTTTCAGGATTGCCGCGATCCGGCACGTCGCTGATGATGCAGATGCTCGAGAAGGGCGGCATGGAGGTGCTGAGCGATCAAATCCGTAAACCGGATGAGAACAATGTGCGCGGATATAATGAATATGAGAAGGTGAGATCCCTTCCGAAGGATCCCTCCTGGATCATCGAGGCAGAGGGAAAAGTAGTCAAGATTATCGCACAACTTTTGTTTTTCCTTCCCCGGAAATTTGAATACCGCATCCTCTTTATGGAGCGCAACATGGATGAGATCATAGAGTCGCAGTCCAAGATGCTTCAAAACCTGGGAACGACTGGTGCGAAACTCGATCCCGCTATATTAATTCAAACCTTCCAAAAGCAGATGGATCAGGCCAAAGCCATCATAACCCAGGCCGCCAATATTGAATGGATACCAATATCCTACAATGAGATTCTCACTGATCCCGCTCCAACTGCGGAAAAGGTCAATGTATTTTTAGGGAATTCACTGATCGTTCAGGATATGGCCTCCGTCGTAGATGCAACCTTGTATCGGACACGTTGCTGAAGATTCCATACACAAACCCGCAATTTAAATCCTTCAATTTTAAGCTCAATATACTTGACATTATCATAATTTGCGATTAGTTTTATGATTATCAAATAAAGCTCGCTTATGATTGAGATCCATCTACTGAGAGGATTTCGAATATGTGTGCAACGAATGATTTTTTATCACCATCTATGCTCAGGCATCCATTCAGCTCGACCGTTCAGATTCAATAATTGAGGAGGGCAATCGATGCGGCTGATTCCGATTCTGTTGGTGACTTATATCGCATGGAGCATGGCGCAAGCTCAAATCCACTATTGGATAGATGAAAAAGGGATTCAACATTATTCATGTGATCCGCCCCCGGATAAAAACGCAGTAAAGGATTATCAGGTTTTTGCCACATTTGATAACGTACCCAAACGGGTCAAAGCCACGAACAATAGATCCACTCCCAATAATGAATATCCGGATATAATCATGTACAGCACTTCATGGTGTGGTGTTTGTAAACAAGCCAAGGCGTGGTTGAACTCAAAGAATGTACCCTATAATGATTATGATGTTGAAAAGATTCCTAAAGCCCGCGCTGAATATGATCGATTGGGGGGCAGTGGAGTGCCTCTCATTCGAGTTGGTGATCATATGTTGAGTGGTTGGAGTGAGGCTTGGATGAAAAAGCAATTGGGGATGGAATAGTTAAACACGTATAAATGGAAGGGAGAATGAATAATGAACAAGATAATAAAATGGATGTCGATACTGTGTTGGATAGTACTTGTAAAGAGTGTCTTCGCCTCCGATATTAAAATTACAGATTCTAAAGTCACAGCCGCGACTGTCTTTCAGAGACAAGCGATGGTGACCAGAAATATTGAGGTTGAATTCCAATCCGGGAAGAGTCGGATCATTGTTTCAGAACTTCCTACAGAATTTTATGATGAAACGGTTCGCGTATCCGGCTCGAGTTTTCAAGATGTGAAAATATTGGATGTTAAGGTTGACATTATTCACACCGCAGTGGTTCAGGGTAAGCCGGAACAAGAAATAAGGAAGGAGATGGATGCTCTACAGGCAAAGGATCGAATCGCAGAAGATCAACTTGCAGTTCTGCATGAACAAAAATCATTTATTGAATCAATTAAGGCCGAGTCAGCAAAGGATATGAATCAGAAGGTGGTTTCAGGCACACCTTCGATACAGAGCTGGCAAGCCATGCTCAATTTCTTCGGCAGCAATTTAACGGATATTCATCAGAAGATACGAGATCAGGAAGCTATCCGCGATAAAATTTTAAAGGAGATTGCTGCATTGAATCGTACAGTGAGTGATGCGCAAATGAATATGCGGCGCAGCTATAAGGAAATTGTCGTTTCAATCGAATCTGCAAGTTCGGGGAAGGGAACCTTTGAAATTTCCTACCTTGTGAATGATGCGCGATGGAATCCCCTTTATGATGCGCGTGTTTCCGGAGATGAAAAACAGGTGGAAATGGTTTATTATGGCATGGTGAGTCAGAATACGGGGGAGGATTGGGATAATGTCAAACTCGCATTATCCACAGCCAGACCCCTGTCCACAAAGAATCAGCCTAGTTTGAAGCCCTGGTTTCTCAAGGAAACGAGGCAGGTGATAAGAAGAGACATGACCTCGAGTATAGCATCAGTTTCAGCAGATGAGATAGAAGCCCTTCCAGTGATTACATCCAGAGATGATCGGAGTTTACCACAGGGGTATGGACGTATCACAGGTACAGTCAGAGACAGTAGAACAAATACTTTACTTATTGGCGCCAATGTTCAAGTAATGCGGACTGCACTTGGAGCTGCAACAAGTCCAAATGGAAGGTTTACAATTCACAATGTTCCAGCTGGTAGCTATCAAATTCGGGTCTCGATGATGGGCTATAGAGGACTGAATCTTACTGTTGATATTGCGAGTCAGAAGGAAATTCACATCCCATTTACACTCATTCCGTTGCCTCTTGAGGGTGAGGCTGTGACCGTCAAAGTAAAAGGTCTTCAGCCAGGAGTTGTGGGTGGTAGGTCAAAGAAAAGGATTGATCCTGTCACGACCAAATCTGAAGAAATTAGGACTGCATCAGTGTTTCACATTCCAGTATCAAGCGATATTCCGAGTGATGCTGAGCCACATAAGGTCACAATCGCAATTGAATCCCTTGATATGCAATTTGAATATACTACAATTCCCAAACTTTCCTCCAAAGTGTATCTCAAAGGCAAGGCGGCGAATGAGACGAAATATCCTTTTTTGGCAGGTGCAGTGAACACGTTTTTTGATCGTGATTTTGTGAACAAGAGCAGCATCCCTTATACAGTGACTTCAGATACACTTGAGCTTACTCTTGGAATTGATGAAGGGATCGAAGTCGAGCGACGTCTGATCAACCGATTTGTTGAATCCAAGGGATTGCTCGGACGAGATCAGCGCGTCACTATGGAATATGAATTTATTCTGCAGAATCATAAATCAACCAAAGAGCGAATTGTATTACAAGATCATATTCCAATCTCACAACATGAGAAGGTTGAAGTGAAGTTACTGATACCGGATGAAAAAGAGGTGGCCATCGATATGCAAAAGCGACTTACCTGGGAAGTCACTTTAAAACCGGGTGAGAAGAAAATCTTGCCATTTAAGTATAGTGTGAAATATCCGAACCATATGAATTTTAAGGTACAATAAATTCCCCATATGCATTCATGTCTCATATTTGGAGATCAGGGAAGAATTTTAAAATTTATAGAATGAGAATTTTATCTGATAGATTTCCGGTTTAAATAGGAGTAAATCCCATGTTCAAGCGTCTTTGTTTATTTATTCTGACAAGTATGATTCTTTCCGTTCATGCGAATAATATCAATACCGAATCCATCTATCAGGATAGGCTCGACGATCCCGAAGCTGTATATTTCACATCCGAAAATTATGATATCACATCGGATGGAAAAACAGATGTATCTGATGAATTGCAAAAGGCGATCAACCAGATCAAAAATGAAAAGAACTTTGGTATTTTGTTTATCCCTGAGGGGGAATACAGAATATCAAAAACCATTTACATTCCCAAAGCAGTTCGGTTGATCGGTTATGGCAAGAAGCGGCCCTTGATCATTTTATCCGAAAATTCACCCGGTTATCAGGAACCGATTGAGTCGGATAAAGGCAAGGCCAATTATATGTTCTGGTTTACCAGAAGCGTTGTCCAGGAGGGGCGTTCGCCCCGCGATGCCGGAGCCGGGACGTTTTATAGTGCGATATCCAACATCAACCTGAAAATAGAAGACGGCAATCCGCATGCAGTTGCATTGCGTACTCATTTCGCACAGCACAGTTTTATCGAGAATGTTGTCATTGATGCTGGCAATGGAAAAGCTTGTCTTTACGATGTGGGAAATGAAATGGACAATGTCGCATTCTATGGGGGCGAATACGGCATTTATACCACAAAGACCTCACCCGGCTGGCAGATGATGATGGTCGACACCTATTTTGAAGGCCAGCGAAAAGCAGCTATTTATACGCGGGAAGGCGGATTGACTATTGTGCGGTTGCACGCGAAAAATGTGCCTACGGTTATTGAGATCCTGGAAAATTTCAGTGACCGCATCTTTATGGAAGATTGCCGCTTTGAGAACGTCACGGGTCCAGCCCTGATCGTCAGTAATGAGAACAATTACGCCAATCAAATCAGTCTTCGTAATGTGGATTGCAGCGACGTTCCGGTTCTGGTGCACTATCGCCGCAGCGGTAAAGAATCCAAAGGAACCGGAAGATTGTACAAGGTGAAAAATTACACACACGGCATACATATGGATAGCATGACCGATGATCCTGTGGTCGATACAAGGGCGGATTTAAAATCGTTGAGCGCATTGCCAGCTTTTGCTCCGAGAGATATTCCGACGCTTCCGGAGACAAAGGATTGGATCAACATCCGCGACCTGGGCGCCATTGGTGATGGTGAGACGGACAATACAAAAATATTTCAGGATGCTGTAAAGAAGTATCCCAACATCTACGTGCCACAAGGCTGGTATGTGGTTTCGGAAACCATCATTCTAAATCCCAATACATGTTTGATCGGGCTCAGCCCCATTGCGACGCAGATTATGCTCCTTGAGAGTACTCCGGCATTCAGTGGATTTGGCGCACCCAAACCACTAATCGTAGCGCCGCAGGGAGGAAAAACCATTCTCACTGGAATTGGTCTGAACACAGGTGCTTTCAATTACCGTGCGGTTGCCTGTAAATGGATGGCAGGCGAAAAGTCCCTTCTGAATGATGTTAAATTTCTCGGTGGACACGGCAACATGGCAAGGGGTCCGCGGACCCGCCGGAACTGGAATCGTCCGGGAATCAGTTCTCCTACCGAGCCTGTTTACGACCGCTGGCATGACCGTGCATGGGACAATCAATACTGGAGCCTATGGATCACCAATGGCGGCGGCGGAACATTCAAAGATATTTGGACGGCCAACAGTTACGCAACCAGCGGTATTTTTGTAAGCAATACCTCTACACCGGGCCGGATTTATGCGATGTCCATCGAACATCATATTCGCAATGAGGCGCATTTCAAAAAGGTGTCCAACTGGAAAGTGTATGCATTCCAATTAGAAGAAGAATACACGGAAGGACCGGACTGCCAACCCATTGAACTTCAGAATTGCAGCAATATGGTGTTCGCCAATCTCTATATGTTCCGCACGATTCGATTGAAGACGCCTTATCCTTACTCCATGAGAACGTGGAACTGCAATAACATTGAAATGCTGAACGTTCATAATTATACACAGATTAAATACACAACAGATTTACCTGTGTATGATATCAATAAAGATGTGGATGTCCGGCCTTGGGAATTCACACGGCTTCTTATTACCGGTGATGAGAAAAGAAATCATCCTCTCCTGTTAAAAAAGGGAGATGTGGAAAGACTGGCCACCGGATTTGAATTCGCTGAAGGCATTGCCCGGGACAGTAAGGGAAATATCTATTTCTGTGAACAGCGCATGCGGCGTATTTACAAATGGGACTGTGTATTGAATACGCTTTCAATGGTTTCTGAAATGCCATGGCAGCCGCTCTCACTCGCTTGCGATACAAAGGATAACCTGCTGGTTATTTTCAGATATGATCCACAGCACGGTTTCAAGATCGACGGAGAGCAGGAATCCGTGCCGGCTCTGCCGGATGCGGGCGGCACGTCTTTCAGCGGCTGGGGCAATTCAGGATTCGCCACATGGGTGTATTCCATTGATCCTGAGAATTCTGAAGAGTCCATCCAACTCCTTCCCAGAGTACCAATGGGTTCGGTGAAAGATGTTGCCAAATCGCTTTATCCCTCAAACCGCTGGCGGGATGGGCATGATTTTAACACTGTTTCTATTCGCGTACCAGAGAATTGCTTCGTCGCTCCGGATGGTGTCACGATTATCCCCGAATGTTATGACCTGGCCCGGTCATCCGGTGTTCTGGAAGCCATTCCGGGCGAGCCGTTTTATGCCTCCGATGAATATGACGCCCGAATGGTTCGAATGGATGTGAATGAGGACGGCACTCTGTCCAACCTGCACTATTTTGTGGAACGGGGAGAATTCGGCTCCGCTGTGGATGAAGATGGAAATCTCTACGTTGCCAATGGCCAAATCTATATTTATAATCCTGATGGAGAACAGATTGGAATGATCAAAGTGCCGGAACGCCCATCCACTATTCAGTTTGGCGGAATGGATCGAAACATTCTGTTCATTACAGCGAGGTCGTCATTGTATGCTGTCAAGGTAAAATGATAAACATTTTTGATCCGAAGTCCTGTTGCCTTGAGAAACAATCAATTGATATGAATTTACAATTCTGTTTATCTTTTATGAAACGTGAGAATCGGGTTTATTCTTTTTAATCAATAAGCGAGGATTCTGATGCGTCAATTAAAGCCTTCGGTGTTTGTGCTAACTTTAATTCTTTGCATGTGTTTCAAAGGGTATGCACAAGAAAATTCGAAAGATCAAATCAAACTGGAACATGTCGAACGTGCTCAACAACTCATCGGCCTTGAATTCACTGAGGTCGAACGTGATTCCATGCTTGAAGGGCTCAACGATTTTCTGGACACGTATCAGCGTTTCCGCAAGTTTGATCTGGACAATGGAATTGCGCCTGCATTGATATTTAATCCCATTCCACAGAATTATCCAATGTCAAAGGAACCCTCCTTTTTTCAAATGAGTGATTACAGTACGGCACAGATGCCGGAGAACCTTGAAGACCTGGCATTTTATACCGTGGGTGAGTTGGGTGAGTTGATCCGTGCCCGCAAGATCACCTCTCTGGCGCTCACAAAAATTTGCATCACTCGTTTGAATAAGTATGATCCCTTGCTCGAATGTGTGATTACACTGACTGAAGATTTGGCGCTTGAACAGGCCAAACGGGCGGATGAAGAACATGCGCGGGGCGTCTATCGCGGCCCACTTCACGGGATTCCCTACGGCATCAAGGATCTCTTTTCAGTGAAGGGATACAAAACCACTTGGGGAGCGATGCCATACAAGGATCAAGTGATTGAACAGGATGCCGCAGTTGTCCGGAAATTAGAAGAAGCAGGAGCGATACTGGTGGCCAAATTGACCATGGGCGCGTTGGCGTGGGGTGATGTGTGGTTCGGCGGCCAAACCAAGAATCCATGGGATGTGACACAAGGATCGAGCGGTTCCTCCGCAGGATCGGCTTCATCCGTGTCGGCCGGATTGGTACCATTCGCCATAGGCACAGAGACTTGGGGCTCCATCGTTTCACCCAGCACGATTTGTGGTGTCACGGGATTGCGTCCCACATTCGGACGGGTGAGCCGTGCCGGGGCCATGGCATTAAGTTGGTCCATGGACAAGATCGGTCCAATCTGCCGTACGGTGGAAGATTGCGCCATTGTGTTCAACGCGATTTACGGCCCGGATTCGCAGGATCCTTCCACAATTGATGCGCCATTCCATTACACCCCTGAAGTCAACCTCCAGGACCTTCGCATCGGCTATCTTGAGAAGGACTTCGCGTCAGACTATCCCTTTCATATGAACGATTCCCTGACGCTCGATCAGCTCCGAAACATGGGTGTAACTCTCATCCCAATTCAATTACCGGATGTACCGATAGGAGATCTCTCCTTCATTCTCGAGGCCGAAGCCGCGGCCGTGTTTGATGCACTAACCCGAAGCAACAGGGATTCCCTGCTTGTCCGCCAGATTAAAAATGCGTGGCCCAATGTGTTCCGTCAGTCACGATTCATTCCGGCAGTGGAGTACATCAATGCCAACCGTGTACGTTCCGTTCTCATCCACGCGATGGACATAATCATGCAGGATGTGGATGTGTATCTCGCGCCATCATGGGCGGGAGACAATCTACTCCTCACCAATCTGACGGGGCATCCTTGTGTGGTGCTTCCAAATGGATTTAATGAGGGAACGCCGACGAGTGTTACGTTTATGGGGCGATTGTTTGATGAGGGGACACTCCTCGGTGTGGTAAAAGCGTATCAGGATGCGACAGAATTTCATTTGAAGCATCCGGCGTTGGGGGAACAGAATTAATCCGGTTCGAAGAAAGGAGGCATTCCCATGTATCGATACTATTTGATTTTTATGACTATCCTAATGGTGCACTTTCCAAGACTCGAGGCCCAGACATTCAATGATTTACTCCTCGAATTTGATACGCTTCCCGTTGAAGAACGGCAGGCAAAGGTCGACAGCTTCCTGCTGGCCACGGAATTCTTCCCAGTGACGGAAGACACTTTGGCCCATTTCATTTACAGCGGAACAGGTCAGGATTTGGCCGTGCCCGGCGATTTCAACGGTTGGGATCCAGCAAGTGCACCCATGATTAATGTGGATGGCACAAATTTCTGGTACAGAACGGAACCATTGCATCAGGAATCCAGGCTGGATTACAAGTTCGTTTACAACGGCAGTACCTGGATCCTTGACCCGAGAAATCCTTACACCTGTTTGGGAGGATTCGGTCCCAATTCTGAGCTGCGCATGCCTGATTACATACCGCCGCCTGAAGTCGAGTATTATCCAGATATTCCGCATGGATCTATCGAGGATACCACGTTTGCGAGTGTGCATCTTGGTAATTCCCGGCGCATTCAGGTTTATCTTCCGCCCGGTTATGATCAGGGGGATGGGCATTATGCTGTGGTACTCATGCATGACGGCAGTGAATATCTCAGTCTGGCGAATATGGATAATGTGTTGGATTATCTGATTTCAGAGAACCGGATCGATCCGGTGATTGCTGTGTTTGTGCCGCCTGTGAACCGCAGCCCTGAGTATTCAGGTGAAGATCAGGATGCGTTCACACAATTCATCATTGAGGAAATCATGCCGTGGATTGACGGGAAATACCGGACACGCACCGCACCGTCTGATCGGGCCACAATGGGATCTTCGAACGGTGGTAATATCTCTTTGTGGATCGGGATGAATCATCCTGAGGTGTTTGGCAATGTGGGCGCATTCTCAAGCTATGTCGAACCTGACATCCAGACCTTCTTTGAAAATAATACCATGCTGGATCTGCGCATTCACATGAATCTCGGTCTGTATGATCATCTCAGTGTCATTCATACCAGTGTCAACGACCTGGTGCCTGTGCTTGATCAGAAGGGATATGATTATCTGTTTGCGACCTATCCCGAAGGTCACAGCTATGGTTTATGGCGGGCCCATCTGGATGACGCTCTGGAGATGTTCTTTCCCTATTCCGGCAATGCTGTGAAACAGCGACCCTCCAAGTCAGAAGGGTTTCATCTGAATCAGAATTTCCCCAATCCTTTCAATCCCGAAACCACGATCCGGTATAATTTGATGGATCAGGCTGATGTGAACCTTTCCATTTTCAATGTCCAAGGAAATGAAATCAGGGCCTTCTCCAAATCGAGTCAAAGCGCGGGTTCTCACACGATCCTTTGGGACGGAAGGGACAATCAGGACCGTCCTGTCTCAAGTGGTCATTACCTGTGCAGGATGGTTGCGGAATCAAGATCGAATCGATTCGTCAGCGTCCTGAAGATGGTTGTAGTGCATTAATTCATATCAAGGATAATTAAATGAAGACATTCATGAGTATTTTTGTTCTGGTTCTTTTAATCTGCATCATGTGTTCGCCTAGGGCAGAAGAACCAAAACGATACTTTTCCGAAGACAGTTTCTGGAATCAGGCGATTCCAGGAAATACAGAGATCGATCCGAGAAGCGATCATTATATTGAACTGCTCAAGAGTGAGCCAGGTGACAAGCGGTTCGGCATGAACCTATTTCAATGGACCATTCCGGTCTATGAGGTCAATGAAAGTACACCTGCCTATACTGTTAACAGACATGTTTTAAGTGAGTCGGAAAAGGTTAATTGGGATACAGATCGAGAGACCTTTGGCCATGGACCAGGTTTTGGTGAACAGGTCCCCGTTCCAGACAATGCACTCCCCGATCCAGAGGAGGATGCCCATTTTGCAGTGGTTGATTGGGATCGCATGCTGGCCTGGGACATGTGGGGATTTCGGATCCGACCTGATGGATCTTTTGAATCCAACACTGGGATGGTGTATGCTCTTGGTGGGTCCGGTGTGTTTGATACACAGGATTTTGATATCCGTAATGGTGAGTCCGTCCATTTTCACGGCCCGAGCCGTGCAGCGGGTGTGCCGGCTATTGCAGGATTGATCCTGTATGATGAGGTCATAGCCGGAGAGATCCGGCATAAACTGGCCTGTGCTACACGATTCAATGCCTTTCAGGAATTTGTGTATCCCGCCTGCTGGACGGATGGATTTGTCGAAGGGGGCATCCCCGAAGGAGCAGTGATTCAGCTTGATCCCAAACTCGATCTGGGTCAGTTCGATCTTTGGCCGGGAGAGATCGTAGTTGCCAGAGCACTACAACAATATGGGGCTGTGGTTGTGGATTTGGCTCAGGGTACGCCGATATACGCAGAAGGATTGTGGGGGCATCCGGGCAAGAGCTGGGAGGGTGTGTTACGTGAGTGGGCGGGAGGAATCAATTCCATCCCGCTCGATCATTTTCAGGTGATCAAGACCGGGCTCACAGTGAAGATGGGGGACGCGCGTTCCAAGAAAAAATCTTACTGGTAAAATGACGGATTTCAACGTTCTGGAATCCCGGTTTCGCAAGAGTGAAATTTTCTCTAAGTTGATCTGCAAAAAGAAAGGACACTCAAATGTATACATCCTTTAGAGTTGTCAAGATTCTAATTCTTTTAATCGTATTTGGAATCACCCATCAATCAGTGGCGCAACTGACTTCTGAATTTTCACTGTATGATTTGAATGCACCGATTGAATCCCGATCCATCTCATTTGAGAATCCCACAGGAGGGAAAGGCAGTGGCGGCATGACAGCCAACCATCTGGGTGTGGGCCGAAAGGGATTTCCCTCGAAAACCATTGAGCCGGGTGAGACCGTGGTGCTGTGCGATATTGAGGGACCGGGCACAATCCGTCACATCTGGATGACCGGCACCTGGACGAATTTTGACTGGCTGGATGATTCTACACGCAACACCCTGCTTCGGAGTACCGTAATCCGCGCGTGGTGGGATCACCAATCCACCCCAAGTATTGGGTGCCCTCTGGGGGATTTTATGGGATTTGCTCACACCAAAGTCCGGTCTTATCAGTCGGCAGTGCACTCCATCGGAGAAAACGGCGCGTTCAATTTCTGGCTGCCTATGCCTTTCTTCAAACAGGCTAAACTGACTCTGACCAATGAATCCAATAAATCACTGATTCTCTATTATCAAATTGATTATACCATCTTTGATCCGCACTCAGAAGATGTCGGACGTCTGCATGTTTGTTTCCGACGTGAAAATCCAACACAATTGAAGAAAGATTTTGAACTTCTTCCAACACGGACGGGAAAGGGTCGGTTTGTCGGCGCTGTGATCGGTATTCGAGCGTTTGATCAGAATTGGTGGGGTGAAGGCGAAATCAAGTTTTATATGGATGGAGATACGGATTTCCCCACAATATGCGGAACGGGAAGCGAAGATTATGTTGGGCTGTCGTACGGCATCCAGGAAACCATGTTTCTATATCACGGTTGCAGTCTGAATCACTGGGATGAGGAAAAAGAAAATGGATTCATCAGCATGTATCGTTGGCATTTGCCGGATCCCGTCGTTTGGAAAGAATCGTGCCGTATTGCCATCCAGCAAATCGGATGGAGTAATGACAAGCCCGGCAATTTATATGAAAGGCAGGATGATTGGAGCACTGCCACGTTCTGGTATGAGTCTATTCCAAGCACACCCCTTCCGAAGATGCCGGATGTAGAACAAAGGATTGCAGATTTATAACCGGTCATCCAAATCCAAAATCTTTAACAAACAAAAAGGTAGCCTGGATATTAAAGGCTACCTTTTATAGATATTCAATGTAAAATAAATGCTATCGAATCAGCACCATCTTTTGAGTCCGTACTTTATTCTCGGATTTTAACACTAGGAAATACACACCACTTGATACCTGATGGCCCGCGTTGTTTTTACCCAACCATTCCATCACATGAGTTCCAGCATCCTGTGACTTGCCAGACAAGATTGTGCGTACCTGACGTCCGCGCAGATCGAAGACGGTCAGATCCACACTGCCCGGATTATCCAATAAATAAGCAATCTTTGTACTTGGATTGAATGGGTTTGGATACACGGGATGCAATGTAAATTGATCCGGTGTTGTTTTCCCTGAGCCCTCCACATCGGATGGGGGAGAAATAGGACGCTCATTCTGAACCATAAAGAGCTGAGCCATGGTGATTGTTTCAGAATCGAGCGCTTTGGCGCCACCACCGGGAACATCGGTGACACTCCATTGAAAAGCATGAACACCATCTGCATAGCTCTGGGTGTCGACATCCAAATACCAGCCGGCGCCTTCACTGTTGGTGTATCCGGGGAACAAACCCGCGATATCCGAACGATATTGATTGTATGTCGGATTTCCCATAAACTGACCATCAACATAGACATTAATGGTGGAGCCATCCGTGGGGATTGAATTCGGTTGTGGTGTTAAGGCCCAACCTGAGATACGGGCCTGATTACCGGCTATGGGTTCACCCCAGCCCGGTGAATCGATGGCACCGAAGGGTTTCACCGCGTTTTCATTGTCCACTATAATCGTCCTGGTTCCGAGTGATGTCTGCTGACCCGAATAATTCGTTGCCACGGCTTCCAGGATATAGGTGCCGTTGCCTCCTTCAGGCAGGAGATTGGTCTGCAGCATGTAGCCCCATCCGCCCTTGTTATTCATTGGTGTGCTTGGGTAAGTCTGCTGCAAATCTGGTCGTGAACCTTCCACGAATGTGGCATCGCCGATATACTCACTGTAATTGTAAGCGTAAGGTACATATATATCAATCCCGACAGATTGCACACCCACTTCATCCAGCGCCCATCCGGTGACCGGGATGGTTCCACTGACTGTGCTGCCATCCAGAGGGGTGTTGAAGTTGCCGAAGGGTGGAAATTCCTTTGATCCATCACTTTTACTTAAACCCACAGTGACTGTGGTCTGACCCGCGCCGGAACCGGAGACGTCAATTGTTGTCTGGTAATATCCGGGATCAAGCCCCGTGGGATTCACAGAGACATCAACGTATCCGGAATTGACGCCCGATGATGGATCCACTGTGACCCAGTCGGCGGATGGCACGGCATTCCAGTTCAATGTGCCTTGCCCGATATTACTCACCCGGACCGATTGTGTGGTTGTCTGAACGCCTGGTGGTTCGGCTCCGAAATGTAGTTCCTTTTTATCTGCTTTCGGCGTGGGCATATCCGGGTTTTGAATCGTGAAATACCGGGAACCGATACCGTCTGTATTGCCCTCATTATCCGCAGCTGTCCATTGAATGTTATGCACATCGTTTGAATAGGGGGTTGTATCGAGAAAAAAGTATCCACCTGCTGCCTGTGAATTGGAATAACCGGGGAATAAATCAGCCACGTCCTGTCTGTACACATTATAAGTTGGTTGCCCCACGTTCACACCATCTACATACACATCAATGGTCGATCCATCACTGGGAATATGATTTGACGGCGGTGATAGAGCCCATCCTGAGACCTTGTATCGCGATCCCGAAGCCATGCCGCCCTGTTCGGGTAGGTCAATGGCGCCAAAGGGTTTGACCGCATTGGCATTATCCACAGTAATGGTTTTGGTTCCGAGATTTACGAAATTATCCTCTTTGTCGTGCACATAGGCATATAAGGTATAATTGCCATCCGGCAGGAAATTGGTCAACATCATGTAACCCCATCCGGCCTGATAATTTTTGGGGTATCCCGGGTACGATGTCTCCACATCAGGACGTGCTCCCTCAATAAACGTAGCATCTCCCAAATAATCAAAATTAACACCATCATCTTTGTAAATAGCAACCTTCTCAACCTCAATATCATCCAGAACCCATCCGGTTACAGCTACAGAACCGGATAAGGTTGCGCCATTCATGGGTGTGTCAAATGAACCAAACGGTCCCATCGTCGATCCGGGGTCATACACATTAAGCACACCGCTGACATGTGTTTGGTCATTCGGATCATCCACGTTGGTCACAAGGACGGGTGAGTAGTAAAAATCTGGCGGCATGGTTCCGGGATTCACAGACACGGTCACTTGACCTGATCCCGTACCAGAAGAAGGTTGCACGGTGAGCCAGTCTTCCGAGGAACTCGCGGTCCAGTTTAAAGTGCCGTCCCCGGCATTGTCAATAAACAAGGTTTGGCTGCCGGTTTGCCCTTCCGGAAATGCACCGAAATCGAGTACATCTCGATTGACAGTGATCTCTGGTTGTGCCTGAATGACTGCCGCAATCAGGGTGAATAGTATGATCAGACCATTCCGATAAAGAAGTTGAGTGCGCATGGGGGGTTCTCCTTTGTCTCTCGCGGTGAGTATCCTGTAGCTTGAGTAATTTATAGCTATCAAGATGTCCTGAATTGACTTGGTTTATAATAATTATTCTGATACAAATTTCCAAGTGCATTTTGTCTATTCTGAAAAACACTTGCAATTTCCGGCAAGTCCTGTTAGATTATGATCAATTCATCATCCCATTGTGCGATATCATTGTATTCTATCCATATGAGGTAGTGATTTTAATCTGAATACCGTACTGAGGTGAAGGTCATTTTCAATCATCAATAAAAGGAGGAACAATCAGCAACATAGTTTCAAGCAGCACTCTTCAAAATGAACTTGAGGAATCAGAAGAAAAGTTGGGAAATTAACTCAAACCTTTATTGAAAGGGCGGACAAATGAAAAATTTAACTATCAGTATTGCAATTATGCTTTGCTTATTTGTGTCATTTGCTTTTGCACAAGTATACCCGCCAGTGTGGGCTCAAGGTCCGTTTC
>JABMRT010000164.1 GCA_013202295.1 Candidatus Zhuqueibacterota bacterium
AAGAGAAGATCCGCAAGATACGGGTCATCCTTCTTGATGTGGACGGCGTGCTCACGGATGGGGGAGTGATTCTCGGTTCAAACGGACACGAGGAGAAACGGTTCGACATTCAGGACGGTATGGGTGTAACGCTTGCCCGCATGGTCGGATTGAAGGTGGGTATTATCACTGGGCGCATTTCCGATGTGGTTGCGCGGCGGGCCAAAGAGTTGAAGATGGATGTGGTGTATCAGGGCTCATTTCATAAACTCGCGGATTATGAGGAGGCGCTGAATACCTTTAATGTCCTGGACGAAAATGTCTGTTACATGGGCGATGATGTGCTTGATCTGGTGCTGCTCGAACGCGCCGGGCTTTCCACTGCTCCGGCCAATGCGTGTGATGAGATCAAGAAGGTTGTGGATGTGGTGACTTCTTGTTCTGGAGGGCATGGGGCTGTTCGGGAATTGATAGATTTGATTTTAAAAACTCAAAATAAATGGGATGATGCGGTCCGGAAATGCAGGGAAAAGGTTTCGCATCCCTAAACGAATTATACGGTACCGCAGTATTATCCATAATGGAGGAGTAATGAAATTTTTTGTAGATTCAGCAGATGTGAATGATATTAAAGCAGCCAAGGCACTCGGACTGGCTGATGGCGTGACGACCAATCCGACGCTTATTCGCAGGTCGGGCCGTGATTTTAAGGAAGCGATTCAGGAGATCGCCGAGCTGGTCAGCGGTCCTGTGCTGGCTGAACCGGTTGGAGAAACCACGGAAGGCATCCTGAAGGAAGGTCGCATTCTGGCCGGATGGGCGCCCAATGTGTATGTTAAAATTCCATTGACGAAAGCGGGACTTGAAGCGGTCCACGTTTTAAGACAGGAAGGCATCAAGTCCGCGTTGACTTTAATTTTCAGTCCGGCTCAGGCTTTGTTGGCTGCTAAGGCGGGCGCGTCCATTATTTGTCCTTTCGTCGGCAGGCTGGATGACATCGCACAGCCGGGTATGGATTTAATCAGCGACATTGCGCATATCTATAGTCAGTATCCCGATATTGAAACTGAGGTGATTGTGGCGAGTGTGCGGACTTCGAATCATGTGGTTGAGGCTGCTGAATACGGCGCGGATGGCGTGACACTGCCTTTCAAGGTGATTACACAGATGATGAAACATCCGTTGACTGATTCGGGGATTGAGCAGTTTTTGGCGGATTGGAATAAGGTTTAAAAAGAGATTTGTTAATTATGTCTTTTTTGATCTGGTTCCCAGTCTCTGGCTGGGAACCCTATCCAGAGGCTCAAGCCTTGAACATGCCCAGACAGAAAGAGAATTGAACCACTGTTCCCAGGCGGAGCCTGGGAACAAGAAATAAAACAAAACTGAACCACCGTTCCCAGGTAGAGCCTTGGAACGAGAAAAAACGTTCATGGGAGCACAACTTTGGTAATTGAAAAAGGAAAAGAAGTTGTCAGGATAGAAGCAGAGGCTGTAAAGTCTTTGGAATCGCAGGTTGGAAACAAATGAAGATCCAAAATAAAACGACAAAAGCAATTAAAGTGTTGATTGCACTGCAAAGCGCATCCTTAAAAAATGGAACTGATAAGATAACAAACAAAGAAATTGATCGGGAAATTAAAACGGTTCGGAAGTTAAGGAAGAATAACATTGAGCATTGAAAAAGGAAAAGAAGTCGTCCGTATAGAAGCTGAGGCTGTAAAGGCTTTGGAATCGCGGATTGACGAGAACTTCCAAAAAGCAGTGGATTTGCTGTTCAATTGCAAGGGCCGGGTGATTGTGACCGGCATGGGCAAATCCGGCATCATTGCCACGAAGATTGCCTCCACCTTAACCAGCACGGGAACAGCTGCGTTGTTCCTGCATCCTGCTGAAGGATTGCATGGAGATCTGGGAGCGGTGCTTAAAAATGATGTCGTGATCTGCATTTCCAAAAGCGGCAATACCGAAGAAATCCTTAAAATCCTTCCCATGTTCAAGCGCAAAGGTGTTCCGATTATTACCATGTCGGGCAAGTCCGATTCCATTCTCTCAAGACGCAGCGATGTGACGCTCGATGTCAGCATTAAGGAAGAGGCCTGCGCCTTTGATCTGGTGCCGACAGCCAGTACAACAGTCGCACTGGTCATGGGCGACGCGCTAGCAATGGCGCTGTTTTACAAACGCGGACTGGGTGTTGAAGATTTTATCGAGCTTCATCCTGGTGGGGATATTGGCAAGCGTCTTCTGCTCCAAGTGGATGATATTATGCGTACAGGGGATGATATTGCCCGTGTAAATGAGGATACACCCCTGTCCAAAACCATTATTGAGATTACATCCAAACGGCTGGGGGGCACCTGTGTGATCAGGCCGGACGGCACGCTGAGCGGCATTGTCACGGATGGAGATTTGCGCCGCCTGCTTGAAGGCCGTAAAGATATTGGAGCGTTGACCGCGAAGGATGTGATGAACGACACTCCCAGAACCGTGCAAGCGGGGATTCTAGCAGCCAAGGCGCTGCATGTGATGGAATCCTTTGCCATCAATCAATTAATCGTGGTGGATGAAAAAAACAGTCCGGTCGGCATGGTGCATTTGCATGATCTGCTCAAGGCGGGATTGGTGTAAATGAAGATCCAACGTTATAGAATATTCCTCTTCCTCGCATTGGGGATCTTACTTATCTCAGGATGCGGAGACAGCCAATCCGATTCATCCGCGCTGGTGGGCGAACAGAAAGAATATCCCACACAAGAGGGATGGAACTCGACCTATCGTATCTCCCATGCAGGGCGGCCGCAGGCTGTGATTCAATACGGGCACATGTCTCAATACGAGAGTCAGAAAATCTCCTATTTTGACGAGGGTGTGATTGTGGATTTCTTTGATGAGACGGGCAAACACTCCTCAAAACTGACTTCCAATCGCGGGATTTACAACGAAGAGACCAATGATGTGTTCGGGATTGGTAATGTGGTGGTCGTGTCTGATACTGGTGTGACATTGTATACAGAGAAAATCCGCTGGGATCAAACACGAGAGAAAATTTTATCCGATACACTCGTGACGGTTGTGACCGAAGATTCGGATACTTTATATGGCCGGGGATTTGAATCCACGCCGGATTTGAGTAAAATGGTATTTAGAGAAACCTGGGGTAAAACCGATAAACGTGTGGATTTTGAAAAGGTCGAATCCGAGCTGGCGAAATCTCCAGAATCTGATTCGGTCTCTACAGAACAAATGGAAAGTGATTCAATGTCCAGCATACAAGTGGATGGGGATTCATTGTGAGAATCCGATTTCAAAAATCGCAAGGTTGCTTCCTCTTGCTCGGATTGTTGATCCTGCCCGCTTTCGGATTCGCGGTCCAAGGCCTGGAACTCGTTCACGCGGACAGTCTGGTGCTGCTGAATACGGATAAGGGACGGGTCCAAAATTTATACGGCAATGTGCAAATGATTCAGGATGATGCATTCTTGCAATGCGAGAGAGCCATTTTCTGGGAAGCGGACGACCGGGCCCACCTCCAGGACAATGTTATTATTTACGACGGCAAACATACGCTCTGGGCCGATCAGGTGGATTATGAAGGAATCACACGCATTGAAAAAGCCACGGGCCATGTGAAAGTGAAAACCGGGGACCGGCTCCTGTTTGCCAATCGCATGGTCTATAATCAGGAAACCAATGTCGTGCAAGCACAAGGCGATGTACGGATGGAAGACTGGATTAAGAAGGTATTTCTAACTGGCGCTTTCGCTGTATATAACCGGGCCGAAGATTACGGCTGGATTCGGGGCAATCCTGAAATGGTCATGGTGGATACCACCGAGTCCGATACATTGGTGATACAAGGCCTGAAAATGGAAGGTTGGGGCAAGTCACAGCGTGTGATTGTCACGGACAGTGTGCGTATTGAAAAGAGCAATCTGTTTGCTTCCTGTCAGAAAGCTGACTACCTTGCAGACAGTTCGATGCTTGTCTTGCAGATCGTACCCTTTGTCAGGCAGGATAGACAGGAGATGACGGGCGATACGATTCGAATTAATCTTGAAGAAACACGGTTCAGTGGCGGTGAAATCCTCGGACATGCTTTGGTCGTTTCGAATGACAGTACTTCAAATAACTGGATAGCGGGACGGCATATTTCCCTTGAAGCGGATGGGGATACCCTCCGTAAAGTGATTGTGACCGGTCAGGCGGAAAGCCGATTTTATGTTGAAGATGATGAAAGTGATGATACGGGATTGAACACGATTACAGGTGACCGGATTGAAATGCACTTTGATTCAAGCCGGGTGTCCTGGGTACAGGTGCAGAGCGATCCCGGATTGTGTGAGGGGAAATATATGCCAGTTGTTTCAGATACATTAAAAACCAATCCAGGATCTAAGCAATGAAATCCGATGCCATACAACATTCAGAGCAGCAGATGAAATCCTTACGCACCGTGGATCTTGTCAAGACTTATCGCGGACGACGCGTGGTTGATAAGGTATCCATTGAAGTGCATCAGGGTGAAGTGGTCGGTCTCCTCGGGCCGAATGGCGCGGGCAAGACCACGACCTTTTACATGATTACAGGTATGATCCGGCCCAATTCTGGAAAAATCCTTTACGATGACAAGGATGTGAGCAAAATGCCCATGTATAAACGGGCGCGAATGGGTGTGGGATATTTGTGTCAGGAGCCTTCGATTTTCAGGAAACTCTCAGTAGAGGACAACATCCTCGCGATTCTTGAGATGCAAAAGATCAACAAGGCAGAGAAAAAAGAACGACTCCAACATTTGCTTGAAGAACTTTCCATCACGCATGTGGCCAAACAGCCGGCATATACGCTTTCCGGCGGAGAGCGGCGTCGTTTGGAAATCTGCAGGGCACTGGTGACCAATCCCAAATTCATTTTACTTGATGAACCCTTCGCAGGCATTGATCCCATTGCTGTAGAGGATATACAGAATATCGTGCTTCATTTGAAAGATCGCGAGATCGGTGTCCTGATCACGGATCATAATGTGCATGAAACTCTGTCCATTACGGATCGCTCTTATTTACTCAGCGAAGGAAAAATATTAAAAGCAGGCAATTCAGAATTTCTGGCCAATGATGAAGAGGCCAGGAAAATATATCTTGGAAAGCAATTTCGATTGGACAGATATTCGGAGGAGGGGGAGACCAAAGCCAAATGATACAGATGAGTCAAAGGATGGCATTATCACAAAAGCAGAGTCCTCAACAGGTATTGCTTTCGACACTGCTTCAGCTTCCTGTTCTGCGCCTCGAACAGCGCATTTCGCAGGAACTGGAAATGAATCCGCTTCTTGAGTTGGAGATGGAAGAAGATATGGAGCAGGATGAAGAATTATCTCAGGTAGAGGATGAAAAGGAAGAAGAGGATGAGGAGGAACAGAATGAAATTCCTGAGGAAGAGACAAAGATTGACTGGGATGAAATTCTGAACGATGAAGACAATTATGAGATCAAGGCACCGCGAGAGCGACCGGAAGAGGAAATGGATCGCCCCGAGGCCGCGCCTGTGACATTGATGGATCATTTGATGGAACAGATTCACCTTTCGCCGCTTAACGATTATGAACAGGAAATCGGTGAATATATTCTATGGAGTATTGATGGTACAGGATACCTGAAAACCGATCTTGAGAGCATTGCTGAGAATTTTGAAGAGTCGGTTGAATTGATCGAGTATGTGCTTTCTGTGATTCAGGGTTTTGATCCAATCGGTATCGGCGCCCGGAATCTTCAAGAATGCCTGTTGATTCAATTGCGCAGTGAACCGGATCCCGATGAGAACGCCATTCGGATGGTCACAGAATGTTTTGAGGATTTCACGAATAAACGGTACGAGAAGGTTGCGAAGAAACTTGAAATTGATCTTGAAGAGGTCAAACGCATCATGGAGATGGTTTCACATTTAAATCCCAAGCCGGGTCAGAGCTTTGCGGTTGAGGCTTCAGCTGCAATCGTGCCGGATGTAATTGTCATTCAGGAAGGTAACGAATTCACGATCCATTTGAATGACTGGAACATTCCCCGGCTTCGAATCAATGAATCGTACAGACGTCTTTTAAAAGACAAACGCGAGGTCAATAAGGAAACGCGTGATTATATTCGGCAACGCCTAGAATCCGCACGATGGCTCATCAATTCCATTTACCAGCGCCGATCTACCATTCAGCGTGTGATGGAGTCCATTGTCAAACATCAAAAAGGATTTTTCTTGAAGGGAGCGGAATTTCTCAAACCGATGATCCTGAAAGATATTGCAGAAGATGTTGGGCTGGATATTTCTACGGTGAGTCGCGTGACAAGTGGTAAATATGTGCAGACGGATAATGGAATCCTGGAATTGAAATACTTTTTTAGTGAGCGCATGGAAACGGCGGACGGAGATGACGTCTCCAACAAATTAATTAAACAAAAAATCAAGGATATCATTGGAAAAGAGAATACGAAGAAACCGTTGAATGACCAGACCATTTCTGAAATGCTCACGAAAGAAGGATATATCGTGGCGCGGAGGACCGTGGCCAAGTATCGGGAGCAGATGCAACTTCCGGTCGCGCGGCTGAGACGGGAAATTTAAAAAGAATTGGCACTATACCAAATATAAGCAGGAATTTCGAATTATTTAATCTTTTCCCGGTTTAGTGAACAAGTTAAACCGGAATTATAAACGCAGGAGGTTGTATGTCCCAAATGAAAAAAACGTTCAACATTGGCGGTGAAAGTATTGAACTGCCGGTGAATTTCAATCCGAGATTGCTCGGTTTGGGAGCAATTCTGCTTCTTGCCGTGATTCTTCTCTTTTCCACGTTTTTCAGCATCGGTCCGGATGAGCAGGGTGTGGTACAGCGATTTGGAAAATATGTGCGTACTGAAGACTCCGGTCTTCATATGAAGATGCCCCTGGGCATAGAGACCGTGAAGAAAGTTAAAGTCGAATTTGTGTTTAAAGAAGAATTCGGATTCAGAACCCTGAAGTCCGGTGTTAAAACCATCTATTCAGATCGAAATTTTCAGGATGAAAATCTCATGCTGACAGGCGATCTGAATCTCGGTGTGGTTGAGTGGATTGTTCAGTTCAAAATCAGCGATCCGCGCGAGTTTCTCTTTAACTTACGCGATGTACAAAAAACAATCCGCGATGTCTCCGAGTCTGTTGTTCGTGAAATCGTGGGAGACCGGAGTGTCACAGAAGTCCTGACTACGGGCCGTATGGAAGTGGCCACTGAGGTTCAACTTCGGATGCAGGAAATCCTTGATACCTATGAAATCGGAATCAAGATAGGAACCGTCAAGCTGCAAGATGTAAATCCCCCGGATGTCGTCAAGCCGGCTTTCAATGAAGTCAATGAATCGAAGCAGGAGAAAGAACGCATGATCAATCAGGCCTGGGAGGCGTACAATCAGCAAATCCCGCGCGCAGTAGGTGAAGCCAAGCAAACCATTGAAAGTGCGGAAGGGTACAAGTTAAACCGTGTGAATCGCGCCCAGGGTGACGCGGACAATTTCCGTGCGGTTTGGCGTGCCTATCGGGTGTCCAGAGATGTAACACGAAAGCGACTCTATCTGGAAACCATGAGCGAGATTCTCCCCAAGATTAAGAAAAAATATGTGATCGATGAGGAGCAGAAAAATGTTCTGCCCTTCCTGCCTTTAGAACAAGGGGGTGTGAAATGAAAAATCAAAGAATACTAATTGGTGCATTATTATTTGTAATACTTATCGTTCTTGCAAATGGATTTTATACAGTATCCGAAACAGAGCAAGTTGTGGTTACACAATTTGGCCGCCCTGTCGGTGGTCCCGTGATGTCAGCAGGACTGCATTGGAAAACACCGTTTATACAGAATTTAAACATATTTGACAAACGCATCCTCTCCTGGGATGGAGACCCCAATCAGATCCCGACCAAGGACAAACGGTATATCTGGGTCGATGTGACAGCGCGGTGGAAAATTGTTGATCCCCTTATTTTTCTTCAATCTGTGCGAAATGAAAGCGGAGCCCAGGGCAAACTGGATGACATTGTGGATGCAGCCACTCGGGATTATGTATCCAACAATGTGCTTCTTGAACTGGTACGGAATTCCAACCGGCCATTCAGTGTGGTCGATGTGGAACTCAATCAGGATTCCAGTAATGTGATGGATAAAATTTCGCTGGGACGCGGAGCGATTACACAGCAGATTCTGGCAGATGCGCAACCGTCGATGATACAGTTTGGCATCGAGCTTGTCGATGTGATGATCAAGCGGATCAATTATGTTGAAGATGTCCGCAAGAAAGTCTATGAGCGCATGATTTCGGAACGCAAGAGGATCGCAGAACGGTACCGCTCCGAAGGTCAGGGCCAGATGGCTGAAATCGATGGAAAGCGTGAGCGGGAATTGCAACGCATCCAGTCTGAAGCATACATGACCGCGCAGCAGATTCGGGGTCAAGCGGACGCGGAAGCCACTCGAATTTACGCGGATGCCTATAATCTGGATGCCGATTTTTATGAATTTCTGAAAACTCTTGATACATACAAAACCACAATTGACGAGAATACGAGTCTGATTCTTTCCACAAAATCAGCTTATTTCAAGTATTTTAAAGGAACACGTTAATGTATCCTGAAACAAGACAGACATTCCATGCCACGACCATTCTGTGCGTAAAAAAAGGCGGGAAGGTCGCAATTGGAGGAGACGGTCAGGTCACGTTCGGCGATACTGTGATGAAGGAGAAAGCACGCAAGGTCCGCAAGTTGCATGACGACACAATCCTTGCCGGATTTGCGGGCGCTGCCGCAGATGCCTTCACACTTTTTGAGAAATTTGAACAGACGCTTGAAGAATTCAATGGCAATCTCAGCCGTGCAGCGGTTGAGCTGGCCAAAGAGTGGCGCATGGACAAATATCTCCGCCGGCTTGAAGCGTTGCTTGCTGTGGCGGATAAAAAGACAATGCTTCTCATTTCCGGTACAGGCGATGTGATCGAACCGGATGACGCGATTATTGCTATCGGGTCGGGCGGACCTTATGCCCAGGCCGCGGCACGCGCACTCATTGCCCATTCCAAGTTGGATGCGGTTGGGATTGTGAAAGAATCGATGAAGATTGCTTCAGGGATTTGTATTTACACAAACGACCGTATTGTCATAGAGGAACTTGAATGAACGCTTTCGAACCCAAACATGATCCTTCAGAATCAGATCATGAGATTCAACTTACGCCACGTGAAATTGTCTGTGAACTCGATAAATACATCATCGGTCAGGACAAGGCGAAAAAGATGGTGGCGATCGCGTTGCGTAATCGATGGCGGCGACGTCAGGTCACAGACGACTTACGCGACGAAATTATGCCGAATAATATCATCCTTATCGGACCCACTGGTGTGGGGAAAACCGAGATCGCCCGCCGACTGGCAAGACTGGCTGAAGCACCCTTTATAAAGATTGAGGCGTCCAAATTTACAGAAGTCGGATATGTGGGTCGTGATGTGGAATCTGTGATTCGTGATCTGACCGATCTGGCTGTGGCCATGGTGAAATCTGAATGGTCAGAGCGAGTCTATGATAAAGCAGTTGAAGCCGTAGAGGAACGGCTGCTTGATATGCTTTTTCCGATGCCCAAGTCCAAAGTGGTCAGTCCTGCGGACCGGTTGGGATCCGACCAACCGGTCGAAGAGTCGCCGGATGAGCGGTATCAGCGTACCCGCGAGAAGCTGAAAAATCAACTCGCGAGTGGCAAGCTCGAAAGCCGTCAGATTGAGTTGGATGTGGCCTCGGAATCCGCTCCCATGATGCAAATATTCTCTCCCGTCGGTTTAGAGGAAATGGGTTTAAATATCCAGGATATATTCGGCGGTTTAATGTCCAAGAAGCGAAAGAAACGCAAGATGCCGGTCGCGGAAGCGCGTCAGATCTTAATTGCTGAAGAGTCTCAGAAACTAATAGATATGGATATAGTCATCTCGGATGCCATCAGGCGCGTGCAGGAATCGGGTATTGTTTTCCTCGATGAGATTGACAAGATTGCCGGATCAGATGAATCGGTCGGTTTGGATGTGTCCCGTGAAGGTGTACAGCGTGATATCCTGCCGGTTGTGGAAGGCACGAATGTGATTACAAAATATGGAATGGTCAGAACCGATCATATCCTGTTCATTGCTTCAGGCGCTTTCCACGTTTCCAAACCCTCGGATTTGATCCCGGAACTTCAGGGCCGGTTTCCTATTCGTGTGGAACTGGATAGCCTGACCACCGAAGATTTTATCCGGATTCTTACAGAGCCTGAGAACGCGCTTATCAAGCAATATACGGCGCTGCTCAAGACAGAGAAGGTGAAGATTACATTCACAAAAGGGGCGATCAAGGAGATTTCCGAACTTGCGACTGAAGTGAATAATCAGTCAGAAAATATCGGTGCACGGCGGCTACACACCATCATGAGCACTTTGCTTGAGGATGTGCTCTATGATGTGCCGAATGAAAATATTCGAATCGTGAAAGTCACAGGTGCGCAGGTGCGGGAGAAATTAAAAGATATTGTTGAAGATGAGGATTTGGCGAAGTATATCCTTTAAGGGCGAGAGGCGAGTGGTAAGAGGCGAGGGGCTCAAAGATCCGTCCCCTCTCTTTCTTAAAAAATCCGTTTTATTTATGTGAAGCTTGAGGGTGATCCATTGAAGAGAGATTTTATTGCGATTGATGATTGGACGACGGAGGAGATTCAGGCGTTATTTAAACTGGCTCTGGATTTAAAGGAAAAACAAAAACAGGGGATTGAACATCATCTGCTGAAGGGTAAGACATTGGCGATGATTTTTCAGAAACCTTCCGCGCGGACACGCATCTCCTTTGAAACGGGTATGTATCAGCTTGGCGGTCACGCCATATATCTCGCGCCTACGGATATCGGTTTGGGCAAGCGAGAGTCAGCCGCGGATATTGCCCATGTCCTGTCCCGTTACAATGACGGCGTCATGGCCCGGCTGTTCGGGCATGATCTGATCTTGGATCTGGCCAAACATGCGAGCGTGCCGGTTGTAAATGGATTGACTGATTATAATCATCCCTGTCAGGTTTTGGGTGATTTACTGACTGTGATTGAACATCGCGGGTCTCTGGATGACCTGACGTTCACGTATGTGGGGGATGGGAACAACATGGTGCATAGTTTCCTAAACGCAGCGCAGCGATTGCCCATGCATTTGAAGCTGGCCTGTCCAGAAGGATATGATCCTGATCCCGCTGTTATGAAAACAGCCAAGGATGCCGGAATTAGCACGATTGAATTGTTTCGATCTGCCGAAGAAGCGGTTCAAAATGCGGATGTCATTTACACGGATGTGTGGGCCAGTATGGGACAGGAAAAGGAAGCTGCCAAGCGTAAGAAGGTTTTCAAATCATTTCAGGTTAATGAAGCGCTGGTCTCTTTGGCCAAACCGGATGTGAAAGTTATGCACTGTCTGCCTGCGCATCGCGGTGATGAAATCACAGATGGCGTGATGGACGGTCCGCATTCCATTGTCTTTGATGAGGCTGAGAATCGGCTGCATATTCAGAAGGCCATCCTGGTCACGGTGATGGGCAATTAAACTCCAAATTTAATCTTTATGAAAATCCTCCATTTTGCGGTTGAGAATTATGCTCGGGTTCCGGCTCGCCTCGCTCAGGCAGAGCGTGAGCTTGGGCATGAAAGCCTCTTGGTCACTCTATATCCTTCAAAACTAAAATTTCATGATGAGGATATTTGTCTTAATCTTCCCTTTGTGATTGACCCTTTCAGCCGGATCATGAAAGGGATAATGCGCTCCAAACCCACACGGATGTCCTACCAACGAAAATCTGAACTGTCCGGCCCGCCGATCTGGAAGCCGCGAAATCCGATTGAGAAGGCGTTCTTTCAAATTCGAGATGCTCTTTGGGAGAAGAAGATCCGTTCTGTTTTAAATTCCATTGACGTGAATTCATATGATCTTTTGGTTCTGGAGGGAGGCAGTGGATTTTTACGGAGTGGAAAGATCGTCCATGAACTCAAACAAAATGGAATGCCCATCGCCATACTTTATTGCGGAAGTGATCTGAGGACACGCGGCATCATTCCGTCTGTGGATGAAATCGCGGATTTTCGTTTCACGGTTGAATTTGATCACACACTTCTTGATCCATCTATTCACTTTTTATTCTTTCCATTCCGATTGCCGGTTCTGCCTGAACCCCAAACAAAATCCAACACACCGATTCGTATCGGGCATTCGCCTACCAATCGTGCTGTGAAAGGCACTGATGAGATTCTGGCGCAGCTTGAGCTGCTCAAGTCCACCCATCCAATTGAAATTGTGTTGATTGAGAATTTGCCTTATGAAGAGGCTTTGTCCCTGAAGCAGAGTTGTCATCTTTTCGTGGAGACGATTGGAGAGCTCGGCTATGGTATCAGCGGCCTTGAGGCTTTGGCAATGGGCATCCCGACGGCGTGCGAGATCTTGCCTGATTATGCATCCGTGATTGACGATCATCCATTCATTAATGTGAATGCGGGTAATATCGCTGAGAAATTGATCCCGTTTATTAAATCGTTAGAGATGAGGGATAGTTGGGGAGAGAAAAGCCGTAACTGGGTGCAGCAAACGCATGATCCAAAATCAGTCGTTCAGGAGATACATCGGGTTATCAGCTTATAATGAGATGGCCAGGGTGTTGCGCATGCAGGCCTTCGCGTCAAATGTTTCTTTATAGGCAATCAGGCTTTCATTGGGCGTCATCGGATTGAGCGCTGCCGTATCCTGAGAAACACCTATATCCACATATTTAAATCCTTTTTCAGTTGAATATTTCACAACTTCATACAGTACGCGGTGAATCGGGCGATGTTGGGCCGCCTCATAATACATCATATTATAGAAACAGAGACCGACTTGCTGATTGCAGTAAAACATCAGGCATCCGCCGATGGGGTCGTCTTTGTGATAGACCATAAACAGTTTCAACGCATCGGGCAGCAGCTCTTTCAGCCGGATCAGTTCTTCGAGTGAGTGGGTTGGGCGCACATTGTGCCTGCTCAGATTATGAAGCAAGATGGGATAAAATGCATCGTAGTCTTCATTGAGTTCCACCCGAATATTCTTATCCTTTAATGATTTTCGGACATAGTAGCGTACGGTTTTTTGGAACCTTGGAATAATTTCACGATCCGGATCGAGGTGGATAGCACTGGAAATATAATGTGTCTTGTATTCAAAACCCTGCCACAGCATGGCGTATTCCAGATTTTGATTGGGATGCTTTTCATAGATCAGAGGCGGAGCGGTCAGGACAATCTCACGGATATGGCTTTTACGGGCATATTTCAAAAAACTGGAAACCAGGTCCATGGATTTGGCAAAGGATATATCCTTTGTCACAATAGAACCATAGCTGGCGCCGATTGGGGATTCATAAATGCCGTCTTTCAAACGACCTGGTAAAACTGCGAGAATCCGATCACCTTCCATGAAAACGAGATTGTTAAACTGGAATTTGCCGGGAGCATGATAATCAAGAAATTGGTGTGAATGAAAAATGGTCCCATTGTTTGATTGCTCGACAAATTGGTCCCATTCTTTCCGTATGTTTTTCTTGTAGGGGATAATTTTAATCATTGTGATCCATTTAAATTTTGTGGTTGTAAGGTAAATATGTAAATAAAATTATTTAATAATACAAGGAAAATTTTTATCCCGCTCTAATTCATTTATTCTTTTTAGGTTCCGATATTGGAATTATTAAACTTTTTGAGTATATTTAATTTGCACTTGAAAATCCAGTTTAGATAAATATTGAGGTTGATTATGAGTTGGTTTAACCGGATTATTGTAAGCATACTGCCCTGGTTTCCGAAACAGTTTGTGTGGATCTTTTCCAAACGGTATATTGCCGGCAAAACAATTGAAGATGCCATACAGCAATCAAAAGTACTGAACAAGCTGGGTTGTCGTGTGACCCTGGATGTGTTGGGCGAGGATATCACCACACTCCAGGAGGCGGAGGAAGAAAAGAAAGAATGTTTGCGAGTACTTCAGGCAATCCATGACAGCGGCATTGATGGATCGCTGTCTGTCAAACTCACTTCCATCGGGCTAATCATTGATAAAGAAACCTGCTATCAGCATGTTCGCGATATTGTGCAGCGTGCGAAGGAACTGGACAACTTCGTCCGAATTGACATGGAAGACGTAACCACTACAGATGACACTCTGGATATTTACAGACGTCTCCGTAAGGATTTTGACAATATGGGTACTGTGGTGCAAGCTTATCTAAAACGTACTCCGGAAGATGTCCAGGCACTGATTGATATTGGATTGTCCAACCTTCGATTGTGTAAGGGTATTTATGATGAATCTCCAGAGGTTGCATTTAAGGATAAAGATAAAATCCGGGATCAGTTTGTCGAGATCGTTTATATGAACCTGAAATCGAGTTCATATTCCGGAATAGCTACACATGACAAAGGGGTGATCAGCCGGAGCCTGGTGATGTTGGAACAACAGAACATACCGAAGGACCAATATGAATTTCAGATGTTGCTGGGTGTAACTGAAAAGCTCCGACAGCAGTTGGTTGGAGATGGGCATGGCATGCGTGTATATGTGCCCTACGGTGTGCACTGGTTTGGATACTGCATGAGACGAATGAAAGAGAATCCGATGTTGGTGGGGCATATCATTAAGAATCTGTTTGTGAGGGGATAATCCATTAGTTGGAGTCTGGTGGTCCGCCTCCGCCAAGGCTACGGCGGATAAACAAGGAATTGAAATTGGATAAGAAAGCGAAATACATAGCCTCCCTCCGAGAGATTGACATCCGTCTGGAAAAGGGTGGGGATCTGATCGCTGATCTGGGGAATATCGCGGCTGTGCTGAAAAAAAGGCATCCTTTTTTCTGGGTAGGATTTTATTTCGTGCAAGATGATCAGCTGGTTCTCGGTCCATTTCAGGGAACACCAGCTTGTGTTTTTCTGGAAATGGGAGACGGAGTTTGCGCGACATGCGCCAAAGAAAAGAAGACGATCATTGTACCTGATGTGCACAAATTTCCCGGGCATGTGGCGTGTGATCCGAAATCGAAATCTGAAATCGTGGTTCCTTTCTTTGATCCCGGTCCCTGGGGAGGCCAGTGGATGAAAGAAA
>JABMRT010000165.1 GCA_013202295.1 Candidatus Zhuqueibacterota bacterium
AAGAGGTTGAAACGCTAATAGATGAAAATTGTCAAAAGGGAGAAAATATTGCCCGATGGACAGCCAATGGTGCGTCAAGCGGACCATACTTCATTCGATTGAATTTTGAAAATATCAATGAAACACAAAAGGTTCTTCTACAGAAATAGACTAATATGTCTGAAGGTTGGTTTAGGAGTAGTATTAGGTTCAGTATTTGATGATATAGGATTAGGAATTGCATTGGATGCCGGTTGTGGTATGTCTTTGGGTATCGCCATTGGTGCTGCTTTCGACCACCATTAAAAAAGTAATAATGATTAGTTAAGCATTTATGTTATTTATCTCAGTCCAAACAACCGGGTGCCGATGCGGATGAGGTTGGCGCCTTCTTCAATGGCGGTTTTGTATGAACCGCTCATGCCCATTGACAGGATCTCCATATCCACTCCAGAAATCGGATTGTCCTTCAATGTTTGAAAACAAGTTGCAGTTTCCTTGAAATAGGGGCGGACGGTTTCTGAATCATCGGTGTAGGGGCCCATGGTCATCAATCCTTTGATGCGGACATGTTCCAGTTTGGCAATATCCTTCACCAGCTCCTCCAGCGCTTCGGGGAAAATGCCAAACTTCTGCGGTTCACGGCCACTGTTGATTTCTATGAGGATGGACATGGTCTTTTCAACAGCAGCTGAACGCCTATTGATTTCCTCTGCCAATTTCAGAGAATCTACAGTCTCTATCAAATCACAGACTTCCACTGTTTTCTTGACTTTATTGCGCTGAAGATGGCCGATGAAGTGAAGACTGGCTTTTCCTTTGATCGCGTCAGCGACAGCAACGGCTTCTTGCACATAATTTTGTCCAATGACGGTTACGCCGGCATCAATGGCTTCAAGGATTTCATCCACAGAACGGGTTTTGGCTGCGGCTGCAAGAGTGACATGATCTGGAAGTTTGTCCAGGATGGCTTTTACATTTTCACTTATCATTTAGTTTAAATAATTGTCCTTTTCTTTGGCGCAAAGAAAAGGACCAAAAGAAAACATGCCTTTTCGAATGCGTTTCGATCAGTTTGATGTCATGCAAAACTAATGTGTCTTCCGCACATCCGCCCTTCAAAGTCTTTCCGGGATTGAAGAACACCCGGAAAGGAATCCGCCCCTTCCAGTTTATGTTGCATTCGGAGGGTATAAATGCTCGAAAAGGCGAGCCCATCCATTCCTCCATTTATTTGTCACTATGCACCATTTTCTCTGCATAGTGCTCCACTTCTTTGAATACACGTAGAAAGTTCTCTCCCCAGATTTTGCGGATGTCTTCATCCGAGTAGCCGCGTCTGACAAGCTCCAGTGTTATTCTGGGAAATTGAGAGACGTCCTGTACGTCGGCCAATCCGGCGCCGCCCTTGTTTTTAATCAGGTCAATGCTACACCAGGCCAAAGCAACTGGCTTTGCGGTCAGTTCAGTCTCACTGGTGATGCCACAGGGGCAATGCTGAATTCGGTTTCTGTAATGTTGGGAGGAACATATGATTCGGGTGTTCCGAGTGATCTGCAATCCACGCCCTTTCAACTCTATGCAAACAGCAGCAACACCTTTGTCGGTGCTTCTGCGCTGGGAAGCAGTGTGGCAGATCCTGGCTCGAGCAGCGACGTGACATTTGGTTCACTCAGCGACGCCATTCCCGCAAGCACTCGGTTCTACTGGGTGACCGCGGATATTTCAGGTACAGCCACAGCCGATGATAATATGAATGGAACGGTTGACGTTGCTGGTGATCTGAGTATTTCAGGCGGCACGTTAGGCACGTCCAATTACGGCAAGTTGAACGCTGGTGCTGATGCGTCTCTGCCGGTTGAACTCTCCACATTCTCCGCAGAACCTGTGGCCGATGGCATCCTGATCAAGTGGACCACAGAATCTGAAGTGAACAATCTGGGATTTTTTATTGAATCCAAATCAGCAGATACTGATTGGATTGAAATCGCTTCGTATCAAACCCATTCCGATCTTCAGGGTCAGGGCAACACTTCATCGAGCACGGATTACTCCTTCATTGACGTGAATGCCAAGCCTGGCCAAATGATTAGTTATCGTCTCAGCGATGTGAGTACAGCCGGTGAAGTTCATGTCTATGATGTGATTCAGATCGCATTGCCTGAAGCACCCAAAGAAACAGCGTTGGAGCCGCCATTCCCCAATCCATTCAATCCGCAGACCAAAATCAGTTATCAGTTGGCAGAATCGGGTCTGGTGAAAATTACCATTTACGATATGCTGGGCCGTAAGGTGAGCTCGTTGCTGAATGAAGAACAACGCGCAGGCAGCTACAACATCTACTGGCACGGCAAAGATGATTTCGGACGGCAGACTGCTTCAGGGACATACATTTTGAGGCTGATTGCAGGGGATGTGGTGAAGTCACAAAAGGTGTTGTTGATGAGGTAAATATTTTACAATTTGTATTATGAAGTGATTTGTGGAATTTATTTTCGTAGCTTTTTACTCCCCGAAATCCTGTTGAAATAGGATGCCGGGGAGTTTTTTTATCGAAAAAACCTTGCGAATCAATGAATAAATTGTAAATTCGAAGAATACACAGTAACTACTGAATAATTTATTAGTTCAAGGCGATACACAGCATGAGATCCTTATTAACCTTAGAAAAAGGACAAATTTATAATCTCCTGGAAAAAAGTTATGATAACTGGCAAGATGCGGACAAACATAAGAAAGATTGGCTTACATATGACAATGAAGTTTTCGATAATCCATTAACAATTGGAAAATGTGACGCTGTGACTTATGATGGTGATGTTCCTATTGGTTTTGTATCATGGGATCCAAGAAATCATCCAGGATTTGTTATTATTGGGCACAACTGTATTTTACAAGAATATATAGAAAAAGGATTTGGCAAATTTCAAATTAAATATGCATGCAATCTATTTATGAAACAGGGATTTGAGCTTGTAAGAGTTAGCACAGGATCAGATTTGTTTTTTAATCCAGCAAGAAAGATGTATGAGTCAGTCGGTTTCATTCGCAGGGAAGCATATAGAAACGATGGACCTGATATGATATATTATGAAATGTTATTGAAGGATTAGGCCTAACAAAGCTACTACGACCGACGCAAAAAACCGCACGGCTGATTAGCAGTGTTATGTGTAGCACAAAAAAATGATCTTCTTTGAAAGGAAATTTGCATGAACTCAGTTGTCAAACCCAACTTGTCCACAACCGGAATTGGGAGTGTACCATTCACAGACAGCAAGGAGGCCGTTTCCTTCCTGCTCAATGCAGGTTTGAGCATACCCTTCTGGCCACAGCTGCCCAAGCGTAGTTTTGAGGAGGAGATGATCCCTCAGTACGGCAAGGGGATGCCTTGCGTTCGAATAGATACCAATTGTAAAACCGTCTCTCTCGACGTCAGCAGCAAACTGTCGGAGCTCGAGGCATTCTATCACAGGTTCCTGGAGGAAGATCCTTCCTTATTTGCCATATCAAGCGATGTCGCGGCCGGGCTGGTTGCATTCCAAAACATGGCAGGGGAAAAAATGTGGCCGGTGGTAAAGGGGCAAACGACAGGCCCAATCACATTATCTACCGGAATTGCAGGTGAGGACAAACGTCCGCTTTTTAGCGATCCAGAACTCCGGGATGCAGTTGTCAAAACCCTCGTACGCCAGGTCCAGTGGCAAGTCAAACAGCTCAAGCCCTTTGCATCGGAAGGTGTCCTTCTGTTTGTGGACGAACCGGTCCTTGCCGCATTCGGGAGCAGCAGCTATCTGTATCTGTCCGAGGAGATCGTGCATGGAATGCTGGGTGAGGTCTTCGACGCAATTTCCGAAGCAGGAGGCATTACTGGAATCCATGTTTGTGGAAACAGCGACTTTGGCATGATCGTACGGTCGGGCGTGCAAGTCATCAATTTCGATGCGTACCAGTATGGCGAAAGCATCTCCCTCTATCCGGATGATATAAAAGCATTTTTCGATCGAGGCGGAAGTATTGCCTGGGGGATTGTACCCACGACTCCCGCAATCAACCGGGAAACCGTGGAAGGATTGACCGAACGCCTCAAGGGCTGTTTCGATGCTATGGAGAGGAAGGGTTTCTCGAAAGCACTCTTGTATGAACGCGCCATCCTAACCCCTTCCTGCGGAGCGGGAAACTTAAGTTTGGACGAAGCACGACGCGTCTTCGATCTATTGGCCGGAGTGCAACACTCTGCCCGTGCATGGATGAGTGAGTAGCAAGTGCGACAGAAGGCGACGGCAAATTGCTGCGGTTGATCAGTGACATTAGGCAACAATGGAATTATAACACCATAAACTCAAAACAAAAAAATAGGTTAAGGAGCTGATAATGTCTAAAAAAGGACATGATAAAGGATCCGAAAAACCAATACAAAAGAAACCGCTAAGGCTGTGGCCGGGTGTTGCTGCTGCGATGCTGTTGTTGCTGGTCAAATTTATCGCCCCAATTGTTGTCCCCGACGATCTGATGATTGCTATGTTTGGCCAAATCCTTTTCGCATTGGCGATTATTGTATGGTGGATTTTCTTCAGTCGGGCGCGCTGGTTAGATCGCATAGTCGCTATCGTGCTGATGATCATCGGACTATTCGCGACACGGTTCATCCTCCACGAATCGATGGCGAAAGCTGGGATGGGACTGTTGTTCCCAATCTACGCCATCCCAATTATAACGCTTGCCTTTGTTGTCTGGGCATTGATATGCAACCGGTTCTCTGACGGACTTCGACGAGCAACGATGGTTGTGACTATCCTGATTGCATGCAGTGTTTGGGCTCTCTTTCGGTACGGAGGTATCACAGGTGGCGGCGAGCCTGACTTTTCATGGCGGTGGGCCGAGACGATTGAAGAAAATCTTCTGGACCAAGCCGGTGACGAAACACTGATGCTTCCCACTGACACAGCGATAACGGAGATCGAAGTTAAATGGCCGGGCTTTCGAGGACCGAATCGTGACGGCATCATCCACGATGTGCAGATTGAAACGGATTGGTCTGCTTCGCCGCCGGTGGAAATGTGGCGACGACCGGTTGGACCTGGCTGGTCGTCCTTCGCTGTAAGCGGTAACCTGATTTACACCCAGGAACAACGCGGTGATGACGAGGTCGTTGCCTGTTACAAGTTAACCACAGGCGAGCCGTTGTGGAGACATCAGGACGCTGTACGCTTCTGGGAGGCACAAGGCGGTGCTGGTCCGCGCGGCACACCGACTCTAAGCGATGGTCGCATATATGCACTGGGTGCCACTGGAATCCTGAATGTACTCAATGCCAGTAACGGCAGTGTTGTGTGGTCACGCAATGTAGGGATTGAAACAAATGCAGAGGTCCCGACATGGGCTTTCTCGAGCTCACCCTTGATTGCGGATGACAAAGTCATCATCGCGGCTGCCGGCACGCTCATCGCCTATGAGCTCGATACCGGCGATTTGCACTGGTCCAAACCGTATGAAGGGGATTGCTACAGTTCACCCCACCTTTTAAATATCGATGGCGTGGACCAGGTCCTGTTTCAGAACAAGGTAGGGACAATCAGTGTCTTGCCCTCTGACGGCACGCTGCTCTGGGAGTACTCGTGGCCAGGACATCCAATCGTACAGCCTGCCCAGATCGCGGATGGCGACATCCTGGTCAGTGCCGACGAACGAAGTGGAGTGCGCCGCATCTCGGTTGCCAACGGGCCAGATGGATGGACCGTCGAAGAGCGCTGGACCTCAACCCAGATAAAACCCTATTTTAACGACTCAGTGGTTCACAATGGCCATGTCTACGGATTCGATGGTCCAAAACTCGCATGCCTCGACATCGAGGATGGCACGCGCAAATGGAAAGGCGGACGCTACGGTCGTGGTCAGTTCGTCCTGTTGGCTGACCAGGATTTGCTGCTGGTGTTATCAGAGAAGGGTGAGCTGGCATTGGTCGAGGCAGTTCCCGATCAGTTCACGGAACTCGCACGGTTTCCGGCAATCGAGGGCAAGACCTGGAATCATCCAGTGCTGGTCGAGGACATCCTACTGGTTCGTAACGGTCAGGAAATGGCCGCGTTCCGGTTGTCTCTTAAATAAGGCTGACGTGAATAAAATGGCACTTAATTAGGTTAAATTGGCAAATCACCAAGTAGGGCTTTTAATCGCGCCTTGGGCTTTGCTTTTGAATGAAGTAAATAT
>JABMRT010000166.1 GCA_013202295.1 Candidatus Zhuqueibacterota bacterium
CTGAACCTACGGATTAGAAGTCCTTGTGTTAATGAGATAACTTAATAAAAAACAATAACCATAAACTTTTGAGAAGCCAAAACGCAAGCCTTTTATTTGTCCATAGTTGTCCATAATCGTCCATAGTTGTCCACACCATCATTTGCCACCTATTTGCCACCGGGAAATTTCACTAATGAGCATTTCGGATTATTTTTCCCTATAGTTGTAAAAGAATTGCTGACTTTCTTCATTTCTATAAACTAAAATTTAAAGATGCAACATAATTACAAACATATGGGACGTTATCACAATGCTTTACCGAATATATTTTTATAAATTATAGTGCATTTTAAGAGATTAAATGAATCAGTATATCAAAATCTAAATATTAATATTAGCATAACATAAAATGAATATAAGATCTGGTAAATTACGGGAATCTATATACTGCTTGAATTATATGAAAATCTATTAAGAGATGCTCAAAAAAAACAATATGCGGTTGGTGCATTTAATATTTTCGCATATGAGTTTTTGCAGGGCATCTTAGAAGCTGCTGAGGAAGAAACTTCGCCGGTATTGATGCAAATTAACCCGATTCATTTTCATCTCACTAATTTGCCCAATTACCTGGATTATGTAAAAGCGGTTATTGCAAAGGTAAAAGTGCCGGTAGGGATAAATCTTGATCATGGAAATAGCGAAGCGATTATCCTTAAAGGTATTCATGCAGGATTTCCTTCAGTGATGTTTGATGGCTCAAAAATGCTATATCAAAAAAATTTGTTAAAACGAAAAAGATTGTACAAATGTGTAAGGCTTATGGGATTAAAGTAGAAGCGGAATTGGGTACGCTCAACAATGAAGGCCTGGAAATAACTGAAAAAAACCGTGACCGACTCTTCACCAATTCGGATAAAGCAGCAGCCCGGTCGATTATCCTTCCAATGTTGTATCAGGCAAGACAGGCAGTGAAGAAAGTAGTACAAGAAAAAATGCAAGTGTTCGAAAGCACAGGAAGGGCATAATGCAGCCTGTTTAATTATGTAAACCAGACCTGTTGGATTGAAATAGATAATTTTCTTTATATAATCAAAGCAGTTGTATAAACAGCATATGTTGCTCTTTATTCTGAAATTGAAGTTATTTTTAAACATTTTAATAATTATTGAAAGGGATAAGTTATGAGTGCAAAATTGGCAATTAATGGAGCTAAACCTACCGTTCCTGGAGGTTTACAAAAGCGCTGGCCTCCCATTACTCAGGATGATATCGATGCAGTCGTAGCAGTACTGAAAAGAGGTATTTTGTGGGGACCGATGGAGGAAGAAGTGATCGGTCTGCAGGATGATTTCGCCAAATATATTGGTGCCAAACATGCGCTGGTAGTTAATTCAGGTACAGCGGCGTTGCATGCGGCAGTAGTTGCGGCTGGCGTTGGTCCGGGCGATGAGGTGATAACGCCTGCATATAGTTTTTGGGCAACGGCTCAGGCGATAATAGCTCATAACGGGATCCCTGTCTTTACCGACATTGATGTCGATTCGATGAATATGGATCCTGCAAAGATTGAAGAGAAAATTACAGAAAAAACGAAGGCGTTGATGCCTGTTCATGTTCATGGTTTATGTGCAGATATGGATACTATTAATGCACTCGCCAAAAAGCATGATCTTAAAGTAATCGAGGATGCAGCGCAGGCAGTAGGTGGTAAATACAAGGGCAGAAACGCAGGTGTTTTGGGTGATGTAGCAGGCTTTAGTCTGAACGGCAGCAAGAACCTGCCGGCTGGTGAGGGCGGTATTGTGACTACCAATGATGATGAGATGATTGATCGTGCACGTCAAATGGCGATGTTCGGTGAGAAGGTTGTACCGAAGGGTGAGATTCGTCTTTATGATGCTCAGATTATGGGATTTAACTACCGTAACAATGAAATGGCAGATGCATTTTGCCGCTCAGTCTTGAAACGTTATGACCATCTCCAGGACCTTCGTAGAAAGAATTGTGATTACCTCAATACTGAGCTTGCCAAGATCAAAGGAGTAAGGCCTCCTGAGGAACCGGAGGGTGACGTACATACATGGCATTTATATAAAGTACGTCTTTATCCTGAGCAGCTTGGCATTACAGATATTCATGTGAAGCGTTTCAGGTGGGCGGTACACAAAGCCTTGATTGAAGAAGGTGTTGATATGTTCGAATGGCACAATATGCCGGTTCCAGCCCAGAGTATTTTCATGCAGAAAAATGCCTATGGTAAGGGTGAACCATGGACAGGCGCGCATGCAAGTCAACAGGCGAGAGATATGATTTATGATCCTTTCGATTATCCTGTAACTGTTGATATGTTTGACAGATCATTCTGTATTAATCCTGTTTATCCGCCAAATGACTTAAAATTAATGGAATATATTGTTGAAGCTTTTCATAAGGTATTTGATAATCTGGATGAAATCCTTGAATTTTCAAAAACGATTACATTCCCAACGATGCCGGGTGAAAACAGGAAAATATAAAGGGAGGTAATTAATAATGTCAGATTACAATGAACTGGTCGAAATCGTTCTTAAAGAACACAGAGTTGTATTATCAGATGTTAAGGATGCGGAGGTAGAGAAATTACTTGATGCAATAGCGGACGCAAACCGTATTATTGTCTTCGGTATTGGTAGAATGAAATGTGCGGCACGAGCATTTGTAATGCGTCTTATGCATATGGGGCTTGATGCACATATCGTTTTTGATACCACTTGTCCCAGCATTGGAGAAGGTGATTTATTAATTGTAAATGCGGCCTGTACAACAATCGGATTTACAGTAATGAAACTGGCAAAAAAAACCGGCGCAAAGATTGTAGCTATTACTGCGGATGCAAATTCTAAAGCTGCACCCCTTTGTGACTTTACAGTGAGTCTGCGTGGTCAGGTGCATGGTGGAAGAGATTGTGAGATTCCATCTGAACAGCCCATGGCAGCCCTTTTTGAGCAGACCATCTTTGTTTTTGAGGATATTATTATTCAGCTTCTAATGAAAAAACTCAATGTGACAAAGGAACAGATGGCAGCACGCCATATAAATGTTGATGGGTATATGGATTTTAATGAACCGGATGAATAATACTCGTGTTTATTATTCTATCCTCAAATTTAATACTAGGAAGTTTAATTATAAAAAAGTAAGGAAAGCACTATGTCAAATGAAACAGGTAGAATGCTGCTTTTAGACAAGCCGGATGGGGATTTAATTTTACATGAATTTCCTTTACCCGATCCGGCACCCGGTACAGTTCTGGCAAGAATAGAGCTTTGCGGTATATGTGGCACTGATATGCACACATGGCATGCGCCTCAGGAAGCAGTATTTGGTGTTGAATATCCAATAAGCCTGGGTCATGAAATATCAGCTGTTATTACTGCTTTAGGTAAAGATGCAAAAACAGATTCTGTGGGTAAACCGATTAAAAAGGGTGACAGGATCGGATTAATACCTGCAATCCACTGCGGGCAGTGTTATTTCTGTAAAATAGCAAAGACACCTGAAAAATGTACTAGTTGGATAAGTTATGGTACCTGGGCAAAGGCAGACCAGGAACCTCATTTTACAGCTGGTTATTCAGATTATATCTACTTAAGTCATCCGAACTCTTATTTTTTAAAATCAGATACAACAGCAGAGAGAACAGCATTCTTGGAGCCAATGGCCGTTGTTGTTCATGGACTATTGCATGCAAATATTCAACCTGGTGATACTGTCGTCGTTAACGGCGCTGGTCCTATCGGGCTATTGACAGTAGCAGCAAGTAAAATTGCTGGAGCATCGCGGGTCATTGCCACTGACAAGTACAATCGTACCCGTCTTGATCTTGCAAGGGAGATGGGTGCTGACTTAACAATGTGTCATCTTGATATACCAGAGGAAAAGGATCGTAAGGAATTTGTTTATGATAATTCATTTAATCTTGTGGGTGCTGATGTTGTTATTAATGCAGTTGGTGTTGCAGCCGCATTTAAGGAAAGTCTGGGTTTTGTTCGTGACAGTGGTACAATGGTTGAAGTTGGTAATTTTGTTGACTCCGGTACAATTCCATTTAATCCCTGCAAGGATTTACTTGAAAGAGGAATAAAGATCATTGGAAGTTTTGATAATGAAGCATTACATTTTGTACGCTCAATGCCTTTGATTGCTGATCCAAGATTACCAATTGAAAAACTGATTAGCCATAGAGTCCCTCTGGGCGCTGTGCCTGATGTGCTTACAGCAATTCAGAAAAATGAAAAGTATGAAGGAAAAGAAATGGTAAAAGTAATGATGGACCCATCAATGCCGGAAAAGTAACAGGAGGTCAATTATGCTCAGAAATATTCCTGTGTGTATTTCACCGGAACTCATATATACGCTCATGTGCATGGGGCATGGCGATGAGATAGTAATAGCAGATGCAGATTTTCCGGCATATACCTATTCAAAAGAAGTCATTCGCGCAGATGGACTTGATGTTGCAACCCTTCTTGAGGCAATTTTACCCTTCTTTCCACTGGATGCGTTTGTTGATAAACCGGTGATTACTATGGATTGTTCGGAATGGGGAAACGAGCCTGAATCTTATGAACGGTTCCGCAAGATCATTAAGAAACACCATAACAAATTCTCTGATTTTGAATTGGAAAAACGTTTCGATTTATACGAGCGTGCGAGCAAGGCATTTGCGGTAGTGGTTACCAGTGAAGCTGATGGAAATGTGATCCTGAAAAAAGGGTCGGTGATGATGTAACCTCGTTAACACGATTCTGAGTGAGCGTGAAAAATAATAACAAAAATTATTGAGTTTATAAAAAATTACAGAATTAAATCTTTGAGCCAAATTTAAGGAGAAATTAAAATGAAATTTGGAATTCATTCTTTATTATTTAAAGAGACGTTTGTAGAAAAAGATTTACCTGTTCTTGCTAAATGTAAAGCCCTTGGATTTGATGCTGTAGAAATAATCCCTTTTGATACGGATAATTTCCCGGCACAAAAAGTAAAGCATGCTGCAAATGATCTGGGCTTATCAATTAATATCGGGTATGGGATGCCGGACGAATATAATATTATATCCCCGGATCCTGAAATACGTAAATGTGGAGTAGAGTTTACAAAAAAATTAATTGATTTGAGTAATGAAGCTGGTGCTGAGATTTTATGCGGAGTCATTTATTGTGCATGGGGATATGTATCAGGTAAGATGAGAACTGAGGATGAATGGAAATGGGGTGTTGAGGCCTTTAGAGAAATTGCTGAACATGCCCAACAGACTTCGAGTCTGATTCTTGGAGTAGAACCACTTAATCGTTTTGAAAGTCACTTCATCAATACAGATGGCGATGCCGTTCTATTCATCAAAGAAGTGGGAATGCCCAACATAAGAGTCCATCTTGACACTTTTCATATGATTCGTGAGGAGGACAATATCACTGAAGCAGTGCTGAATACCGGTGATCTTGTTGGTTATATACATGCCTGTGAGAATCAGCGTGGCATTCCAGGATCAGGGCTGTTCCCGTGGGAAGACTTTTTCATGGCCCTGAAACAGGTTCATTATGATGGCTGCATAACGATTGAATCGTTCGATCCCAATATGGAGAATATAGCCAAACTTTGCTGCATCTGGAGAAAATTAGCCGATTCTCCAGAACAACTGGCCTCGGAAGGATTAAAGTTCCTGAAGGGAATCCACAGTAAAATATATAACTAAGGGGACAGGAGGCTTCTATTATGATCAGGAATTATTTCATTATAGTAATTCTTTGTATGACGGTTTTGGTATGTACAAAATTGCAAGAACCGAAAATTCAACGTTATGGGCGGATAGTGGCGATCAAGCCGGGTAAGATAGATGAATTCAAAAAATTACACGAATCTGTCCGGCCGGAAGTGCTGGCTGAGCTGAGAAAATCCAATATATGTAACTATTCAATTTATCTGAAAGAATTGGAAGAAGGCAAGCCTTATCTATTCAAATATTTTGAGTATATCGGCGATGATTTCGATGCAGATATGACACAAATACGGAACAATCCCAAAATACAGCAATGGGAGAAGATGGCTGGTGAAGAGTGGTTTGTCGAGCAGTCACCTGATAAGAAAAAAGATTGGTGGATTGACATGGAGGAAGTTTTTTATTTCAATGGAAAGGCGAATTCCGGAATTGATGAATCGAAAGTTCAGCGCATCGGGATGGTGATAGGGTTACAGCCGGAGATGAAGGAAGCGTATGTACTTCTGCATAAAAATATCTGGCCGGAAGTACAGAGCAAGATTACTGAAGGAAATATACGAAACTATGCAATTTATCTGCATGAACTGGATTGCAAATTTTATTTATTCAGCTATTTTGAATATGTTGGCAATAATTTCCCGGCGGATATGGAACTCATTGATAATGATCCCGCTACTATTGCATGGATGAAATTTACAGACACTGGCTGTCAATTACCAATATCAACAAGGTCGGAAGGTGAGTGGTGGGCTGCCATGGAGCAGGTTTTCTATTCTAAATGATGAATAAGCATATATGTTCCGGTGCAGAATAGTTTATTGTAACGATAATATATTTTAAAGAATAAAGGGTGGGTGTAAAACAAATTTAAGGTTACTATTAAGGAGACTAACAGAATGGATATAAAGTTTAATCTTAGTACAGTTGATCTCTTGACAATAATTATTTTCCTTGCTTTTATGGTTGCTTTAGGCTGTTGGATAGGTTGGATACAGCGTAAGTCGACCAAGGGTAGTGATTACTTTCTTGCCAGCCGATCACTAATCTGGCCTTGGATAGGCTTATCGTTATTTGCATCGAATATATCGGCGATTGAGCTGGTCGGATGTGCCGAAGAAGGATTTAAACGCGGCCTGCTTTATGGAAATCTCGAATTTATGGCGGGAGTCACTTTAATAATATTAGCGATTTTCTTTGCTCCGTTTTATATTCGCAGCAAGGTTGCGACTCTTCCCGATTTTCTGTTGAAGCGCTATAATAACAAATGCAGAATATTCGAGGTAGGTATGGCGATATTTACAGCTATTTTTATTCATTGTGGTTTTGCCCTTTTTGCAGGTGCCAAAGTAATACAAGGTCTTTTCAATATTCCTATGATGATAAGTATGACGATTATATTGATGCTAACGGGTCTGTACACAATAGTCGGTGGTCTAAGGGGAGTTGTATTGACGGATTCTTTTGCGGCAATAGTACTGATAGGCGGCTCTATTGTTATGACCATAATAGGGTTTAATATGATAGGCGGCTGGGAGGGATTAACTGCGAGTGTTGAGCCGGTGCGGTTTCATATGCTTCGTTCAGACCTCCCTGCCCGGGATTTGTCTTGGTATGCGGTATTCTTAGGCTATCCAGTTATCGGGATTTGGTATTTTTGTACAGATCAGACAATCTCTCAGCGTGTATTAGGCGCAAAAAATGAAAATCATGCTCGAACCGGAGCACTCTTTGCAGGTTTCATAAAAGTGCTGCCGGTCTTTATTTTTGTGTTGCCGGGTTTAATATTGTTCGGATTACTTCAATCGAATTCAGGCTCGCTTCCCCCATTTCCGCTAAAGGCCGATGGAACCCAGGATACCGCTCTGGCTTATGCTTATATGATAGCAAATGTTTTGCCTGTAGGTGTTAAAGGCCTAGTTACTGCTGCTATGCTGGCAGCCTTGATGAGTACTCTATCAAGTGTCTTCAATTCAGTTGCAACGGTTTTCTGCTATGATATATATAAGCCAATATGGCCAAAGGCTTCAGAAAAGGATTTGATTAAGGTTGGACGCAGAGTCACAATAGCCACTGTGATTTTATCCATCGCCTGGGCTTCTCAAATAGGCAAATTCGGCACTGTTCTTGAAGTTAACACTACAATGATATGTTACATTTGTCCAGCAGTAACAGCAGTTTTTCTTGGAGGTGTGTTGTGGAAAGGAGCTTCCGGCAAAGGGGCTTTTATAACCCTTTGTATCGGAACCTTTATGGGATTAATTATTTTTGTAGCTGACGTCTGGTCTGATTTCTGGAGTCAATTACCGGGATTTGGCTCTGTATTTAGTTTTTTATGGCGTGATTGGTCATTTATGATGGTCGGCTTCTGGCTGTTTATCGTAAGTTGTGTAATTCTGTATATAACCTCTCGACACTATCCTCATAAACATACAGCTGAAAGTGAAAAGTTAGTCTGGGAAAGTCCACTTGCAGCCCTGCGTCGACCTGGCTGGAGCGGATTCGGAAATTATAAATTTCTTTCAGTGTTGCTGTTGGGAATATTGGCATTGTGTTATGTGTTGCTTCAATTGGTTAAATGATTTTAATGTATTTACATCTAAGACAGGAAATAATTCATAACAAGCCGTTATTAAAACATTGAGAATTAAATTTAATCCATATATATAAATACTTACTGTTTTTAAAAAGAGGAAACCATTATGAGGCATTTTAAGAATTCATGCATTGTACCATGTGTCATTTTCATATCGGGGCTCTGTATATCCCCCGCACCATCCCATGCCCAGAATACCACAGGGAAGAAAAATATTTTTGCCGAGAGGCCCTTAATCCATGTTCTTGGTCCCAGTCCCGCACTATCACCCAATGCTGATGATTCGGCTGTAGATAGTCAGATGATGGAGTCCAGTGATGTCTTTAAGGACCTCGATACGTACTACTGGTATTATCATGCACGTAGCAAGGATCAGGAACGCTGGCCCAATTCATATCGTCTTTGTGTTGCGACCGCTCCCAGTCCTTTGGGACCCTGGAAAAGGTATGCCGAAGGTAATCCGATACTTGATACGGGCAAGGAAGACGAGTGGGATCATGGTTTGACAGCCTGTGCATGCATTTTGAAAGAAGATAGCTATGAGACTGTGCCGGGCACTGAAACTTACTATATGTGGTATTTCGCCTTCGGTGGAAAAGATTTTCCCGGTTTTGGCGCCATAGGTTTGGCTACTGCGGACAATCCATTGGGGCCATGGAAGAAGTATGAGGGAAATCCCGTGATGGAATGGCCAAAGGGCGGTGTCTATCCTGGCAGTGTAAGTAAAATCGACGGAAAATTTTACATGTTCGCTCAGCATCCTGTATCTGTTGCCGATCAGGGTGCATTTTGTATTGCCTATGCTGACAAGCCTGAAGGACCATGGAAACTATACGAGGGCAATCCTGTTCTCTCTCCCGGTGACTGGGGTTCTTGGGATGACGGTGGTTTTTCTGAAGCATGTGCAAGATATCATGAAGGTGTCTACCACTGTGTATACGGCGGCACAAAGGTCCCGAAAATTGAATCCCTCGGTTATGCCTGGAGTTTTGATGGAATCAACTGGGAAAAATATGCTGCGAATCCTGTTGTTTCATTGGGCAGAGTACCTGATGCTGCCGGTTTTGCTGAGGTGCATATCCTGATTGAAGGTTCCTATATTTACGTGTATCATACCTTGCGATATTTCACAGGTGACGGGACTGCTCGCGGAGTATCGAGCTATCCGCCGTTAAAAGTCGAAGACTTTGGAAAAGAGTCTATGACATCCCATATCCTCCACAACAACCACAATGTGTATGACACTGACTGGGATACAGAAGATTTAGCCATTCAGGTTCTCACTATCGATCCGCAGTACAAAATATCATTTCCGATTCTGATGATTGACTCTCTTGATCCCAGACAAAGCACCAGAATAGAGGCGTGCCTTCCAATGGGCCTTGAGGCTGCTTCAAAGCTGGCCATTGCAACTGAATGCACATATGATTCCAAGGCAAAAGCCGGACTTCGACTCCATGTGAGAGGAAGTAACGATGGCGTACGCTGTGACACTGAGGATTTGTATACATTCGATATTCCTGCACGTGCAGGACAAGATATAAGGAAAACTTTTGATGTGAACACCAATGTAAGGTTTGCTAAGGTTGTTGTTGAAAATCTTGATAAATCAAATAGTGTTAAGTGATCTTGCTATATTTTAGTGGACACAAAGTTAAGACTTTTCTATTTTGTTACTCTTAACAGGAGGTGTCCACGTGATTGATCAAGAAAGAAGACGCAAGTACAGTAAAGAATTCAAG
>JABMRT010000167.1 GCA_013202295.1 Candidatus Zhuqueibacterota bacterium
AGATTCTGTTTTATTTATTGAGGCAAATGAAACACAAATTGAAGAATTGGAATATACTTCTACAAAACTTACGACTGAGAACCTGTTTACATTCAGGTTTGGAAAAGTTGAAGCCAGAATCAAACTTCCATACGGCCAGGGAATTTGGCCTGCATTCTGGACGCTGGGTTCAAATAAACCGGAAATTGATTGGCCCGGTTGCGGTGAAATTGATATTTTGGAAATGATTGGGGGAGCTGAAGAGACAGTCCATGGAAATATTCACTATGTGAATTCTGATCATGAACATGATGAAAATCTTGGAACGAGCACATTTGTTGAAGGAAAATACAGCGATGACTATCATCTCTATTCGATAGAATGGTCTCCCGCAAATATAAAATGGTTTGTCGATGGGGAATCTTATCATGAAATAGAAATCACAGACGATATGAAGGAATTTTTAAGAAGTCATTATTTGATATTGAATGTGGCTGTAGGCGGATACTGGCCCGGATCTCCTGATGAAACATCGGTATTTCCGCAAAAAATGTATGTCGATTATGTCAGGGTATATCGGGACACCACCTTAACGAATATTCCTGATGAGCCTGTTTTAGATGTTGATGAAGAAACAATGGGACTTGGTTCGTCTTCTGCTTTGGCGGCAATCAATCGGGACTTTACAGCATTTCATAATATCAAAATCGTTAAATACGGTCCAGCCAGCCCAGACATATCGGTCTCAACTGTTGCAATTGATGGAGAGACAAGCATTTTGGCTGTATACGACGGAGGAAATTGGGGAGGCTTTTGGTTTGAGCTGGATGTTGCGATTGACATGAGTCAATACCATAACGGGAACCTGATAGTTATGCTGGATGTTCCCGAAAATATTGCTGATTTTGAAGTAAAACTTGAAAGTACTGGTGGTTTTGGTTCTGTTAATTTATTAAACTATTCTTCTGAACCTGTAGATAATAATTTCGAAAAATTTACGATCCCGTTAGCCGATTTTGTTGCACTGGGGCTTTACCTGGAAAACATACATATACCTTTTGCATTGTGGAATCCCAAGGATAGCGAAGGGGAATATACTGGGGGAAATGTTCTGGTAGATAATATTTATTTCGAATTATCAGACTGAAACAGATAAGAAAGAATTGTACCACTTTCAAGGAAACTGGTATAGGCATTACTATTATGTTTATCAATGGGCTGAACGAGGATCAAAACTCGCCACGTTTCTTGAGTTTTCAAAGTTATCTGGAATCATTTGAGTCATTAAAATCCTTGTTGAGTTTTGACCTGTTAGCCCCACTGTTAGACATTTAAATGAGTTCAATCATGACTTATCAAATCGAACTTGCCCAAGCAAAATACATCTCTGATTTACATAAGATCGATAGAGCAGCCGCTGAAATATTTCCCCTAGAAGATTTGCCGATGGCTAACCGATTGCAAACCACCCCATTAAAAACATTCGAACAAGCTCAACAGGAAAACAGACTGTGGCTCCTGATAAATAATGAAAGTGATCAAGTCGTTGGATTTGCTCTGTGCTCCGAATTTAAAAACCAAATGCATTTGAAAGAGATCGATGTGCATCCGGAACATGGACATCAAGGATTGGGAAATGCCATTGTACAGGACATCCTGTATAAATCAATTAATCACTCGTTTCATCCGCATCAAAAACCATTATTTTATACAGTCATAAATATAAACATGACAATGTAATGGCGTTTAAAAATTTTGCGATGATAACTATTGGTGACATTGTGACAATAATACTTGACATAATGATAATTATAGCTTACATTATAGTGTCAATATGAATAAATGGACTGAAGAGGATTATGAAAACAAATCTCCGCAAATTTAGATTTAACCGTGACGAACTCAGCCAGCAGAAACTGGCCGATATGGTCAAGGTGTCAAGGCAAACCATTGTTTCCATCGAACGGGGCGATTATGCGCCGTCTGTGAAGCTGGCATTATTGCTGGCAGAGAAGCTTGAAACAACCGTTGATGAACTCTTCATTCTGGAGGAAAAAGACCATGTTTAAGAGAGATCCTATCTTCTGGTGGGCAAGTGGAATTTTCATTCTTGTCCTGGTTCTTTATGCTGTTACACAATATGACGTTCTTTTAATGCTGATTGTTTTTGCCTATCTCTTGCGGCCCACTTTAGCTTCACTAGGAGTAGCCAAAAAAAATGTAGATGAAAGGCAGATGAGTCTTAATTACCGTTCGAGCAATATCGCTTTTGTCGTGACGATCATTGCCTGTATTCTCATGTCCGCAAAACTGCGGGCTGAAAACAATGTGGCCGCAGAGCTGTTTTTCATGGTTATAATTCTCGGTGTTGTTGCCAAAGCCTTGTTCAATGTCCTCTTGACCAAAGACTTCCGCGAAGTGGCTCCCAAAATAAGTATTTCAGTCGGTTTTTTTGTCGCACTCTTTGCTGGAATCTCCAATATAGACCATGGGATCTTCTCACTTAGTTTCATCATGAATGTGCTTCCTGGATTGGTCATGATTGGAATCGGTATTATATCAAAATATTTCCCCCGCATCGCATCGATTTTGATCCTGCTTCTTTGTCTTGCTTTTATTGTCTGGAGAATCATCAAAGTTGGATTTGAGGATGCATTTGGAATCCTTTTAATTATTGGTGTGCCTCTTCTCGCAGCGTCTTATGGACTTTGGCGGGAGCCCAAAATTGCAAGTGATGAAAGAATTGAATGATCCACTCAATGGAGAATTTGAAATGCATAGGATATTGAATCGTAATACTGCAACCATCCTCTTTTTATTATTTTGCGTAAATGCGGTATTCAGTCAGGAAGCAGAGGAAAAAGTCGAACCAAAGGCAAAATCCAATAAAAAATTTGTTGTTCGGCTGAGTGAGCAGGATTTGATCATTCCAGTAACATCAATAGAATGGGGAATCCCGGACCGTTGGTCCTTCACATCAACTTACGCACATGAATTCGATAAAAACCGAGATAGAAAAACCTGGCATCACAATCTTTGTGTTACAATCAGCCCGGGAATTTCCGGCGGACGCCTCGGACTGGGTTATTTAAATATATTTGATCCAAAGTCAGGGCAAGATTTTGGCCTGCTCAGTCAAGCACGAATCGTTCTCTTGCGCACCTGGGGGAATCCACTTTCCACATCTTCCAATCGAACTTTTTTGGGTGGGGAAATCCGAAGCAGTCTAACTGGCCTGCTGAATCTTGGCATTGGTTATTACATACAGATGTCTGACTCAGAAGGGGATAAAGACAATCTATTTGGATTTCATATTGGCATTGGGATATAGTGCTTGGTTTTATAATCCTTTCCTGTCAATAATTTGGAAGGATATATGTCATGAAAAATACAAACCTTTATCCGATAAGACGTATTCCCATTCTTCTATTGTGGGGGATAATGTTCCTTAAAGTTTCCCCTGGTTTAACCCAAGAGGGAATCTGGATTCAAAAGGCAGATATGCCGACTGTCAGATTGGGTCTTGTGACAGCGGTTGTTGTAATTATTTCGTATCTGTGCGTATAATAGGGGAATGGAGAAACAGCTATTTGAATACAAAGTGCCCGGTTATTTTATTATCTAACTATTTTCGAAACCACTTGATTTAATAAATTCATTTCGTATATTCCTTCTAACTTAAATTCTAATTGCATGACTGAACCACAGTTTTCCGGGCAGTTTTTGTCCGTTAGACTGAGATACTTAAATCGAGAAATAGATAGAATTCATACTAAATATAGACACATCTTTTATTGTGATATGTATATTCACCTGGTAAATAATGTTCGACTAAAAAAATAACCAGTTAACGAGATTGATAAAATGATTATTAAAAGAGCAGTTCGGCGTCTTCTAATTGGAATTTATCATAGTTTTCAGCGATTGGTGCCTCTCTCGCTTAGAATGAGAATATCCATGGCAGAATCTTATTCTTTGATACGAACGATAGGTTTTCAGCCAAAGACAGTTATTGACGTGGGGGTTGCGTCAGGTACAATGGAATTATACAAAGCCTTCCCCGATGCTTATTTTTTGCTTATAGAACCACTGAAAGAGTTTGAATCAGAATTGAAATCAATTCTGAAGAAGTACAATGGTTCATACCTTTTGGCTGCAGCCGGTTCACATTCAGGGCAGGTAACATTCAACGTACATAATTATCAACTCGCCGGCTCCTCCCTCTATAAGGAAAGCATGGGTATTGAAACGGATGGACATGAAATTACAGTACCGCTAATAACAATAGATGAAATCATTAAGAATAAATGTCTTAAAGGTCCATATCTTATTAAAGTAGACGTACAGGGAGCCGAACTTGAAGTGCTTGAGGGTGCAAAGCAAACTTTGGCGGACGCAGAAGTGGTAGCACTCGAAGTATCTCTTTTCGAGTTCTATAAAGGGACTCCACAATTGTTGGATGTGCTTTCATACATGAAGCGTTATGACTTTGTTGCCTATGATATGATTTTCGGATGGAATCGTCCACTTGATAATGCGCTGGGTCAAATTGATATTGTTTTTGTAAAAGAGAAAGGCATGTTTCGTAAGGACCATTCTTTTTCAACCATGCAACAGGCGCAAAAATTGTTTGGCCTATAAGACGGTCTGATAACAGCAAAAAATCACAACAATTAATTCGCAAAAATGAAATTCAGAGATAATACGCTGAGATACCATCCTATCATTCTCCCCACAAACAGGGATAGGCCCAGGTAAACCGAGGCAGACAGGAAGTGTTTGAGTTGTCGTGAAATCCACATCATTTAATCCAACTTGGGAATGAAAAACAGCCATTTGAATACGCAGTCCCTGATTATTATTTATATCTTTCTTTAATCGAACCCCCTTTTTAATTGATTTTCCTCATAAATTTTTGTATAGTTGAATCATCCATGGATTCAAAAGGAGCGGCCAAACTATGATACTGCATTATGAGTTTGTCAAGAACGCAAAGAGACTCGGCAACAAACTTGCAATTAAGGATCTCACTTTAAACCGGGAAGTCAGTTTCAGCAGGGCGCTGATCGGGTCTCTCATTCTTGCAAAAAAGTTCAGAAAATATGATGAAGGTGATATCGGAGTGATGATACCCACCTCCGCAGGATGCGTTCTTACGGTGATTGGTATTCTCATGGCCGGAAAAGTACCTGCCATGATCAACTATTCCACAGGTGCTGCCAAAAACTGTGAATACGCGCAGAAAAAATGCGGCTTCAAGACAATCATCACTTCCCGGGCATTGCTCGAAAAGATCAACTGCCCAATGGTTCCAGGGATGGTCTGCCTTGAAGATATTATGAAAAGCATCAAACTCACAGAAAAACTGGGAGCCGCACTCAAATCAAAATTGCCAGCGTCGGCCATCATTGCCAAAATGCCGAAAAAAGAAACGGATGATAATCTTGTGATCCTTTTCACCAGTGGTAGCGAGAAAGATCCAAAGGCCGTTCAATTGACACATAAAAACATGGGATCCAATATACTGGCGCTGAAGAATGCTTTCGGCTTGAATGAGGATGATACAGTCATGTCGATTCTGCCTTTATTTCATGTTTTTGGATTTAATGCCAACTTTTGGATGCCTTTGATTGTCGGCTGTAAATCAGTGACCTATGCCAATCCGCTGGATTATAAAAAAATCCCGACGATGATCAAAGAAGAAAAGGCTACAATTATCGCAGCCACCCCGATCTTTTTTGCCGGATATCTAAAAGAATCCAAACCTGGTGATTTTGCAAATCTCCGCATTGTGCTTCCGGGTGCTGACAAGACACCGGAGTGGGTGCGTGAAGGCTACCTCGAAAAGCACAATATTGAACTGTGTGACGCCTATGGAACCACCGAGACCAGTCCCGGTATTTCCGTGAATACTCCTGAGGACAATCGTCCGGGAAGTATCGGAAAGCCTCTCCAAGGAGTTCAGGTCAAGATCGTGGGACTGGAAACAGGAAAAATCCTACCTGATGGAGAGGAAGGGAAAATTCTGGTGAAAGGCGATCTGGTGATGAAGGGGTATCTCAATGATATTGAGGAAACATCCTTGCGCATTGTAGACGGCTGGTATGATACCGGTGATATGGGTGTACGGGATGAGGACGGATACCTGTGGCACAGCGGAAGACTCCGGCGTTTTGTGAAGATCGGTGGCGAGATGGTTTCTCTGGTTGCGACAGAAAAAATTCTGGATTCATTGCTTCCTGAAGGTGTGGATTGCTGTGTGGTCGATATCCCCGATTCCATCAAGGGAGCCAGGATCGTGGCTGTAATCACGAAGAAGCTTTCTGAAAAAACACTTATTCAGAAAATGAGTAAAATGCTCCCAAAGATTGCCATCCCGAAGATCTTCAGAGTCGTTCCGGAACTCCCCAAAATGGGAACCGGTAAAATCGACTTTAGAACCATCACTGATATGGTTAGAAAAAACAAGAATTAGAAATTATCACTCTTGTCTATCGTTAATGTGAAATAAAATTCCCCTTTACAAAAGGGGGATTTTTATTTCTCCCTTGTCTAAAAAGAGATTCTGCCTCAGGCGGATATTGGGATTCAAAATACCTCTTGCATTTTCAATTCATGTTAGCTTTATTGTGATCAGCTAATCTTCTTATTGCATGACATCAATATTTGTATTTTAGCAGAGATTCTGTGTGCATGTCAGAATTGTTAATGTCTATATATGGAAAAACAATTTTCCTATAATAAGAAAAAGATGATATTTTTCTATATTTGGATACAATATGCCTATATATGGAAAGTTTATTTTAATAAGTTGGGCTAGTTAATAATAATGTTAGGTGTAAAATAGAGTTCCTATGAATTAAAAAAAAGGAGTAACAAATGGCTGATTGTGAATTATTATCAGGCTGTTTATTCTTCAATGACAAAATGCCGATGGAAACGGGTTTAGGGGCACTTTTTAAAAAGAATTATTGCCAAGGTGACAACTCAAAATGTGCCAGGTATATAGTTGCAAAAAAATTAGGAAGAGATAAAGTCCCAACTAATCTATATCCAAACATGTTTGATGAAGCTGAGAAATTAATTGCACAAGGATAATGCGGGCAGGAGAGATCGACGCATCCTTTGAAAATTACACCATATCACCGCCTATATAAAAGAATATTTGCCCCAATGACCCAACCGATATAAAAGATATATTAGGTTCAGGTCGAAAGGGCATTCGGAGTTCAGTGAATATTTGATTCAAGCAAAATGAGTGGCTGTCTAGAAAAATTAAAAAAGAATATTACCCATACCCAACTGCCCAAAACAATATGGGTTGAAGGTTCAAGGTTTTAGGGTAACACAACATCAGTAAAGTCAAATTTTCAAAGTTTCAGATTCATATTTCGAGTATAGGGCGTCACCTAACACGCGCATTAAGGCGGAATTTTGACAGCACGTTTTTTTTTGAAGTTTGGAATGTTTGGTGGAATCACTTAGATTTTTTGAGTTACCGGTTTGTCAAATTCCGCTTATGCAATCGTTACATATTAATAACACCTTAAAAATTCACTTCAATCCCGAAATTCGGTATAAACGGCATCAAAGTAATGGTGTCCTGTTCCCAATGACCGTCATTCCAGTTCCAGTCATACATAAATACATTATTACGATTTAACGCATTGATAGCTTCCAAATAGGTTTGTATTCGTGTCCGGCCCCATGAGAAATGTTTACCGATCCGGATGTCCAGTCGCTGAAAACTCGGCAGTCGTGCGGAGTTGCGCTCTCCAATTACTTCTTCCCATGAATTGTTTTCTTCATCCACCAACTGCATCTCATACGGTGTATAAGAGAATCCACTGCCGTAAAGCCCTTTTTTACTTTCATCAAAAAGCGTATATTGGGAACGAAAGGGCACCATTTAAGCATGCGAAAATTTATCGAGGTTCAAAATGAAAATGATTTGGATACTACTTATGCTTACGTATAGTTATAATGTGCACGCCCAAAATATCATCATATTTGATAAGCAGGAAGTATGTTTTTTAAACGCGGACAGCGTATGTGAAACGACCTCAGCTGAAAAATCCGCATTCCTGAATAATTACAAAGAGTTTCTTGTCAATGAAGATCAATCCGACATAGAGATCGATTTGACAACCCCGCCTTTGGAATGGGGTAAAAAAGTGAACGATGAAACCCATGGAAAATTAATCCATCAAGAATCTTTTAAACATGGTTTTGTCACCAGGATGTCCCTGAGCAAGTTAGCTCCAGACCATAATTATAGATTGACTTTGAATGGCAACCCTGAATTGGATGGCAATGAGTTGCTGGCCGATCCGGTTCCCGGATTAGAAGAAGAGCGCTATTATGATTTTCTGGATATTACGACAAATGCAGAGGGTAACTACAGCGCGAATCTCGCCATCCGACTCAAACCCGGAAAATATCATGTCCGATTTTACGTAAAAGACATGGATGATTGGAAAATCGTTTTATATCATGATTATTTCAGGTTTACTGTGGAGTAAGATTATCCATGATCGTCATTGGATTTTGTCCATGCTCGATGAAGTTTATCTTTAACCATTCCCCTTCCTAATTGGTAGTTTCTTATTGCATTTCCACAGGGATACATTTATATTCCGATAGTCTTAGAAATCTTAAATATACATCGCAAATAACTTTCTACAACTCCACGGCACTCTGTACCTCTGGTGCCACCCGGTTTCTGTCTGCAATTGATTTTATACTGTGCTACTGAAATAAATACAAAGTACACTTGGTTTTTAAACCGGGAGGCCATCATGTCTAAAAAAGGTTTTTTGTTTGCGCTCATGTGTCTATTCACAGTGACAGTAATGAATGTGCACGGAACGGGAATCCCACAGCTGATCAATTATCAGGGTGTTTTATTGGATAGCGAAGGTGATCCAATTACAGACGACCAATCCATCGAATTTCTGCTTTATGATGTTGAGACAGAAGGGACACCGCTTTGGTCCGAGGTTCAGGAAGTGACAATTGCCGATGGATTGTTCAATGTCCTTCTAGGTTCGGTGACTCCGATTCCGTATCAGGTGTTTGACAGCACGGAAGTCTATCTGGCCCTGAAGGTTGAGAGTGATGATGAAATGGAGCCCAGAAAGCAACTGGTGAGTGTGGGATACGCGTTTCACGCGAACCGGGCAGATAATCTCGGTGGATCATCCGCTTCAGATTATCTGCAAACTGTAAACCTTGTACCTCCCGCAGATGGCAATTTAGATCTGGTTGAAGGCGTTAATATCACCATTACTCCTGATGACGCAGCCAATACAGTCACAATCTCTGCTGGTTTGACGCTTCCAGAAATTCTTAGTAGCATAGACGGTGTATCCAACGACGGCGGCGATGTGGATCTAATTGAAGGAAGCAATATCACAATTACTCCCGATGATGCAGCCAATACGATCACCATTTCTGCTGCAGGAGGCACAGGCGGCGACGATTTGGGAAATCATTCTGCAACACAGAACATCAGATTGAACGGATACTATTTATCAAATGATGGAGGAAATGAAGGGATTTCTATATCTAATGATGGATCAGTAAGAGCAAGTGGAAGGTTAACTACAGGAATCCCCAGTGTTGCCTGTGGAGTTGGAGATATCGCTTCCACTGGAAATATATATGCAGATAATCATATAATTTCAGCTGAAGGTTTTATAAAAACAGGCACTCCAAACTCAATAGGTATTTCTGCTGGTGATATTGTTGCTGATCATGATGTTCTTGCTGATGATTGGGTACAAGCAATGAAAAATATTTATTCGGTGTATGGATACATTCGCGCAGGAATCCCTACATCGGCATATGTTGCGGGAGATATAGCTGCTACAAATAATTTAGTGTGTGATGAAGATGTGAACGCCGGAGGCAATATTGAGGCAGATGGATATGTTCAGGCAAATGGGACAAGCGGTCGTATTGGACATATTGGAGGCACATCATATGGTGCATATGGAAAACATATGACCAGTAATAATTATGGATATATAGGTGGTGCTACTTATGCAGTGTATGGATATAACTATGGCGCTACTGCTGGACGTTTTTTTGGAAATGTGGAGGTCTCAGGTATTGTGTCAAAAGGTGCTGGATCTTTTAAAATTGACCATCCCCTTGATCCTGCAAACAAGTATTTACAGCATTCCTTTGTAGAATCCCCGGATATGATGAATATTTATAATGGCAATGTGATATTAAACAGAAATGGAGAAGCCATTGTAGAATTGCCAGAGTATTTTGAAGCGTTAAATATGGATTTCCGTTATCAGTTGACCTCAATTGGTGGGTCGGGTCCAAATTTGTATATAGCAGAAGAAATGTTAGGGAATCAATTTAAAATAGCCGGTGGATTACCGGACTTAAAAGTTTCCTGGCAGGTTACAGGCATTCGTCAGGATGCGTTTGCCAATGCCAACCGTATTAAAGTTGAACTGGAAAAAAGTGTGGATGAACGAGGTAAATATCTGCATACAGATGCAATGGGATTACCGGAATCAGCGAGCTTGGATTATAATAGAAATATGAAAATGGTAGAATCCCACAAATCGATTAATAATGGAGAGAATACAGAAATGAATTAAATATTTATGACAGCCAAAATTAGGAGGTTCAGATGGAAAAGAGAGTTTTTTTATTTATTGTATGTTTAATGGTTATTTCTTGTTTAACCGTACATGGAGCAGGCATCCCGCAACTGATTAATTATCAGGGCGTTTTATTGGATAGCGAAGGTGATCCAATTACAGACGACCAATCCATTGAATTTCTGATGTATAATGTTGAAACTGAGGGCACGGCTCTCTGGTCTGAAACACAAGAGGTGACTGTTACGGACGGTCTTTTCAATGTGTTGCTTGGGTCAGTGACACCCATTCCGCATGAGGTTTTTGACAGCACCGATGTTTATCTGGCCTTGAAAGTGGAGAGTGACGAGGAGATGGAACCCCGAAAACGGCTGGTGAGCGTGGGGTATGCATTTCGTGCTTATAATTCAGATAATCTAAATGGAAAAGATAATTCGGCTTTCGTCCAGAGTTTGAACAATGTTCTTCCCAATAAGGGTAAAATCGATCTGGTTGCAGGGAGTAATGTGACCATAACGCCTGATACCTCCGAAAATGAGATCACAATTTCGGCAACTCCTGGTAGTGGGGGCGATAACCTCGGCAACCATACTGCAACTCAGAATATTGGTTTAAACAGAAATTGGCTTTCCGGGGATGGAGATAGTGAAGGGATATTTATTACTAATGATGGCAACGTTGGGATAGGGATCATGAATCCAGTTGTAAAGCTTGACGTGCCGGATATTATACGTGTCGGAGGTTTTACCTGGCCTGACAGCGGCGTAGGTTTGGAATTGGCTTATAATGCAACGGTCAATCAGGGGTATATACAGGTTTATGATCGTAGTCACCAGACTTGGGGGAATTTATATCTTGGTAATGGAAATGTGGGTATTGGTACTGAAAATCCCTCCTCCAAGCTGCAAGTAAACGGTATTATCTATTCCACATCAGGAGGTATTAAATTCCCGGACAATACCACCCAGACGACAGCAGCCGGATCTTCTTTCTGGACATCCGTAGGCGATGATATCTGCAGCAACAATTCAGGGGATATCGGTATCGGTGATACGTCGCCAACTTTTAAACTGGATATCGCAGGAAAAATCGGTATCAATGATATTCAGGTACTCTTTCTGCCTGACCAGACAGATTTTACAGGCACCTTGATCATTGGCAATGGTGGTGGCAGTCTCAGTCATTCTGCAAGTGATCAGGGTCGATATAATACTGCTGTTGGTATTGAAGCGCTTCAGACCAATACAACTGGGAGTGAGAATACGGCAACCGGATCGGGAGCGCTATACAGCAATACTGCAGGCCAACATAATACCGCTCACGGTGCAAATGCACTCTATAATAATACGACAGGGGTATTTAATGTGGCGATCGGAAGCAATGCGCTGAACAGCAATACTGCAGGAAGCCAAAACATCGCGATAGGCAATGCGCTTGCGTTAAACACCACAGGAAATCAAAATACTGCGGTTGGTGATCAGGCACTTTATAATAACACGATAGGGATCTACAATACTGCTGTGGGATGGCGAGCGCTCTGTAAAAATACTACTGGGGAGGTGAATACAGCCATTGGAAGAAATGCACTGGCCTATAACACAACCGGTTCCTGGAATACAGCTGTTGGATTCGGCGGACTTGAAGCCAATACCACAGGCGTCAGAAATACCGCTACCGGTTATCTGGCGCTTTACAGCAATACGACTGCAAATGACAACACAGCGACAGGATATGCTGCATTGTACTACAACACCATTGGCGAAAACAACACTGCTGTCGGCACGCAGGCACTGTATGTAAACACAGAAGGCGGCTTTAATACTGCATTGGGTCAGACTGCACTCCGTTCAAATACTACGGGAAATAATAATACTGCCATGGGAACAAGCGCTCTCTCTAGCAATATCACAGGTTACTCCAATACAGCGACAGGTGTGCAAACACTACAGAACAATACAATAGGACATGAAAATACAGCCATTGGATATAAAGCGCTTTTAAGTAACATTGAAGGTGAGAGAAACACAGCCACTGGAATGTTTGCACTGTACTATAATACAACCGGATCATTTAATACCGCAACCGGATTGGGAGCGCTATACAACAATACTGCAGGCCAACATAATACCTCTTACGGCATGTCGGCACTTGTGGACAACACAAGCGGACATGAAAATACTGCCTGTGGAACTGGTGCGCTTTCCACCAATAATACGGGATATCGCAATACAGCCATTGGATATTACGCCGATGTTTCGTCCAATAATTTATATAATACAACGGCGATTGGTTACATGGCATTAGTGAATGCCAATAACAAGGTAGTCATCGGCAACAGCAGTGTGGCGAGCATTGGCGGCTATGCCAACTGGACCAACTATTCAGACAGACGATACAAGGAGAATATTGTGGAAAAAGATGATCTTGGTCTGAATTTTATCATGAAACTGAAGACGGTTTCATATAATTATATGAATGATGAGTACAAACGCAGACGCGATGGTCTGATTGCTCAGGATGTTGAAGAAGCACTCAGTGAACTTGGCGCTGAGTTCAGCGGGCTGGTTGTGGATGATGATGATCAAAAAACCATGAATTTGTCTTACGGCGATTTTGTGATTCCTTTGATAAATGCGGTGAAAGAACAGCAGGCGCAAATTGAAATGTTGAAGGCTGAGATTGAAGCATTGAAGCAGTAAATTATTTGAGTCCCCGGCTTTTTGTCCGGGCAGGCTACAGGGGGCTTCTTTTCAAGGGATTTATCTGTATCTTGAGTTATATGCACTGCCAGTTTCTATGCGAAATAACTATGGAGAGATCCAGCTTGATGATGAATTACATCAATCTGTTCTGGATGAGAACATCCAGATCCAGGAAGAACATGAGAAGAATCTCAAAGAGGAAGAAGACATGAGTGATCTGATTCAGGGAGAATAGAATTAAATCTTGAATTAAAGGTTACACATATTATCCAAGGAGGTCATGATGCAGAGAATAAGCGTATTTTTAGTTATGTGCATGTTGGCTATAATTGCATTGAATGTGCAAGGAGTGGGAATCCCGCAACTAATCAATTATCAAGGTGTTTTGCTCGATGGTGAGGGTGATCCTATCTCAGGCAATCGCTCCATCGAATTTTTACTGTATGATGTGGAAACAGAAGGAACAGAATTCTGGTCTGAGGTTCAGGAGGTTACAAT
>JABMRT010000168.1 GCA_013202295.1 Candidatus Zhuqueibacterota bacterium
CTTCTCACAGAGACTCTAACGGTTTCAATAGAACAAGATGAATCTCTAAAAGAGTTAATAAAAACAGACTTCTGTATTAACGAACGTACTAAACAAAAACTCACAAAAAGGGGTGCACTTTCATTTTGCATATGACCACTAACCACTAACCATTTCATTCAAGGAGGTCAACCATGAAAATGAGAATTCTAATACTATTGACAGGATTGGTACTGTTTTTCTCCTGCATTCAACAACCCGGAGGCAAAATGAGCAGCATTTCAGAAACAACTATAAATCAAACCGTTGAGAATCTGGTTCAGAAACATGGAGACGAGCAGCAGAACCGCGTGGATACAGGCGTGCGTCAGGTCGCGAATCTCTGGCAGAAATCAGATGGATCAGCAGAAACATTCACACAATTCTGTCTGGATAATTTTGTGGCTGATCCTGAACAACTGGATCTGGTTGCGGATCGGTTCGAATCCAACCTTGAATCCATTTACGGACACTTCCACGAAATCTCACGCCATCTCTCCGAACCCATGGATCTCGATCTCGGCCCCATGCTTGCTGTGGATTATCAGTTCGCCGAATACTCACCCTACACGCATCTGGCCGAGGATCTCTTTAAAAACGGCGTGGCCTTTTCCGCGCTTCTGAACTTCCCCTTGTACACATTGGATGAGAGACTGAAACTCGGCTCCGACTGGTCACGCAATGACTGGGCACGAGCCCGGCTTGTGGAGAATTTCTCGGAGCGTGTGCCCGCGGAAATCAGCCAGGAACTGAACATCGCTTATGTCCGGGCAGGCGATTACATTGCGAATTATAACATCCTCATGCACCATGTCCTCACCTGGGACGGCCGCCGCATTTTCCCGAAAGATCTGAAGCTCATCACACATTGGGGTCTTCGGGATGAACTCAAGGGCCGTTACGCCGATCCAGAAGGGCTGGAGAAACAGGAACTCATTCAACTGGTGATGGAAAAGATCATTCTGCAGGAAATCCCGCAAGCTGTGATTAATAATCCCGGCGCGGACTGGCAACTCACGGACAACACAGCATCCGTCACCACAGCCGAGGACGTTGAGGAAAAGCCGGAGAGTGTCAAATCCGATCTGGAGCCGGACACGCGCTATCAGCACATCCTGAATGTGTTTCACGCAGAGAAGAAATCCGATCCCTATTTCCCGGCCATGCCGACCCATATCGACCGGAAATTCCAGCGCGATCGTGAAATCCCGGAACAGAAAGTGGAAGAGTTATTCGTTTCTCTGCTGACATCGAAGGAGTTCGCACAGACTGGAAAACTCATTGAAAAACGGCTCGGCCGCAAACTTAAGCCCTTTGACATCTGGTATGACGGATTCAAATCCCGCGGTACGGTTAAGGAATCGGATCTGGATCAAATGGTGTCGAAAAAATACTCGGACTACAAGGCCTTTGACAAGAACATCCCCGGCGTCCTCCGTAAATTGGGTTTTGACGGCAAGACCGCAAACTTTCTCGGCACCAAGATCGATGTGGATCCGGCACGCGGTGCAGGTCATGCTTCAGGTGCTGCCCGGCGTGAAGACAATGCCCATCTCAGAACCCGTGTCCCGGCCGAAGGCATGAATTACAAGGGATTCAACATTGCCATGCATGAACTGGGTCACAATGTCGAACAAGTATTCTCGCTCAACCGGATTGATCATACTTTGCTCAACGGTGTACCGAATACTGCATTCACTGAAGCATTCGCATTTGTATTTCAGGCGCGTGATCTGGAAATGCTCGGCATGAAATCAAACGATGAGAATCAGGAGCATCTTAGTGCACTGGATAATCTCTGGGCCACTTGCGAGATCGCCGGTGTTTCTTTGGTGGACATGAAAGTTTGGCATTGGATGTACGACAATCCCAAAGCAACTGCTGCGGATTTAAAAGAAGCCGTCATCCGAATCTCAAAGGAAGTCTGGAGCGCCTATTACGCGCCTGTCTTCGGACACAAGGATACTTTTTTGCTCGGGATTTACTCCCACATGATTGCCTATGGCATGTATCTGCCGGATTATCCCCTGGGTCACATCATCGCGTTCCAGATCGAATCATATTTAAAGGATAAGAACCTCGGCAAGGAAATGGAACGCATGTGCGTGCTCGGTACAGTCACTCCCGAAGCGTGGATGCAGGCTGCTGTCGGACAATCCATTTCCACCGCGCCTATGCTGGCTGCGGCGAAGGAAGCCTTAAAAGTAATACAATAATTGATCTGTGTAAATGATGGGAAAGTAAAATCCTTAATAGAAGGAGTATAAATGAGCAAAATCGCTCGCTTTGGAATATCCATGGACGAGTCGCTTCTCGCCCGCTTCGATAAGTATATCGGTGAAAAGGAGTACGCCAACCGTTCAGAAGCCATTCGCGATTTAGTGAGGGAAAAACTGGTTCAGGATGAATGGCAGGATTCTGAAAAACTGACAGTCGGAACCATAACGCTGATTTATGATCACCATCAACGCGACCTGACGGACAAGTTGACCCGACATCAGCATGATGAACACGATGTGGTCATCTCCTCCATGCATGTGCATTTGGACCATCACAATTGCCTGGAAGTACTTGCAGTCAGAGGCAAGCCAAGCACCATTCAGAAGATCGCGGACAAATTGATCAGTACCAAAGGAGTGAAGCACGGCAAGTTGGTCATGACATCAACCGGAAGAGATCTATAATATAAAAGTCCCCGGCGTTTCTCATTTGCCGGGGACTACCCATAACAAGTCTTCTATTTATCTTTCTGATTTTCACCCATGATTTCCTCAATCACAGGTGAATTTAAATCAATTACTTTCGGCGTTAATACTAATAAGATATCCTTCGTTACTTCAATATTAACATCACGTGAAAATAAAAAGGGTAAGATAACTCCTAATAGTGGCACTTTACGTTTTATTTTCTGGGTCTGTACTTGTTTGAAGCCCCCTAAAAGAAATGGTTCACAATCCTTTACAATTACTGTATTCTCTAATATCTGACCAGATTCAGAAGGGCTTCCAGAAATAATTTCACCTAAACTTGTTATTTTAGCTACTACATCCATCCTCAAATATCCACTTTTCCCCAATGAGGGTGTCACAGCGAGAGAGATTCCTGCTGTCATTTCTTCTGATTCAAATAAATTAGAATAGCTAGAGTATTTCGATACATAGGTAATGCGGTGGCCATCCAATATTTTCCCGGTTTTGTTGTTGATTGTGACGATCTTTGGTATATTAACTACATTTCCACTTCCACTTTCATGCACTATCTTAATGAGGTCACCAACTGACATACGAGAAAGACGACTATCCAATGTAAATCCGTTTCGACGGTGATCAGCATTGGTAGTTCGGTCAAGTGTTTCGTTTTCCCTGTACTGTGAGAATCCGTTTCTAAATTGATCTTCGGAATACTCTTGAGATATTTCATCAGCATCATCATAAATTGACTTTGATGAAATAAAAGACATATTAACATCTGTGTTGTCAAGGAGGTTTTGCCAATCCAATCCTGTCTCATTCATTTTTTCAACATCCACTTCAACAATTTTCACCTCAATCACAATTTGTCGAGGTGGCACATCTATGGCAGAGATTGTATTTGATAATTCGGTAATTGCCCAATTCGAACCAGACATTAAAACCTGATTATTCGCAGATATAAATTTCAGATATACTGCCTCACTACCGACCAGCGATCTATATCCAGATGACGGCACTTGTTCAAGCATGAGTGTGCTAATCAACTCTGAAGGAGTTACATAGTTTAATTCTTTCATACTTGTACAAAATGTTGAGTCCGGCCCTTCGGATGCAACCAATTGAACAGATAACAACATAATCGAGCAGATCAACAATCGAGATAACATAATTAGCCTCCTTCTAGCTCTTGAAATATTGAAATATTTTTGATTATTTTATCTAGTTACATACTGCAATTCAATAACAAATTTTGACTTAGATTCTAACTCGTCAATATCATTCTCCTGATATAAATCACAATTCCTTTTATCATAAGGCAGATTTGAATTATCAGGATCACAAAATGGTTGAGCGACTGGAAAGAAAAGATGACCGGTTGAAAAATCAAATAATTGTGATTCGAAATCAAAATATCCATCCGCTTCTCTCATTCCATCATGATCAGATAAATCAAAATAGAAAATCTCAGCCCAAGATTTACCGCTTTCAGGTTCATACTTTTCGAGTGAATACCCTGTATTATAATAGATTTGAATATTTTTTATCTCAATGTTACTAAGGCTCGAGAGATCAAATTGATAAATACTTTTTAATGAGAGATCCCAGGTGTCATCTGGCGGCCTAGGATTCATCGGTTTAATTAATTGCAACATGGGCATATTTGATCCTAGAGTATCAAGATCGCCAACAACCTGGTCTGATGAATCTCGATATGCCACAGCCAATACTTCATCCTTATCAATAGATTCTTGAAAATAGATAAGACCAAGATATGGACTAAAATAATACTCAGATGGATCAATCGAAAGGAAATAACCTTTATAGTCACCAGCTTCTTCGTTAAACTCACTGACATCCCTGCCTTCCGGATTCAGAACGGCCCAGGCTTCGAAACTGCCGTTTGCGTTGTCATATCCAAAGCTGGATTTATATAAATGAAATTCAGTAATATATTTTTCTGGATCATAATAATGAACGACATAGGAACCACTTTTTGATACCCATGAATAATTTTCTTGATAAACAGGATCAATAAAATAATATTGACCCTTTACATAGTTAAAATCATTGATATATAATGAAAGCTGTTCAGTCTCATCAACATTAACAGGAGTTGTTTTAGTACAGGCAAATGTAATTGTCATAATTGCACAAAATATCGAATTAGTCAAAATTCTCATGTTTTGTCCTCTTAGGTACAAAAATCCCGCTTATACAAACAAATTTATATAATATAAATTCAAAGCTGTGAAAAGTTGAAAATAAAATAATGGAATCTGAGAGCAATATCAAGTATTATTATAAATAAAAAAGTCCCAGGTACTTGAGAAGTACCAGGGACTTTAATTTATTCTATCAAATTTCTCCTACTAACCAACTACTTCCTTCTTCGTATACAACTTATACAACACCGGCACAATAATCAGCGTCAGGAATGTGGACGTGAGAAGCCCTCCGATAATCGTCCAGCCCATGGGGCCCCAGAGCGAACCGCCGCTGAGCGTGAGCGGGAGCAATCCGCCTATCGTGGTCATGGTCGTTAGAACAATCGGGATAAATCGCGTCTCCCCCGCTTCTTTAAGAGCGGAGAGAATTTCTTTGCCCTCGGCCCGGAGTTTATTCGCGTAATCCACTAAAATGATGGAGTTATTCACCACAATTCCCACCAGACTCGTCATACCGATAAACGCAGTGAAGGAAAAGGAATTCCCGGTCAGAAGCAATGCAAGCACAGAGCCGATAAAAGCCAGCGGAATCGCAGAAAACACAATGAACGGTTGGGAATAGGATCTGAACTGCAATACCAGCACGCCGAATATTGCAATCAAGGCAATGATCACCGCCTGTCCCATTCCGCCGAAAGACTCCTCCCGGCTCTCCTGCTCACCCCCCAGATTATAGCGGTATCCCTTGGGCCAGGGATATGCCTCGAGTTTGCTGACAACATTCTGTGTCACATTGGCCACTAAATATCCTGATTCCACATCTGAAGTGACCGTGACATTGCGATCCATGTCATAATGGGTGATAAGCAGCGGACTTTCGGTCAACTCAAGCGAAGCCACCTGTTTGAGCGGCACCAACTGACCGGTCATGGAGGACACATAAATCCGGTCGAAATCAGAGATGGACGGCGTTTCAGTCAGCGGCAGCCGGAAAACAATATCATACTCCTTGCCCTCGGCGTCACGATAGGTGCTGACCGGATTACCCGTGAGCGCGGTGCGCACCGTACGATCGATCTCACTGAGAGCAATACCCAGCATGGCCGCCTTGTCCCGATTGATCCGTACTTGCAAATCACTCTTTGTGGCAGAAAGAGGATTATTAATATTGATAGCCCCCTCTTCTGCTCGGATGATCCCTTCAACATCAGTGGCCACTTGTTTCAGCACATCGAGATTGTTACCCTGAATCCGGATCGCAACAGGGGCTTCAACCGGCGGGCCTTGTTCGAGCTCTTTGACCTCAATTCGCGCACCTGGATATCCGGCAAATTCATCACGGAGTTCTTTCACGATCCGACTCATTTGCGACCGTTTAAACTCCTTCATTTCGATGAGGATATCCGCATGTGTGCTCATCTGGCGCCGCATCCACTGATTGTAATAAATCCGGGGATTGCCGTGGCCGACATTGGCTGTGATATTCCGAATTTCAGGATATTGAGTAAGGACGGAATCCACATAATGGACAGCCTGATCCGTACGATCCAGATTGGATCCGGCAGGTGTATTGACTTTAACAAAAAGAAGCGGCTTCTCGGCTTTCGGGAAAAAGCTCACACCCACGAGTGGAAAGAGTCCGAGACTGCCGACTAAAACCAGTCCAGCCACAATAAGAATTCGGGCAGGATGATCGAGTGCATATCCAAGCCACCGGCGATATTTCCCTTCAATAAATCCACCCATCAATCGGCGCGCAGGTCGTTGGCGCGATCCCCGATCTATCTTAAGAAATTTTGTGGCAAGATACGGTGTGAGTGTGAGAGAAATGAGTAAAGAAGCGGCCAGAGTATAAACCACCGTCACGGGCATTGAGCGGATAAAATCTCCGGTCACATCGCGCATCAGAATAATAGGGATAAAAGCAAACAGTGTCGTGGCAGTGGCGCTGACCACGGCCCACCCAACTTGGGACGTGCCTTTCACCGCGGATTCAATACGAGAATGCCCCATACGCATGAAGCGCGCCGTATTTTCTGTAACGACAATGGCATTGTCCACAAGCAGACCGATCGCGATCACCAGTCCGGCGATGGACATCTGCTCCAGCCCGTATCCGCTCAGCGCCACAGCACCAATCCCGATGAGGATGGATGTCGGAATCGCCATCATGACAATCAGGGACGCACGTGAACTCACAGCCGCGAAAATCACAATCCCCACAAGCAATATGCCCTGAAGCAGATTACTGAAAAATCCCTGCACACGCTTTTTTACACTGTTGGATTGATCAAACACAGTCTCAAGTTCTATATCCGTAGGCAGTGTCTCTTTAAACTCATCTATAACAGGACGAAGCTGACTGAAGATTTCAAAAATGTTCGTCCCGATTTTCTGATTGGCTGTGACAAACACACAACGTTTTCCATTGAACCGGGCCCGATACTCGACATCCTCCGGTTCGATGGTCACATCCGCCACATCCTTCAGATAAACCGGCATGCCGCCCTGCGCGTGAATGACTGTGTAGCGGATATCATTTAGCGATTCGTACGAACCGCTTGTTCTAATATTGAGCCGTTTGGTGCCGATATCCACATGCCCGCCTGGGGTATTGGCATTGGCGTCTACCACCACACCCATCACACGGCTGAGCGGAATGCGCATCTGCGCGAGCTTCTCAAGATTTATCGAGATCCGGACCTCCTGCTCTGGCACGGCCCAGATATCCGCCTTTTTGATGCCGGATACCTTCTCGATCCGCTTCTTCAACTCCTCGGCTTCCTGCTCAAGAAGCGCGTATCGTGCAGAATCCGAAACCAAAGCCAATTGCAGAATATGCACATCCGAAATGGACCATTGAACCGTTTCAAGGAACAGAATATTTTCAGGCAGTTGACTTCTGATGCTGTTCACCTTTTGCACCACATCCGCGTATTTCTCATCCGGATCGGTACCCGACTCAAACTCGATCGCGACATCAGTCAGGCCGTCTTCAGAAAAAGATTCGAGATACCGGATGTCCTCCAGCTCATTCAATGCCTCTTCAATCGGTGTGGCAATCAACTCCTCCATATCGGTCGGTGATCCACCCGGATACACCACAATCACGCTGCTGCCCACTGGCTGCACCTGCGGATCTTCCGATTTCGGCATACGCAGAAGCGACACCACGCCATTCAGCACCAGCAGGCTGATCAATACCATTGTAAACTGATGATTGTCTATCGCAAATTTGGGTAATCTCATTGCTAATCTTCCTGTTAATCAGATTATAAGGGAATAGATCTCCCACTTCGATATATGATATACGACTTGACTATATATTACTGATGATCCACAATCTTCACTTTCGTCTTTCCATTCAAATACGCCGCACCTTCTGTCACCACAGTTGCCACGTCCTCAAGTCCTTTGTGGATAATCGCATCCTCTTCCAGAAAATAAGCGATCTCAACAGGCACCTTCACAGCAAGATCCGCATCATCAATACGATAAACATAGCCGTGCAATCCACTGACATTAACGAGTGATGAGAAAGGCACAACAAACACATTTTGAGTGCGAGAAGGATAGATATCCACACTCGCCACAAACCCGCTGAATACTCTTTCCTGGAGAGCATCCAATTCAAGTTCAACTTCATACAATCCGTTTTGTGGATCTGGACCTGCCGCGATCTCGCTCACGGATGCGGGAAAGTGGATTCCGGGATAGGCATCAAATTGCACGGATGCAGAATCGCCCAACGCAAGCCGGATCAAATCCTGCTCCGCGACACCGGTCTTAATCACCCAGCGGCCGGACTCATTTCCAAAATAGAGAACGGGATATCCGGGACCTGTGAGTTCGCCGGCTTCCGCGAGCTGTTTTAAAATGCGACCTTTGGAGGGAGCCGTAATGACTGCATGATCGAGATTGAACTCTGCGATCTTCAGATTGGACTGTGCCACTCTCAAACTGCTTTCAGCATTTTGCACTTGTTCGAGTGTCACCACTTCATCACCATACAATTGTTGGACACGTTTGAAATCACGTTGGGCCTTTTCAAACCCAGCACGCACCTGTTCGACCTGACCCTCAATTTCATCCAGTTTGAGAGAGGCCAGCATTTGACCTTTTTGAACTTCCTCTCCTTCACGGACGGAGAACGCGTCAATAATCCCGCCGATTTTGAAGGAGAGTTTAATTTCCGCTGCGGATGACAAACGCCCACTCGTCCGAACAGGTTGTGCGAGTTGCGCACTTCGTACGGGTTCAACTTGTACTGGAATGGCACTCTCGGTTTCATCTTGCTTATTCCCACGCTGACAATCAATCGCAAAGGTTGCAAGGTTGAGTATAAGAATGGATAGAACAATTCTTTTCATAGCTTACTCCTTAATGGCTTGCCTTCCAGGTGATGACATATTCGGTGCCTGATAGTAAGTCTTCAAGTTTTGGATCTTCTACAACCCAGTCGCCCTTCCGGTTCAGAGCAACTGCGGTTAGTGAAAAATGGCTCATGGCAATTCCCATATCCGCCATTTGCAGATCGGCCATCCCCACATTTTTGGGATCATAGGCCCGGCTGCGCAGCAGAAACAGGTGATACATATTTTTATCCGGATCATGAACGATGCGCCACGGCTGACGATTCGAAGCGGATGGCGCCAAACGCATCATCTCCAACACCTGTGAATAGGAATCGAGAGCTTTCGGGGATAATGTAGTTTTAAAATCCTTCTGGAAGAATATGTCATCCCAGGATTTGCGCTTCTTTGAACCCGCAGCGAATCGTACGAATCGATCCATCATATGCCTCTTGTCTGTGGGATATCCAAGCGAAATCACGGCTGGTACATGTTCATCGTGTTGAACACCGATGCATTCCGCAAACCGGCTCTGTTTGAATGAACCGCCCAACCAGCACGTCCCAATTCCCATATCCATCAGGGTTAGGATGATGGACTCCATCTGATAGCCAAAATCTATCATGCCCGCATCCGTGGGTTGGACCGCGCCGATCACAAATCCGGCAGGATTGCGAATCATGCCATATGTGCCCAATCCTTTCAAGGCTTCTGTATCTCCCGTTTTGGAAACAGTCAGCTGCAACCGAACCGAACTTCCCATGGGGCCTTTGTTGAATTTGGACAATAATCCGTCTATTTTGTTTACATCCTCAATGGAAAGCATCTGTTTCTCATATGCTCGAACGGAAGAACGATTACGAATCAAATCTTGTATTCTGTGTTGGAACATTAAATTTTCCTCCAAAACTCATTATTTTAGGAACGTTTTGTATCAGGTTCAAGTGCGCAACGAATCAATTCAAAATATTGATCCCCAATATTATCCAGGTTCATTCCATGTTTGTTTTTAAGGTGTTCACCCTTGAGAGCCACCAATTCAATAATTCCCGAAGTCATCCCATAGAGTAGTGTGGCAATCTGATCTGAATCCAGATCAGAACGAATGGAACCATCCTCCATTCCTTCTTTGATGATTTGACTCAGAAGGCCCAGTGCCATATTTCCGCAATCGGAGCATTGCTCCGCCATGGAGTCATTGTGATCGGCGTTTTGATAATCGAGTTCATCCAGCCGAAAATGGGAAATTAAATTATAGTAATCAGGATACTCCTTCGCGAACAAAAAATAGGCCTGGCCGATTCTGAAGGATTTTTCCAGACCAGTTCCCTCACCCTGAATGGCCTCTTTAAACATCTCGATCATGATTTGGATTCCCCGATAAATAAGGGCCAAAAGCAGTTCATCTTTATTCTTATAATACAGGTAGAGTGTGCCTTTGCTCAGTTCGGCGCTTTCCGCAACTTCATCCATAGTCGCGCTTTTCATGCCTTTTGTAAAGAACACCCGTTCAGCAGCATCAAGGATCTCAATGCGACGTTGTTCTTTTTCCCGTTCCTTGCGTTCCTGAATTCCCATGATGAGTCCTTCACTTTTCTGATCATGAAGATATTTACTGACTAGTAGTCATTTCATGACCATTAATATAATTAAGAAATGATCTGATTACAAGGTTTTTTTTCTGATATTTTTCTGCGTGGATGGATGCAATCGTTTAATTCGATGAATGACAGATTTGTTGTCTCATCCTGTCCGATTGCCATCTGGAAAATCGCTACGGAATGAATCGAGCTTGTCAACTTGATCGGAAAAACTTGATAAATTGACACCGCTTGAATGTGGAGCAGAAGGAATAGTATTCAATTTAACAGCATTGGATGACACAGTTTCATGGATTATTCGTCTTAATTGTTCAATGTCATAAGGTTTCTGCAATATCCCACAGAAACCGTGTTTTTGATATTGCGCATCCGAGTATCCACTTGAGACAATGGCTCTGACCTTAGGATCTATTTTCAAAAGCTCGACAATCGTCTCTTTACCCCCCAACCCATCATCAATTATCAAATCGAGTATCACTGCCGTGAAAGGTTTTTTTTCTTGTATGGCAAGTTTATATTTTTGAATCGCCTCTTCTCCGTTACAGGCAACTTCAACCCGATACCCAAGTGCGTTTAATGCTTTGACCGCTAACTTTCTTATGGTTTCCTCGTCATCCATGACCAGAATATGACCTTCACTTTTGATGGAAGAAACCGGCTTCAAATCACCTGTTTGTTCATGGATGGCCTCTGAAGCTCTAATAAAAATTTCAAATGTCGTGCCGACTCCTTCTTCCGATTCAACATGGATGTGTGCATCATGATTTTTAATGATTGCATACACCGTTGTAAGACCAAGACCGCTCCCTATTTTTTTCGTCGAAAAATAGGGATCAAATATCTTTCCCATATTTTCCGGTGAAATACCAACCCCATGATCGAGAAAAGATATTTTCACATATTTGCCAGGCACCAACGATTGATTGTTTTCACCAATAATCATATTTTCATAACAGATATCGATCACACCACCATCAGGCATGGCTTGGACCGCATTCACCGTCAGATTATGTATAATTTGGCTGAACTGCCCTTTGTCAAACTCAACCGGCCAAACCCTGTCACCCTTGATTGAATAGGTCACATTTGTGCCATGCAGAGCTATGGGCACAGCCTCTTGAATCTCATCGTAAATATTTATGCTTCTCAGAAGAGGAGCGCCGCCTTTTGAAAAAACAAGCAATTGCTGTGCTAATTTTTTTGCTTTTACCAGAACCTCTTCAATTTCATCAAATATCAAGGATGATTCATGGTCAGGTTTTAAATTCATTTTTGCCAGACTGATATTGCCCACAATAGCCGCTAGTAAATTATTAAAGTCATGCGCGATGCCACCCGCTAAGACACCCAGAGATTCCAGTTTTTGATTCCGAATCATTTCCATTTCCCGCTGCTTGCGGTCGCTGACATCATAAAATACCACAACCACACCCGTCAATCGATCCCGCGCATCCTTGATCGGGGCAGCACTATCTTCAATCGCCATTTCCTGGCCATTCCTGGATATCAGCAACGTATGATTCGCAAGTCTCACGGTCTTGCCTGTATTCAATACCTGTGCAACAGGATTTTCCTGCTCATCACGCGTGGTTTCATGAATAATATTGAAAACTTCATGAAATGCTCTGCCAAAGGCTTCGTCCTGCGTCCATCCGGTGAGTGACTCTGCCACGGGATTTAAAAATTTGATATTGCCTTTTTCATCCGTAGCAATTACTGCATCTCCAATGCTTTGCATCGTCGTATGCAGCCACTCTTCACTTTGTTTTACCCTTTTTTCCAGCTGATGTCGAAAGAGCGCCATTTCAATGGATGTGTGCAATGCACGCTCTTCAAAAGGTTTAATCAAATATCCAAAAGGAGCAATACTCTTGGCCCTCTTCAGGGTCAACTCATCAGAATGGGCGGTTAAAAAGATAATCGGAACGTCAAGGGACTCCAATATTTTTTCACCTACTACAATCCCATCCATCTCACCTTGCAAGATGATATCAAGTAAAATCAAGTCTGGTTCGAGTGCAACTGCTTTGTCTATCGCCTCTTGACCGGAATCGGCTGTATCAACCACCTGATAACCCAGCTCCTCCAATCGATCCACGATTTCAAGGACAACAACTCTTTCATCCTCAACAACAAGGATTCTTTTTTGACTCATATTATTTCCAATGTTATTTAATCTCTTGGACCGAAAATCTTACACTTGTGAAATAGAATTCGAATAAGAGCTCTTATTTACTGTATCTTGAGAATTTACACTTTCTCCAAAGTGAATCTCTACTTTTGTACCCTTACTTCGATCAATATGAACTCTTCCTTTTATCTGTTTTGTCAGGGATGATATCAATTTCATACCCAGAGTTTCCGTATTGTTAAAAACAATCTCTTCTGGCACTCCACAACCATTATCCCGCACGGTTAAAACCGTTTCCTGCTTGCTTCCGCGACTCAAGGTCACAACAATTTCTGGATCTTCTCCAGTCACAGGATGAGCGTTTTGTGAGAATGCATGCTTCAGTGCATTCATAACCAACTCATTGATAATCAGGCCACAGGGAATGGCCACATCCAAATCCAAAAAAATCGATTCTGCTTCAAACCGAGTTCTTATTCCTGAAAGACAATAGGTTCTCACAAGATAGGTCGTAAGTGTTTGAATGTAGTCAGCAAAATCAATTTGAGCAAAATCTGACGATTGGTACAATTTCTCATGAATAAAGGCCATCGCTTTAACTCGACTCTGACTATCTGTAAAAAGCTTTAGTGTCTCTTTATCTTCAATTCCTTTGGACTGCAGATACAAAAGGCTTGAAATAATTTGTAAATTATTTTTAACTCGATGATGAATTTCCTTTAAAAGGACAACCTTCTCATCCAGCGATTTTCGAGTTTTTTCTTCAGCCTGAACTTTCTCTTTAAAGTTCTTGTTCAGTTTTGCATTGATATCCTTGAGCACTCTATTTCGATTTCTGATGGATACTGTTCGGATATAAAATATCGAATAAATGAATAGCAAAATTACAATTCCCACAATAATCCGGAACCACGCTGTCTGCCAGAATGGGGGTGTAATAATAATGTTAATCGAAGTTCCATCTTCATTCCAAATGCCATCATTATTGGAGCCCTTAACCCGAAATGTGTACGCACCCGGATCCAGGTTCGTATAGGTGGCCGTCCGCTTTGTACCAACCTGATTCCATTCCTCTTCAAAACCTTCCAATATATAAGCATATTGATTTTTTTTCGGTAAAATGTAATTGAGAGCTGTAAATTCGAAAGAAAAAACAGAATGCCAATATTTCAGATGGAGTTCCTCTGTTTCTGAGATATGATATTGCAATGGAGAAGTTTGTGTTTTTATAGGCACCGGTTTATTGGAAATCATAAAATCAGTGATGATTATCGGAGGAATAAAAGGATTATCGGTAACCTCATCAGGATGAAAAACTGTGAATCCATCTGCACCTCCAAAATACATCTCTCCAGTGCTGCTTTTCATATAGGATCCAAAAGAAAAATCATTCCCTTGCAAACCATCTTCTGAGTCATAATTCCTAAATTCTTTTATTTCAGGATTAAACCGGGACAATCCCTTATGCGTGCTTAGCCATAAATAGCCTTTATCGTCTTCCAGAATCCCGCTGATAAAATCATTTGGCAGACCATCTTTCACATAATAGGTATAAAACGTCTGATCTTCATAATTGAATCTATTTAGTCCACTGCCTGTCCCAATCCAGAGTTGTTTTTTTGAATCTTCCAGGATTGAGAACACATAATCATTGCTTAAACAATTTTCTTTTTCTTCATCATACTGGTAACGAATGAAACCATCATTTTCAGGATCATATAAATTGAGACCACCACCATAGGTACCAATCCATAAATTTCCCCGACTGTCTTCAAATACACGAATAACGGCATCATGACCAAGGCTGTTGGGATTCTCACCGTCATGAAAATATTGTTTAAAAGTGTTTTTCTCTCTGTCAAATAAATTCAAACCACTTAACGTCCCGATCCAGAAATTATCATGTTTGTCTTCAAATATTGCTCTGACATCATTATCACTTAAACAATGAATATCTCCTTCACGATGCTTGAATTGATCAAAATCTTGAGTTTTCCGATTAAATCGGTTCAATCCACCAGAATATGTTCCAATCCAGAGTTCATGATTATTATCTTCATAAATAGTCAATACAGCGTTATGGCTTAAACTTCGAGGATCATCCGCATGATGCATGTAATGTAAAAATCCTTCATTCTCCTGATTAAAATAATTCAAACCACCGCCATCAGTACCAATCCAGATCCTACCCGTATGATCTTCAAAAAAGCTGACAACTGCATTATTGCTCAAGCTTTTTTCATCCATTGTTTGTCGATATAATCGAAATTTATCTCCACTCTGATTAAAGTAATTCACGCCACCATGATATGTGCCAACCCATAAAATACCCTGCTCATCATTGTACAGTGATTCCACGGAATTATGATTCAAACTGTATGGATCAAAAACATTACTCGAATAACTTCGAAAGTTGCCGCTCTTCTTATCAAATAGGTTCAATCCGCTTTCTTCTGTGCCGATCCAGAGGCGTCCCCATCTGTCCTCCACAATGGAAAAAACCACATTATCGCCAATGCTTTCTGAATCATCCGGATCATGCATGTAACGGACAAAACAATCATCTCGTGCATCGTAACGATTCAATCCCCCGCCCGATGTGCCGAGCCAAATATTTTTCTGACTGTCTTCGAAAATGTAGGTCACTTCATTGGAGCCGATACTTTCCGGATTATCTGGATCTGATTCGTACCTTGTAAACTGCTGTGACTTCGGATTAAACCGGTCCAGACCACCGCCGAGAGTACCAATCCATATGCGGCCTAGGCTGTCTTCACACAACGCGTCCACATCATCATAGCTCAGACAATTCTCATAATTTTCATCACTGTATTTATATTTGATTAAGGTGTCGTGTTCCAGATCATAGTATGCCAATCCATCCGAATCAAAACCAATCCAAAGATTGCCAGCCTGATCCATAATAAAATTATTGATATATTGAAAATTCAAGCCAACCTTCTCATTATTCGGCAGGCTGACACGGATGAACGAATCGAGCTTGCGATCATAGATATTCAATCCGCCGCCAAGGGTGGCAATCCAGAGACGGCCCATTTTGTCTTCGAGAATTTTAGTAATGTAATTGCTGCTGATGCTGGTGGAATCATCCGGATTGTTTCTGTAAATCTGAAAATTGTATCCATCATAGCGGTTCAGACCATCCTCTGTACCAAACCACATAAAACCTCGTGTATCACGAAGAATTGTCTGCACATTACTTTGTGAAAGTCCTGAATTCAAGGTTAAATGTTCAAATTTCAAATTAGAAACCTGACTGTAAGCGGTAACTGAAGATATAAAATGAAGCATAACAAGTAAAGAAAGGTTTACAAGCGCCTTGTATGATCTATTTAGATCAGTCCTTAACCTATTTATTCTTAATATAATAGATCTCATACACATAGACACTTTCGTAACTTTGGCAATCATAATTGAAGATTCAAACTAAATTTCAAAGATGAAATTGGAATGAATCCCCTTGCTCTTAAATATTTTTAACAAAAATTGTGCCCTTTGAAGGCTCAAGACTTTAAGTGGTTGTTTCAATAAGGCTCTAAGGAGATAATAAATTGTCCGTATGTACAGGGAGGGTTTCTGCTCAAGGCAAGATGTCCCAAGCAGATTAAATCTTGTCCATTACGGATTAGTTTTAAAATGTAGAATTTCAAATTATTTTATAGGAGTACATTCAATTCATCTTGAAATAAAAGATTGACACGAAAACAATATTTATTTATATTGGTATTACTAATATCATTTTCGTGTTATTATGTAATTGGAGTTCTGTTATGTCCACTAAAAAGATTTGGATCGTCCTTATGCCCGCTCTGCTAATTTCAATCTGGGCTGCTGCCGCTGAAACACAAACCGATTTAGATTCGATCAACATAAAATACTACTTCAATCCTGTTGTGAAAACCGGAATAAAATCAGCAGGTTCGCAGCGCGATATCGCGGCCGCCATGACCGTAATTGGCTCTGCAAAATTTGAACAAACTCCAGGCAATTCGGTTATGGAAATGGTTCAAGCCTATGTTCCTGGGCTTTATCTGACCGAATGGAACGTGATGGGATATGGCGTGGCCGGAAGCGCGGCAGGGAAAGTTTCAATTCGCGGGATAGGCGGCACAGCTGATACCCATGTGATGATTCTACGCAATGGTCGTCCAGACTTCATGGGACTGATGGGCTGCACCCTAGCTGATGAATTCTCCACGGATGGTGTGGAACGCCTTGAGATCATCCGTGGACCGGCTAGTTTCTTGTACGGAACAAATGCCTCGGCGGGTGTGATCAATATCGTGACACATGATATCACACACCATGGTTTTCAAACGGATCTCAAAGTCGGCGCAGGAGTCTATAATTCCAAGAAATTCAGCATCAGGCACAGTGGTAAATGGGACAGAACTGAATATAAGCTAACCGCATCCCGGCGCAGCACGGATGGATTCCGCACAGACGCAGACAACCGATATGAGGGCAATTATTTTACCGGCCATTTTGCATACAGCATCAGTAAAAAAACTTCCTTGGAATTGAATGCCAGTTTCGCCGACCTATATCTCTTTGATCCTGGATTGGTGACCACTCCGAAAACAAACGACTGGTATGATATCCTGCGTTGGGGCGGCGACCTGACTCTCACCAATAAAAGCCGCTTTGGAGAATCCTACCTAAAATCGCACGGAAATTTCGGCAAACATCAATTCGCCGATGGATGGGACTCTTATGATCAGATGATTGGATTCATGGCCTATCACAACTTGAAACTGACCCATGGGAATCTGACCACGCTGGGATTTGACATCAAACAGTACGGCGGTCATGGCGAAAACTTGACACTGGATTGGCAAGGTAATCCCAGTGTGCCCTATACGGAAAAACAAATCATGGAGTACGCTCCCTATATGCATTCGCAGCAGCTCCTTCTGAAACGGTTTATCCTTTCAGCGGGTCTGCGGATCGAAAAGCATGACTTGTACGGCACTGTAACCGTCCCTAAAGCAGGCCTCGTGACCCATATTTCCGACGCGTCTTCAATCCGCGTGACGCACTCAAAAGGGTTCCGCAGCCCGTCATTGCGTGAACTGTACTTCTTCCCATCACACAATGAAGACCTGAAACCCGATGAATTCTGGAATTCAGAAATTGGAGGATCTTATCAATTTGGCAATTTCCTGAAAGTCGATGCTTCCGTATATCATATTGCTGGCGATAATCTTATCGCGCTGGCTCCCCGGGTGTCCAGGATGGGCTATCAATTGTCCAATGTAGGTGAAACCGAGAACAATGGATATGAAGTTCAAATCAACCTACTGCCGGTAAACGGAGTGGAATGCGGCGCGAACTGGTCGCATATAGACATGAAAAACAAAATTCCGAACATGCCTGAGAAAAAACTTACCGCCTATATTTCGGGCCGAATCGGACAGTTTAGCCTCTCGGCCAACTTGATGTGGGTCGGCAACTGGCTCTCAAAAGACACGGCCCTTCCTGTGGCCAATATCTATAGAATGGACAACTATACCGTGCTTGATTTTTCGACAAACTTCCAGATCTATAATCTGCTTCAGGCGAAGCTGACCCTGAAAAATGCGCTAGATTCCTCCTATCAGGCTATGTACGGCTACCCCATGCCGGGGCGTATTTTCATGGCAGAATTGACATGCGGTTTTTAGATCATGCAATCACGCACACAGCAAATCATCCTCAGCGGACTCTTCATCGCGATTGGCGTCATACTACCCATCCTCTTTCATATGATCGGTTTGGGCGCATTCATGCTTCCCATGTTCTGGCCGATCTGCATCAGTGCTTTTTATCTGAATCCCCTTTTTGCTATTTTAACCGGAGTATTGACTCCAATGATTTCCATGCTTATCACAGGCATGCCGCCCGCGCCTGTCGTTTATCTGATGATTGGAGAACTTGCAGCCCTGGGTGGAATTATCAGCATGTTGCGTATCCGATCCAAGCTGGGTATTTTCTGGATTCTTCTCATTGGTCTCGCAGGATCACGCACGGTCCTTTTCGCCCTCACCATGATACTTGCTCCTTTAATTGGTTTGCCCGGCAGATTGGCCGGGCTATATCAAATCGTGGAGGGAATACCTGGTTTAATTGCTATATTAATCATGATCCCCTTTTTGTTGCATCGCATGAAAAAGAGGCTCATTGTCAAATAACGGAATTTTTATGACAAAATCGCATCGCGACTATTTTAACAAGCTGGCTCCCGACTGGGATTCAAAAATGCCGTCACAACCTGAATTCAGAGAGTATCTGATTCGATTCGGCGTTTCATCAGGAGAAAGAATTCTGGATATCGGCGCCGGAACCGGTCGAATGACACGGCTGCTTGTGGACGCGGTCGGACCGAACGGTTGTGTCGTCGCGCAGGATATCGCCCTTCAAATGCTGATCGAAACCCGCAGTCTACTCCAGAATCAGGTGGCATCTCTCGTCTGTGAAGATGTGCATGCGCTGGCCTATTCGGATCTCTCGTTTAACAAGGTGCTTTGCTTCTCCGCCTTTCCACATTTCCCGAACCAATCCGCAGCCTTATTGGAAATGGCTCGAGTCCTAAAACACGGCGGTCGGATGCTCATCCTGCACAATATCTCCAGTAACAAATTAAATGCATTTCACGCCACATTAAGCGATCCTGTGAATCGGGATCGCCTGCCCCATTCTTCGGAATTGTTACAAATGATGTTCCAGGCTGATCTCAAACCAGTCCTTGTCGAAGAAACCAACGATTTATACTGGGTAGAAGCTATCAAGCCTTAGTAATTCATTTGGCTTTCGACTTCAGGGAACCCTGCCCCCTCTCCTCACGTTTACACATATCAGTTGATTTTCCAGGTAAAATTGCGTATTGTATTACGCTTAATTGATAGGATGTTGGATCATGTCAGAGACTCCCGAAACACAGCAAAAACTGGATCATTTAAAACAGATTCTCAAGGAAATGAACTCTGTGCTGGTCGCCTACTCAGGGGGTGTGGACAGTGCATTTCTCCTTAAAGTGGCCGTGGATACGCTCGAAGATCGGGTTTTCGCAGTGACTGCCGAATCACAAATTCATCCGGACTTTGAAATTGAAGGCGCCCGAGAACTGGCCAAAGATCTATCTGTCAAGCACAAGGTCGTCACATCAACCGAGATGGAGGATGAGGTTTTCCTTCAGAATCCACCGGACAGGTGTTATCATTGTAAAAAACATGTATTTTCAGAACTCAAAGCACTTGCGGACCAGAACGGCATCCCCTGGGTTGTGGACGGCACCAATGCAGATGACGTCGGAGATTATAGACCCGGCTTACAGGCGTTGGCAGAACTGGACATTCGAAGCCCGCTGAAAGAAGCTGAACTCACAAAAGCGGAGATTCGTCAATTATCCAAACAGTTGGAACTGCCCACGTGGGACCGCCCTGCCATGGCCTGTCTGGCTTCGAGAATCCCCTATGGAACCCGCATCACTTCGGAAGCCCTCGAACGTGTGGCAAAAGCGGAACGCTTGCTGCGTCGGCTTGGTTTCCAACAAGTACGCGTGCGTGATCATGGGGATGTCGCACGCATCGAAGTCACCCCTGATCAAAAAGACGCATTCTTAGACAAAGAAATGACTGATCTGCTTGTACTCAAATTAAAAACACTGGGATATAAATATGTAGCGCTCGATCTGGAGGGATACCGGATGGGCAGCCTGAATGAGGCATTGAGTTAATATGGATAGAGAGCATATAAAAAAGCTACTGGAGGATGTCCAAGCTGGAAAAGTGGATGTTCAGGCCGCGATGGATAAATTCCGTGCGCTACCGTATGACGATCTTGGATTTGCTAAGATCGACACACACCGGGCCATACGTCGCGGTTTCCCGGAAGTGATCTTTTGTGAAGGCAAAACGCCGGATCAGGTGAGTCAGATTGTACGTAAAATGCTGGAACATACAGACATCATTCTCGGAATGCGAGCCTCTGAAGAAGTGCATCTGGCGGTTTGTGAGGTTGCGGAGAATGTGATTTACAATCCTTCTGCGCGTGCTATTATTGTCGGAAATAAACCGGAGCCCAAGACAAAAGGAACCGTGCTCGTGATCTCAGCCGGTACAGCTGACATGCCCACATCTGAGGAAGCTGCCATTACTGCCGAGGTCATGGGCAATCGCGTGGAACGTTTGACTGATGTGGGTGTCGCAGGTGTGCATCGTCTTTTACGCAACGTGGAGCAAATCCAAAAAGCAACCGTTCTGATTGTTGTGGCCGGCATGGAAGGCGCCCTGCCGGGCGTGGTTGCTGGCCTTGTGGACAAGCCTGTTATCGGTGTACCTACAAGTGTAGGATACGGCGCCAGCTTCGGCGGCGTTTGTGCATTGCTGACAATGTTGAACTCCTGCGCACCTGGCATGGGTGTCATGAATATTGACAATGGATTCGGTGCGGGTTACCTGGCTACACTCATCAACCGTCTGGCAGGGTAACAGATTTTGGATCTTATCCCTAACGGTCATATGCAAAATGAAAGTGCACCCCTTTTTGTGAGTTTTTGTTTAGTACGTTCGTTAATACAGAAGTCTGTTTTTATTAACTCTTTTAGAGATTCATCTTGTTCTATTGAAACC
>JABMRT010000169.1 GCA_013202295.1 Candidatus Zhuqueibacterota bacterium
GGGGTATCCGAATAAATTTAGTCAGGGAATCCTAACCAATTTAAAAAGAGTTGGTGGGCCCGACCTGGATTGAACAGGTGACCTTCTCCGGTCCTAATCAGACGATTCCTCCTTAACGCCGATTGCTCGGCAGGTGGGGTTCGCAAAGCGAATCCCCACGAGGAGGTATCGGAACCGGGGCAAATTTTGCCGCAGGTTCTGATTTGTAAGGGAGATGTCATACCACTAGACCACGGGCCCAAACCAAGATTACAAGATACCATGATGCCAAGACACTTTTTGGCATCTCGGAATCCTAGTATCTTGATATCTTGAAACGCGGGGAGAGGGATTTGAACCCCCAAATCCTTGCGGAAACAGAGTTAGCAACCCTGCGCAGTACCAGGTTGTGCCACCCCCGCATATTTTTTCAGAACTATTATGGTGCGCTTTAATCTTATAAGTATTGCTATGAGCTTAACTTTATATATTATTCATCCCATCATATTTCTGCTGCATTAAATGAGTTTTATATCTAAATTTTTAGGATTAGAGAAATGGCCACAAAATAATGAATATTCTTTTGTCATTCAAGACAATGTTTATGCAAATCTTGTAATGCACACAATGAATAAACATCCCTGCGAATTCTTTTTTTATATTATTTCAAAAGTTGAAAAAAGCGCTATTGGCAATATTTTAATCGCAAAGCATGTGGTATTTTTGCCTGAAATTGGTGGCAGTAGAATTGCAACTGACCTTCCACCCCTTGAGAATATCAGAAAACAAGTAGGCGCCCTAAAGCAAGATGAAGTTGTTATACTTTGTCATACTCATTACAGCAAAAGTGATATTCGTCTTCAAGCAGAACATTCAATTGGGCGTTTTTCACTCAAAATGGATATGGATAAGTATTATGAATTTGTTAAACATGCAAAAGTTCCTCTGAAAAAGGTTTTCTTTGGTATTTTTATTATGCCACTAAAGAATGAAGAAAGGGCTTATTACACAAATTATCTTCGTTTAGGCAAAAAGATCCTAATTGTAAAATCTTCTGACAAAAGAGAATATTCTGTACTTGATGTGGGAATGTCTAAATCTGGATTAATTAAAACCCGGAGTAAAAATCTAGAATAGTCCTTGTTTGGATAAGTATTTATATAATTAAACAGACTCTACTTATTACTATGGAACCAAAAACCACTGCTCTTATTGGGATAATCTTTCTAGTGATAATTGTCGGAGGGGCGCTAGCCCTATCCAGTTTTGGAGTGTCATTTGTGGGGCAGTTCTATACGAAAGAGGGTGTTGACACTGACAACGACGGTCTGCTGGATATTGAGGAAGATGTGAACGGAAACGGCTTGCTAGACCTCGAGGAAACAGATTTTAGAAATCCTGATACTGATAATGATGGATTGAGCGATGGTGAAGAAATTAACAAGTACCGCACAGATCCGCTTCGCGTTGAAAGTGATGGTGACGGCTTGTACGACTCCTTCGAAGCATTTGAAGCAGACAAGGGTGAGACAAAGGATTTTGGTGTCCAGATTATCCTGCCAAACAACCGAGCTACTCGCGGTGGCGAAATCTTTGATCGCGATATTGATTCTGATGGTGATGGTTTGACAAATATAGAAGAACAAGACTTCAATTATTACGCTCGCAATCTGAGAGGTTTGGACCTTTTCAAAATGTGCAATCCTCGCTGCACAGTTTACAGCCCGTACCTTGCAGACACGGACAATAACGGTGTGAATGACGGTGACGAGGATTTTGACGGGGACGGGGTTGAGAATCAGAACGACCCGTTATAGTTTCAAACTCAATCCCTAACTTTAAATACCAGTTTCTCTATTATTTGCTTATCATGGAAACGAAAACAACTGCGATTATCGGAATAGTTTTCATAGTGCTCGTTATTGGCGGGGCGCTAGCACTCTCCTACACTGGAATAGCCACTGTGGGGAAGTTTACAGGAGAAGCACGCGCGGTGCCAGTTAGTGATATTGAACATATAAAAATAAAACAATATGTTCCTGATACTGACAGTGATGGCCTGGATGATAATGCTGAGAAACAGTGGGGTA
>JABMRT010000170.1 GCA_013202295.1 Candidatus Zhuqueibacterota bacterium
CAATTACGGATGGATTGTTCAATGTGCTGCTGGGTTCTCATATAGAGATCCCACCTCAAGTGTTTGACAGTACAGAAGTCTATCTGGCGCTGAAGGTTGAGAGTGATGAGGAGATGGAGCCCAGAAAGCAACTGGTGAGTGTGGGGTATGCGTTTCATGCACTTAATGCAGACAGTCTGGGGGGAAAATCAGCTTCTGATTTTGTACAGTCCGATCTTATAAACATTGTGAGCAGTGTGGATGGTGTCGTTAATGATGGTGGTGATATTGATCTGGTTGAAGGTGCCAATATCACCATAACTCCCGATGATGCAGCCAATACAATCACAATTTCTGCCGGATTGACTCTTCCTGAAATTCTTAGTAGCATAGACGGAGTGGTCAATGATGGTGGCAATGTGGATCTGGTCGAAGGCAGTAACATCACAATTACTCCGGATGACGCGGCCAATACAATCACTATTTCCGCTGCCGGCGGTACAGGGGGTGATGATCTGGGAAATCATACCGCAACACAAAACATCGCATTAAACGGGAATTGGATTTCAAATGATGGTGAAGATGAGGGTATACAAATCACGAACGCAGGTAAGGTGCATATTGTTGGAGTTCCGGGAGGTTTATATGAGGTTGATGTAACTGGTGAAATCCATGTTTCAAACGGTATTGAAAGCGGCAATATCCGCTCAACCGGTACAATCATGACAGGCACTCCCTCATCAACCCACAGCGCTGATGACCTCGTATCCACAAATGATATTATTGCCGATGATGCTATTGAAGCCAATGGAGACGGTTCCACATATGCATTTATGGGTGGGGCAGGCGATGCTGTATATGGCCTACACCGCTTTACCTCTAATTTAGGTAAGTTGGGTACGGGTGACTATGGCGCATATGGTATACATAACAGCACCAATTACTTTGGCTATCTTGGGAGCAGTGATTATGGCGCTTATGGCCAGTCAAGTTCCATGAGATATGGTTGCCTTGGCCTTAGTACAAGTGGTGTTTTTGGCCGGTACAACACCTCGATATATGGTTACCTTGGCACCTCATCATCGGGTGTTTATGGCCAGTCCAGCCCCACGATATTTGGTCGCCTTGGCAGCACATCATATGGCGCTTGGGGCCGGTCCGCCTCCACTATATATGGTTACCTTGGTGGCACCCATGGTGCTTATGGTCAATCCAGCTCCACAAGATATGGTTACCTTGGCAGCTCAAATTATGGCGCTTATGGTCAATATAGCAGCACTACTTACGGAGTGTTAGGTGCTGTTAACATTGGATGCTACGGGACCGGTGGCAGTTTTGCCGTCTCGGGTTATAGGGATAGTGATCATTATGGCACTCTGGGTACTGCGACACATGGTGTCTATTCAAAAGGCAATTGTCATGTGAGTGGAACTCTATCTAAAACTGCCGGATCTTTCAAAATAGACCATCCTCTTGAACCGACGGACAAATATCTGCAGCATTCCTTTGTAGAATCTCCGGATATGATGAATATCTATAATGGAAATGTGACATTAGACGGGAATGGAATGGCTGTTGTGAAATTACCGGATTATTTTAATGCGCTAAACAGGGATTTCCGTTATCAGTTAACAGCCATCAGAGCTCCCAGCCCAAATCTTTATATTGCTGAAGAGATATCCGATAATCAATTCAAAATAGCCGGAGGTGAACCGGGCAAAAAGGTTTCCTGGCAGGTGACGGGAATTCGTCATGATCCTTATGCTGAAGCGAACCGCATTCAGGTGGAAGTTGAGAAAGAGGGTATGGAGTTCGGAAAATATCAGCATCCTGAAGTGTACGGTTTACCCATCGAAATGAGCACCGATTATGACAAAATCTTGGTTAATCAAGAAATGCATCAACAGGTATTGGAAGAAAACAAAAGAACTCAGGAGGAACAAGAGAGGAGTCTTATGGAACAGGAATTTATGAGGAATGCTGATTAGAAGCATAGATACATAATGATGACTTTACAGGTTGAAATTTAACCAAGGAGGACATGATGGTAAAAAGAATTATCAATTTCGTGATCGCGGGTTTTATTGCAGTGATTGTGTTAACCGTACACGGAGCGGGAATCCCTCAGTTAATCAACTATCAGGGGATTCTTCTGGATACAGAGGGTGACCCCATCACAGGCAATCGCTCCATTGAATTTCTGTTGTATGATGTGGAGACAGAAGGTGTGGCTGTTTGGTCTGAAACACAGGATGTAACCATTGCAGATGGATTGTTCAATGTACTGCTTGGATCGGTGACGCCGATTCCCTATCAGGTGTTTGACAGTACAGAAGTCTATCTGGCCTTGAAAGTGGCGAGTGACGAAGAGATGGCACCTCGAAAACAGTTGGTGAGCGTGGGGTATGCCTTTCATGCAAACCGGGCAGATAACCTCGGCGGATCATCTGCTTCAGATTATCTGCAAACTGTTAATCTTGTTCCTCCCGCAGATGGTAACATCAATCTGGTAGAAGGCAACAACATTATCATTATTCCTGACGATGCTGCCAATACAATCACAATTGGCATAGATCTGATGCTCCCTGAAATCATAAGTAGTATTGAGGGCGTGTCCAATGATGGTGGCAATGTGGATCTGGTTGAAGGAAGTAATGTGACGATCACACCGAATGATGCAGCCAACACAATCACCATTTCCGCTGCTGGAGGGACTGGCGGAGATGATCTGGGTAATCACACAGCGACACAAAATATTGTATTAAATGGTAACTGGATTTCGAATGATGGTGGGAGCGAAGGCATCTCTGTTTCCAATACAGGTTTTGTGGGTATTTTTGGATCTCCTCTCAGTCCGTATGAACTCAGTGTGTCAGGAGATATCAACTCTACCGGAACTGTTTATGGAGATTACTTATTCGCCAGAAATGGCTTTATTAAAACCGGAACCCCATCATCATCCATCGCTTTTGGGGATATTGTGGCAACTACAAATTTAAGAGCAGATAATGAAGTAATTGCAGCAGGAAATGTCCGATCGACAGCAGGTTATATAAAAGCCGGAAATCCTGTCATTACCCATAATGCAGGTGATATTGTTGCAAGTGATGATGTCCTTGCTGATGACGATGTACAAGCTGCGGACGATGTACAGGCTGGGGGCATGGTGACTGCAGGTGGAGATGTATTGTCTTATGGTAGAATTAGAACAGGTATTCCATTGGCTGCAGGTGCTTCAGGTGATATTGCTTCAACAGATGATGTCTTTGCAGACGATTTAATCCAGGGTAATGGAGATGGCGATACCTTTGGATATTTAGGTGGTGCAAGTTATGGCGTATTTGGTAGGCATGAAAGTAGTAGTAATTATGGATATCTTGGTTCTTCCTCATACGGTGTTTATTCATCTGGTAATTGTCATGTGAGTGGTACCTTATCCAAAACAGCGGGATCTTTTAGAATTGATCATCCTCTTGACCCGGCAAATAAGTACCTGCAGCATTCCTTTGTGGAGTCTCCGGATATGATGAACATATACAATGGAAATGTGATATTAGATGCAGCAGGTGAGGCTGTGGTTGAACTTCCTGAATGGTTTGGTGTTTTGAATCAGGATTTCCGTTATCAGCTCACAGCCATAGGAGCTCCAGGCCCGAATCTTTACATTGCGGAGAAAATCACCAATAACCTGTTTAAAATTAGTGGAGGAGAGGCCGGTATGGAAGTTTCCTGGTTTGTGACAGGCATTCGGCATGATCCCTATGCAGATGCAAACCGCATTCAGGTTGAAGTCGAAAAAAAGGATAAGGAAGTCGGGAAATATCAGCACCCTGAAGTGTATGGTCTGCCCGTTGAAATGAGAACAGATTATGATATGATGAATGCCAAGGGAGACCTGGATTAATAATAAAGCAATGAAAGGAGAAGTCATGTATACAATTATTATATGGCTGAAAAAATATATCATTCCCATTATAATGATCTTGTGTATCACAGGTAGCACTTATTCGCAATCCAGCGAGAATTACTCGATCAAAAAAGATGTGGTTGATATGGCTGGTGGATCTGCGGTGTCCACCAACTATCAGGTGAATATGGCTGTGGGTGAGGCGTCCGGAACCGGGAGTTCTGAAAGTGACGCTTATCAGGTGAATAGCGGATTCTTTGCAGATCAGGTTGTGGTCACATCTGTTGAAGAACAGGAACTTGACGCTTTACCAAGTAAATTTGAATTGTATCAGAATTATCCCAATCCATTCAATCCGGAAACCACGATTGAGTTTGATGTGAAGGAATCCTGCGATGTATCCCTAATTCTCTATGATTTGCTGGGTCGTGAGGTGGCTGTATTGACCGATGAGAATTATGATCCGGGTGCTTATACGGTCACTCTGGAAGCATCGACCTTGCCGACAGGGACGTACATTTACCGAATTCAGATGGGTATGTATAGGGCTGTAAGGAAGATGGTGTTGTTGAAATAAAGAGATTTATATTTGGGCGGGTCAAGGACCCGCCCCTACACATTATTCCGCGTTCAACCCAGCTACCAGAATTTGACCATTGGTTACAACAAGCGCGATTTTACCTGCGCCGTCACCCAAGTTCGTAGCCCATCATTTCCACGCGCATATTATAGACACCGGGCAGGATGTTCCAGATCTCGAATTTGCCGTCCATGTCTGTGGCCGCGCCCAGGGGCGTGTCTTCGAGCATGATGTTGACTGCTACGAGCGGGATCTGTGTGGATTCGTCGATGACCTGGCCGGTGAGCCGGCCTTTTTGCATGTCCTGACGTTTGGCGTGTGCGTTTCCACTTATCATGAATGTCAGGATGAGACAAATGGTTAGAATTGCTGGATGCTTCCGGTTTTGCATGTTGGATTTTCCTCCGTTTTGGTTTAAGGATTTACCCACATGACAGACAAACGGGATGCCAAAGTTTTTCGGGATGTTTCAAGTGATTGTTAATTAATGGATTGTATTAATGATTTTCCGAGTCGGATTTAGCTGAGTTATGCGGAGTTTATGCGGAAACGCGGAGTTTTTCCGCGGAAGGATTTGTGTGTTTTAGATTGATTTTTCATTAAATTCTTTGTACCATTGCTAAAATATCCCATTCATTCGCTCAATTTTTTTATCCGATTCCTTAAAACTCATAATTTTCTGTTATTTCTGAATTCAACATTATTTTAATTCTTTCATCTTTACCCGTTGCCGGTATATTCTCTGTAAAATCTTCATAATATGAGTTAAGATCATATCTTACTGGAGTTATAAATGATAATAAAAAAACCTGACGAAGGAGGATCAGGCCTTCGCCAGGATCAAGAGCAGAAGTAAAGCTGCAATACATTTTTCGCAGCGACTACTATTAAAAGGTGAGATCCAGATTAGAAAAAGAATTCAAAAATAATTTTCAGCTTTTAATCCAGTTTTACTTAAGCAACATCATTTTTCGGATCAATGTTTTATGGCCCATTTCGAGTTTGTAAAGATACAATCCGGATGGCATATCTGCTGCATTCCATACAATACCATGGGAACCAGCTGTCATGTTTTCATTAACCAGTGTGGTTACTTTCTGACCCAACTGGTCATAAACTGACAGTTTTACAAACTCTTTTTCCGGAATCGTAAAGTTAATTGTTGTTGTCGGATTGAACGGATTGGGATAATTCTGGCTCAGCAGATAGCTGGAAGGAGTCTGTTTTTCATCATTCTCTACAGCAGTAGCCTCCCCAAACGTCACATTCAAAACAGGAGGTTTATGCGAACTTCCGTCAAATGCTTCAAACTCTCTGTTGATATCATCTACTTGATCAGAATCTCCTATGATGACTATCAGAATATTATTTCCTGCGGCCCATCCGTCAATTGCAACAATTTCTTCTATTATTACACTTATATCAGCAGTCCGTTCTGCTTCGGTTTCATCTCCCACAGCTACCGATGGTGGCGGACTCCAGCTCACCAATGCATCTGTCGGGGGGAAATCGGAAATCCAAAAATAATCCGGTTCGATTGAATCCACCGTGGCTTGTTGCGCTCCATATATCTCAACAGTCAGGTCAGCATCTGTTATCCCTTCTTCAATCGCGTCCACTGTAAACTGAACATAGGCATTCGATACGGCTGCGTTTGGTGGAATCTGCAGATCCCTGAAAAGCAGTCCCACATATTGTGGTTCGTGATCAAAAATTATTTCCAGGTCACTACTCGTAAGATCCATTTCCCCCCACTCAGCTTCCGGGTCAAGCTCTGTCATAACTTCTTCCGCGTCATCAGCTGAAGCTGTTATTGGAATTGAAATAGTGGTCTCCGCAAAAGCCATTGTTGCAACTAACGAGATTACAAGCGTCATCACAAGTACCAAATTCTTCATAACGTCCTCCTCTTTGTTTAAATCTCCCCTGTTATTCAGGGCTTCTTTTTGTTTTCAACCTAATAATTCTCATGTCCTTCTTTCAACTTTTCAATATATTTTATAAATCTGTATTCTCCAAGACTTTATATTCTCCTGTGATCATATGTCCTTACTGCATCAGAATCATTTTATTGCTCATTTCATCAATAGCAACTTGCGCGTCTTGACAAATTTCTTACCCTGTGCCTGTGCGTCCAACTGATAGAAATAAATACCACTTGAGAGATTCACTGCATCAAACTCAACCTGATAGCTACCGCCGGGCTGATGCTTATTTATCAATGTGGTCACTTTCCTGCCCATGGTATTATAAACAACCAATTTCACTTCACCGGCTTTAGGCATTTGGTAGCGGATGGTCGTAGTTGGGTTAAATGGATTTGGATAGTTCTGGTTCAGCATAAAGTTGGAAGGAGCCAGTTTTTTATCC
>JABMRT010000171.1 GCA_013202295.1 Candidatus Zhuqueibacterota bacterium
GGGTTGTTTCGTTTCCTGCTCCGCTTCTGGTTCAGGTTCAGGTTCATGTTCAGTTTTTAACTCTGCTTCAATGGGTGCTTCAATCTCAAACTCAATATCTGGTTCAGCCTCAGATTCGGGTTCGATCAGAATCTCAGATTCAGCCATCTTTTCCACTTCTTCGATGACTTCTTCATCGGATTCTGTATCAGAGAGTCCTTCGATCTCGACAGATGATTCCACCATATCGTCTTCAATGTCCCATCCAGCTTCCTGCTCTTCTATGATTTCTTCAACTGGTGTTTCTTCCTTAGTTGGATGTGCTTCTAAAACAGCTTCGAGGATTTCTTCATCTTCTTCTTTTTGTATGTCGGGTTTCCTCGTTTTGACGTCTTGTGCTTCGGATTCAAAAAATTCTGCCCGCATCTCAACATAGCGTTTCATTGTCATTTCGAGATCGACTGAATCAAAATCCTCTTTGCCAAGCTTAAGTTCAATATCCAAAGCACGGCGATAGTTCCAAAGATTTCGATCAGCGAGAAACTCTTGCATGACATCACCATCAACCCGGGTGACTTGCTCTCCTTTGGCTTCAGACAGAAAATCTGTGAGTACAGAAAAGTCCCTGAGAATTACAGGAATAGATTCACCATTCATAAGTTGATGGAACAGGTCAACAATAATCTTACTATACTCATCGCTTTCAATCCGATCATATCCAAGACGATTGCATTCTTTTATCAGCAGTTCGGAATAGGGCAGTAATTTTTTATAGGGATCCAGCGATATATCCATTTCTGACAGCTGGACATAATCTCTTTTGTCAAAAAGAAGACGGCGCATGGTATCGGCCGGTTTGACAAGATAATCAAGTCTAAGTACCAAGGACTGACGAAGAATCTCTTCGATTTCATTCGATGGAAAAGAGGCAGATTCTCGAAGCACATCTGTAATTCGACTCTTGAAATCGACTAGATCACTGGGTTGGATATCGAAATGCTCGGTTGGCGCTATTGAAAACGGTGTTTCGTTCTTTATATATTCTTCAACTTTTTGTAAAAAAATGGATTTAATATAGGGGGGTATCGCGTTGTCATTTTGGATTTTAGAATAGCGCACTTTTTTAGCGCCGGCAAGAAGTCGCTTTTTTAAACTGGTAACCAGAACTACTGTTTCATTTTCCCACATGGCGTATACCTTTTCACTTAGATATCAAACAAGACTGCGGATTCCCACCATTCACCATTCTTTTTAATATAAAAATGATGACGTGTAACCGCCTTGATTTCTTTGCAAATTTCATGCCTTGCAACATCTAAGACCTCGCCATACGCTTTAGCTTCTAAAAAATACGTGGGTACGTCTGTTTCATGAAAGTTGTTGCTTTCAATTTGAAACTGTGAAAAAACAACCTTTTCTGTCTCAAAAATGAACAATATTTCCCTCAGCCACTTCAATAACAACTCATTCTTGTCGGTCGTTTCCACGCGGATATCAAAAACACGCTCATTCTGGATAGCTTTATTTTCAATGATCAAAGAACACATCGCCTGCGCCGCCTCACAAAACAATTCAGGGATGTCGGTTCCCCAAATTTTTAAACCCACATCCCCGGTATGATCTATAATCTTATATCCGCTACTCATATTCTGCATCTTCTTGTCGAACCACTCTGGCGACATCAGCAACATGATCATCCTCGTTCAAGCGGATTAGCCGTACGCCCTGAGTGTTCCTGCCAATCACTTTGATGCTCTGTACACGCTGCCGTATCACCTGACCTTTCGTGGTAATGATCAGGAGATCATCCGTATCAAGCACATCCATGATGGCAATCATATTGCCAATCCTTTCACCAGTCTTCATGGTGATGATTCCTTTACCCCCGCGGCCGGTGATTCTGTAATCCGCTACTGCGGACCGCTTGCCATTGCCATTCTCGGTGATAGCCAGCAAGTTGCCCTCCCTGCGGGCGACAACCATACCTACGAGAAAATCATCCTCGGCCAAATTGATGCCTCGTACACCCGAAGCGGTACGTCCCATGGGTCTCACACCCGACTCATTGAATCGAATAGCTTTACCGTGACTGGTGCCTAGGACGATATCTTGTGTGCCATCTGTGAGCTTGGCATCGATCAACTGATCACCGGGACGAAGTGTAATTGCATTGATCCCAGTACGCTTGGGATGACTGTAAGCCGTCAAACTCGTTTTCTTGGTCATACCGAGCCGAGTTGACATAAACAGAAATTTATCATCGTCAAAAGATTTAACTGGAACGACAGCGGAAATCGATTCGCCCTTTTCTACCTGCAGCAGGTTGATGATGGCCCGTCCGCGTGAACCTCTGCCGATTTGCGGGATGGCATGAACCTTAAGCCAGTGACATTTCCCACGATCGGTAAAAAAGAGAATAAAATGATGCGTGGAAGCGATGAACAAATGTTCAATGGAATCTTCCTCTTTTGTGTCCGCGCCGATCACACCCTTACCGCCCCTGTTTTGTCGTTTGTAGCCGGAAACTGGGAATCGTTTGATATATCCGGAATGGGAAATCGTGATTACCATGTCTTCTTCGGCAATGAAATCCTCAACAGAAAATTCTTCGGTTTTGGCCACTATTTCGGTTCGGCGTTCATCTCCGAATTTTTCCTTGATTTCGAAAAGCTCCTCTTTAATCAGAGCCATCTGCTTGTCTTTATTTTCAAGAATAGACCGAAGTGCTTCAATCAATTGGATGAGTCGGAGATACTCTTCTTCAATCTTTTGGCGCTCAAGACCTGTAAGTCTTTGTAGGCGCATTTCCAGAATGGCTTTGGCCTGGATCTCGGATAATTTAAAAGTCTTCATCAATCCGGTTTTGGCTATTTCGGGATTTTTTGATTTTTTAATGAGCTGGATAATTTCATCGATATGATCGAGCGCGATCTTTAATCCTTCAAGAATATGCGCCTGTTTCTCTGCCTTGTCCAACTCGAACCTCGTTCGTCGGAGAATCATCTCATGACGATGGCTCACAAAATGTTCAAGCATGGGTTTCAGACCCATCACTTTGGGCACCCCATGAACCAGTGCCAGCATAATCACCCCGAAAGTATTTTGCATCTGAGTATGCGCATACAGCTTGTTCAGGACAACCTGAGGTTGCGCATCCCGTTTTAATTCAATAACCATGCGCATACCATCCCGGTCGGATTCATCGCGAAGATCGGAAATACCCTCGATTTTCCGCTCTTTCACCAGGTCCGCGATAGAAATAATCAGGTTGGATTTATTAACCTGGAAAGGAATCTCTGAGACGATAATCGCTTCTCTTCCGGCACGCCCTTTTTCGATGGAAGCTCTGGCACGCACAATAACTCTTCCGCGTCCGGTCAATAAAGCTTCACGAATGCCCGTTATGCCGTAGATAATACCGCCTGTGGGAAAATCAGGACCCTGCACATGTTGCAACAGTCCTTCCGGTTCAATATCTGGGTGTTCTATTATCTCAATTAACGCGTCGACAATTTCACTCAAATTATGGGGTGGGATATTCGTTGCCATACCCACTGCAATACCCGAGGCCCCATTGATCAACATATTAGGTAGCATCGCAGGCAACACAGAAGGCTCTTGCGTAGACTCGTCAAAATTGGGTACGAAATCAACTGTGTCTTTATCAAGATCCTGCAACATGGCCTCTGAAAGCAGGTTCAAACGTGCCTCAGTATACCGCATTGCCGCAGCGGAATCCCCATCCACGGATCCAAAGTTGCCCTGTCCGTCCACAAGCGGGTATCGGAGGGAAAATTGTTGTACCATACGCACCATGGCATCGTAAACAGCAGAATCACCGTGAGGATGGTATTTACCAAGCACATCACCCACGATTCTTGCGGATTTTCGATAGGGCCTGTTATGACGCATACCCAAATCGTGCATACCGTATAGGATGCGACGATGCACCGGTTTCAGACCATCCCGAACATCGGGAATGGCCCGGGAAACGATCACCGACATTGAATAATCAATGTAGGAATTTTTCATTTCGTCTTCGATGTAAACCGATATAATCCGGTCTCTCTTATCTGCCATGTTCAATAATTCCATTTCGGTTTATTTGTTTTTAATTTCTTGGACTCTTTCTTTAGGTCGCCTCTCGCCGCATAATCACTGGCTGAAACCAATAACGATTTATCTAGAAAAGTAAATCCAATGAATTTAGTTCTATTTACACATCCAAATTTCTAACATAATGCGCATTCTGTTCTATAAACTCGCGCCGGGGCTCCACCTTGTCTCCCATCAAAACTGAAAAGATATGGTCCGCTTCTATGGCATCATCAATCTTCACCTGCAATATTGTGCGGGTTTCCGGATCCATGGTCGTACGCCACAGCTGGTCCGCATTCATCTCACCCAAACCTTTGTACCGCTGAATGTTCACACCCTCTTTGCCGAACTTTTTCTGGATCTCTTCCCGTTCTTTTTCATTAAACGCGTACGCCTCCTGCTTTGCTTTTTTTAACAGATAAAGCGGCGGCTGGGCGATATACACATGGCCATGCTCGACCAACTCTCGCATATAACGGAAGAAAAAAGTGAGAAGCAAAGTACGAATATGGGAACCATCCACATCGGCATCTGTCATAATGATGATTCGGCCGTAGCGCAATTTGCTAATGTCAAACACCTCGCTTCCGATTCCTGTGCCCAATGCGGCAATCATCATCTGAATTTCATTGTTCTTTAGGATTTTCTCAAGGCTAGCTTTTTCCACATTGAGGATTTTACCACGAAGTGGCAGAATCGCCTGGAACTGCCGATCCCGACCCTGTTTAGCGGAGCCGCCCGCTGAGTCGCCCTCAACGAGATACACTTCACAAAGTGCAGGATCCTTGATTGAGCAATCTGCCAGCTTGCCCGGCAAGCTACCTGATTCCAGAGCGGATTTCCTTCTCGTGAGATCCCGCGCCCGCCTGGCTGCCTCACGTGACTTGGCGGCAAGTGTGGCTTTCTGAATAATTTTCTTTCCGACTGAAGGATTTTCTTCGAGATAGACAGAAAGGGCCTCGCCCATAATGGATTCAACAATCCCGCGTACTTCGCCGTTACCCAGCTTGGTTTTGGTCTGACCCTCGAACTGTGGATCTGTGAGCTTGACACTGAGCACGGCGGTTAATCCTTCTCGAACATCTTCACCGGAAAGTGAAGACTCGCCATTCTTGATCAGATTGTTCTTTTGTGCATAAAAATTGATCGTACGGGTTAAGGATGTTTTAAATCCGACCTCATGTGTACCGCCTTCGATTGTGGGGATGTTGTTCACAAAACTGAAAATGTTTTCTTGATAACTGTCATTATATTGCAGGGCCACTTCCACGGTGACATTATCACGGATGTTCTCAATTACAATAGGTTTCTTCTGAAGAGCGGTTCGATTGGCATCCAGATACGTGACAAATTCCTCTAGGCCACCCTTGGCATGAAATTCCTCGGTCTTGCCATCGCGCTCATCCTTCAGGATGATCTTCAAGCCTTTATTGAGAAATGCCAGTTCCATCAGGCGTTGACTGAGTGTTTCAAATTTAAAAGTTATATTCTCAAAAATCTCTGTGTCTGGAATGAAAGATGTTTCCGTGCCTGTTTTTTCTTTTTTCCCTCCGTCCATGGTTTTCATATCATATTGAGGAACGCCTCTTTCATATTCCTGCTGATACACTTTACCATTCCTGAAAACACGAACTTTGCACCATTCGCTCAATGCGTTGGTACAGGAAACGCCCACACCGTGTAATCCGCCGGAGACTTTGTAGGTGTCGGTATCAAATTTCCCACCGGCATGCAGGGTGGTCATCACCACTTCGAGGGCCGGCCGTTGTTGACTCGGGTGCATATCAACCGGTATGCCTCGTCCGTTGTCAAACAGGGTAATACTGTTGTCTTTATTGATTGTGACTTCAATTCTGTCGCAGTATCCGGCAAGAGATTCATCCACACTGTTATCAATGACTTCATAAACAATATGATGCAATCCCCGAACGCCCGTATCTCCAATATACATCGCGGGCCGCTTTCGAACACCCTCCAACCCTTTAAGTACTATAATATTTTTTGCATCGTACTGTTGCTTTTCCATTCGTGGACTTATCCTTAAATAAACACAATATCCTTGATGGTATGTTCACCAAGTCTTTGATTTAATCTGTAAACAATATCTTGTTTATGATAAAAAAGTTCATTCCTCCACACATCGCTTCGTACCTCGACAAACAAAACATCGCCGGACAATCGCTTGGGTTCGGTTTGTTCGCCGATCTGAGATCCGACTACTTCAATCCAATACTGAAAGGCCTTGTACCGCTGAATAGGGGCAACGATGCCCAGTTTGGTTAGATATTGATCCAGAATTGCGGCTAGTGTATCCATTAAAATGTGTGACTCAGGGCTGGCTTTCTGTCATCAAGAACTTAATTTAATCGGCATGATCAACATATGAAAATCTTCATTTTCATTTTGTTGTGCCGGAGAAACAAGAGCGGCATTGATAGGACTTTTCAGGAGAAACGCGACTTCGTCCGTATCTACATGCTTAATTAAATCCATGACATATTGTGCGTTGTATCCGATTTCCATGGATTCGCCCTGGTAATCTACAGACAGCTCTTCCCTGGCTTCACCCCCCATATCGACATCCTCTGAAAGTACGGCTAGCTTGCCGGAAGAAACAGAAAATCGAATCTGCCGTGTTAATGCGCTTGAAAACAGAGCCACCCGTTTGACCGATGCGATCAACAGGTTTTTATCCGCAACCAGCAATTGATCATTGTCTCTCGGAATAACACGTTCATAATCAGGATACTGACCTTCAACTAGCCGTGTAAACAGTGTGGTTTTTCCAAATGAAAAGCTGAGTCCGCTTTCATTCATGTGCAACTGAGTGCTGCCCTCACCGTCAAGGTGTTTCAGTGCGATTTGAACGGCTTTGGGTGGCACGATCATTTTTATCGGAGAATCTTGAGTTGGAAATTTGGTGTCCACAATCTTTGACAACCGATGACCATCTGTGGCGACCATACGCAATTCATTGCCGACCAGCTGGATAAACACACCCATTAAAGCCGGTCTGAGCTCATCTGAAGAGACCGCAAAAATCGTCTTGCTTAACATACGGCGCAGCTTCTGATTCTCCATACTGATCACTCGTTCCTGGCTCGGTATTGGGATTTCAGGGAAATTGTCTTTTGAGATACCGGAAATTTTATAAAATCCCTGATCTGTGGTGATGCCCAGCTTATTGCCTTCCTCAAGTTGAAACTGGATCGGAATGTCCGGCAAAGAGCGCATCATTTCTGTAAGTACTCGTGCAGGAAGTGCAATTGCGCCAACCTCATCGACTTTCTTGGGAGCCACCTCTGTGGTGACAGAAACCTCAAGATCCGTGCCCGTAATTTTCAGAGCCGTCTCATCCAGTTCAAAAAGGATATTCTCAAGCACAGGGGTTGGTGATTTAGCTGGAACCACACCCGATACTTTTTGAAGACCTTCCAGAAGATCCCGTTGATCAATGGAGAATTTCATGGCAGCACTCCTCACGGAAAAAGGATTATAAAAACAATGACTTTCCCGATGTCATGGATTGATTTTTACCGAAAATCTGAACATTATATTATACACATTTTTTTGTTAATCATCAAGTAAAATAGGTGTGGTTTTACAGAAAGATTCATGGGGTTTTAGGTGTTTTACAGCGAGGCAACCTCTATCTTTTTCTTGACTGATTCAACGATATCCTGAACGCGAATATCTTTCTTTTCACTTACTAAATTATCAATGGTACGGATCGCATGAATCACGGTTGTATGATCCCGTCCCCCGAAATGAAGCCCGATACTTTTTAGAGAGTAATGGGTCATTTGCTTGCTAAGATACATGGCCACTTGGCGTGAAAAGGCAATTTCCTTTTTTCTGCTCTTGCCGCGCAGCAGATCATCTGGAATATTAAAATACTCACACACGACTCGCTGAATATCTTCAATGGAGATGTCTTTTCTCTTAAGGATTAAAATGTCTTTCAGTACCATTTTGACCAGATCTATGGTAATATCGACACCTTGAAGAGATGAATATGCCATTAGCTTTATCAGCGCACCTTCGAGTTCGCGGATATTGCTCGTGATATTGCTGGCTATAAATTCAATAATCTCCATTGAAAGATCAAGACCGTCAAAATCTGCTTTTTGTTGCAGGATAGCGATACGCGTTTCCAGATCGGGCGGTTGCACCTCTGTCACCAAACCCCACTGAAAGCGTGAGATGAGCCGTTCTTCAAGACCATGCATTTCTTTGGGTGGCCGGTCAGAGGTTAGCACGATTTGCTTGCCCTTTTGATGCAATGTATTGAAGGTATGAAAAAACTCTTCCTGGGTGCGCTCTTTACTCATGAAAAACTGGATGTCGTCGACAAGAAGCAGATCGACATTGCGATAGATCTGGCTGAATTCACTCGTGCGATTATTTTGGATGGAATTGATAAATTCAATGGTGAACTTTTCACTGGATACATAGCGGATTCGTTTGATTGCCCCTGCGGACTGTGCAAGATTGCCAATCGCCTGGGCAAGATGGGTTTTGCCCAATCCCACACCACCATAAAGCACGAGCGGATTAAAGGAGGTACCGCCTGGTGCTTCAGCCACAGCCCGGGCCGCAGCTTTTGCGAATTGATTGCCCTTGCCTTCAACAAAATTATTAAATGTGTATCGAGAATTTAATGAAGTCTCATCCCCCATGTAATGACCGCTGGATTTATGGGTCGGTTGGGATACGACGAGTGCAGGTTTTTCTTCTTGGGGTTGTAATACGCTATATATTGGAATGGCATTAATTCCCAAGACTTCTTTCAATGCATTTCGAATCGTTTTAGGATAGTGCTCTTCAACCCAGTCGTAGAAGAACTGACTCGGAACTTGAATGGTCAGCTCATTCGCTGTCGCCTTCAAGGGAGTGATGGGAAGAAACCATGTTTGAAATGCCTGTGAATTCACCTCAGAGCGGATGATGTCGAGACAATTCTCCCATACCACGTGAACATCCGAGTTTTCCACAGACATGGTATGGTTATCCACATTTTGAGGCATTATTGGCTCCTTGTCAGCGATTCGGTCTTCAGTGATCCGAAAATGGTGAACGAAATATAATTATATCAACGACTTAGAAACATTTACTATTTTACTAATACAAGTCCGTAATTCTAAGTGTTTAATAGAGAAACAGGTTATGGCGAAAGGTTGAAGCGCTTATTCACAAGTTGTCCACATGCCCATTTTATCTCTCTTGGAATGATTAAATATAGGAATCCGCAATAGAATGTCAAGTGATATTTCATGAATATATCGGGAATATTCGCTTTTTTTCTCGACTCTCATGATAATCATTTTTTTTGCAATCTTTAAGAGTAAAAATTAATGCAAAATTGTAACTGTCTGCTCCTAATTTCAATCATTAATATAAGTGCTGTTTCAACCAGATTGTTTACATGTTTCAGTAATTCAATTAATCGGATCTCCATCGAAACCAATCGGTCTCTTAATCCGTCTAAAAGACATTGGGTTAACCATTTTTAAACGAGAGTGTACCATGACAAAAAACAAATCCATGTTTCTCATTTTATTGCTTGCAGTCATGCAAGCCTCCGCAGCTTCTTCCACGTACAAGGCGGTTCGGCTCACCGAAAAGATTGTGGTGGATGGTATTCTCTCGGAACCGATCTGGGAAAATGCGCCTGCAATTTCCGGACTCCTGCAGCGGAATCCTGAAGAAGGGGAACCTGCTACTCAAAAGACATTCGTTCGAATTGCCTACGATGAGGATGCGATCTATTTTGGTGTTCGGATGCTGGACACTGCACCTGACTCTATTGTCTCCCGGCTTTCAAGACGGGATAATCTTTCCACCGAGGATCACTTTGCACTTGCCATTGATTCTTATCACGATCACCGCAGTGGATTCATTTTCGGCTTGAGCGCTGGCGGAACCTTTCTTGATGGCGTCTGCTACAATGACGACTGGAGCGACGACACCTGGGACGGCGTATGGGACGGAAAAGTACGGATCGACGACCAGGGATGGACGACTGAATTCTGTATTCCTTTTTCTCAGCTGCGTTTTAAAACACAGGATGAACACATCTGGGGCATTAACTTTCTTCGCGTCATCGCCCGGCGGAACGAAGAATCCTGGCTCGTCTATACCCCAAAGGGATCAGCGGGTTTTGTCTCCCGCTTTCCGGAATTGACAGGCATAAAAGGGATCAATCCCTCACGGAATGTCGAGGTGCTGCCCTACACCCGACTCAAAGCAGCCTATACCCATCCTGAGGCGGAGGATCCCTTTCATAGTAAATCCGAATATTCACCTGATGCCGGCGCCGATATCAAAATTGGATTGAGCAATAATTTGACTCTGGATATGACAATCAATCCCGATTTCGGTCAGGTCGAGGTGGATCCTGCTGTGGTGAATTTATCAGATATCGAAACATTCTATCGGGAAAAAAGACCCTTTTTCATCGAAGGTGCTTCCACCTATCGCTTTGGTCAGGGGGGGGCGAGAAGCTATTGGGGATTCAACTGGTCCAATCCAAATTTTTTCTACAGCCGAAGAATCGGACGGGCACCTCAAGGAGAGGAGCCTGACAATAATTACGCGGATGTGCCTGATGGTGTCCATATTTTAAGCGCGGCCAAGGTCACGGGCAAGCTGGCTGGAAAATGGAACGTGGGCACCATGCATGCTCTGACCCGTAAAGAGATCGGACAATTCTCGCTTGATAGCGAAACGTTTAAAGCAGAGATGGAACCTTTGACTTATTATGGCGTGTTCCGAACCCAGCGTGAGATCAATGATTCCCGACAGGGAATCGGCATGGTTGCCACGTTGACCAAACGTCAATTTGGAGATCAGCGACTAAGGGCGGATCTAAATGACAATGCCCTTTCATTCGGGCTGGATGGCTGGACCTTTCTGGATACGAGTAAAACCTGGGTCTTTGCCGGCTGGATGGGTGGATCACATATTGAGGGAACACCGGACCGTATGACCGCGTTGCAGCGCAGTTCGCGTCACTATTTTCAGCGGCCGGATACGAAAAATATTTCTGTGGACAGCAGCGCCACCAGTCTTTCAGGATATGCAGGTCGGTTCCATTTGAACAAACAGCGCGGCAATGTGATTGTGAATTCGGCCGTTGGATTTATCAGCCCGGGATTTGAAGTAAATGATCTGGGATATTTTTATCGGGCCGATGTGATTAACGGCCATCTGGGTACCGGGTATTTATGGACCCAACCGGGAAAGGTTTTCAGAAGTGCCGATGTGATTGGCGCGATCTATCAGAGTTATGATTTTGAAGGCAACAATATCTGGCGTGGTGTCTTTCTCTTGTGGGAATGCCAGTTCCTGAATTACATGGAGGTCAATGCGAGGGCCTTTTTCAATCCTGAAACCATTAACAAATATCGCACCCGCGGCGGTCCTCTGACCCTGAGTCCTCCTGGCATGGGGTATGATGCAAGCTTTGAAACCGATAATCGGAAGCTCTGGGTCCTTGATCTCGAAGTGGGCGGATATCATTGCTCCTCCAACGAATGGTCTAGCTCTATTGGTGTAGAATTGGAATGGAAGCCTTCGAGCAATGTGGAAGTTGAAGTCGGGCCTAGCATTGAGTTCATCCGGGAATTCGCACAATGGGTGGATGTGTTTGATGATCCATTCGCTACCCGGACTTTTGGAAACCGTTATGTGTTCGCTGAAATGGAGCAGACAGAGATTAGTGCGAACATCCGGTTGGATTGGACATTTACTCCGAAACTTTCGCTTCAACTCTACATGCAACCGCTTATTTCAACAGGTGATTATAATACATTCAAAGAACTAGATCGACCGAACAGCTATGATTTTAATCTCTATTCCGGGGATCAGATCGTCCGTTCAAACGGGGAATATGAAATCGATCCGGATGGAGCTGGCCCTGCGGATTCATTCTCATTTGAAAATCCGGATTTCAACTACAAGTCTTTACGAGGCAATGCGGTATTGCGTTGGGAATATAAACCCGGCTCCACGCTCTATTTGGTCTGGACACAGAACCGCTGGAATGATCAGTTAGATGATGAATTCTCTTTCCGCCGGTCATTTCGACACTTGTCCACAGCCCAGGCGGACAACATTTTCATGTTGAAGGCGACGTACTGGTGGAGTTTATAAATCCCGTTTAAAATATTATTGGATAGAAAAAGCCCGGCTTAAGCCGGGCTTTTTTTGAGTGGGAAGTAATTCTATCTGATAATAAACAAATAGAATGCTAAATCTCCATCTTATTTTGTAACGATTAATTTCCGAATCCGCGAAAAATCACTTGCCTGAATCTGATATAAATATAATCCGGATGCCAGTTTTGATGCATCAAATAACGCTTCGTGGTGCCCCGCGATTCTTCTTTCATCCATCAATGTAGCGATTTCCCGACCCATCAGATCAAAGATTTTCAAGGTGACATGCGCTTCTGATGGCAAATCAAATGCGATTGTTGTAAGCGGATTAAAGGGATTGGGATAATTTTGATGCAGAATGACGCTTCGGGGAAGAGATTCATTCAAATTGGGCGGAATCCCGGTCTTATTCCTTGCAAAATAAAGGGCAAGCTGGCCTCCCGTATATTCACCCCACGCAGAGTGGCCGCTAACCAATGCAATATCCGGCTTGTTGTCACTGTTGAAATCCTGAATGACAAAATCTTGAGGATATTGAATTGAGCTGTCAATTTGATGTGTTGAATAGAAACCCGCACTGTCAATCGAAAACCACAATAGATAATCACTGTTACGATTACCGGTCAGTATATCCGTTGTCTGATTGGAATCCATATCAGCAGTTTCTATGTGCCACATACCATCTACAGAGTCTGTGATTGTGTTGATATTAAACTGTTCACTGCCATTGTTTTCGTACCATCGTAATTCTCCCGCCCCATAAGCCGGCACAACAATGTCCACATCATTATCTTTGTCCATATCAGTACAAACAATATCCAGCGGGTCGTCTATAAACTCATCAATGATCCGCTTGGTAAAATTCTCCTCCCCATTATTCTCATACCAGTACAAATCATCATACCAGTTTATTGATCCCTGCACAATATCAAGATCTCCGTCACTATCCAGATCCACTACATCGAGCCCGTACGCATCGCCGCAATCATTGTCGATCAAATGCTCGCTAAAACTCTTATCGGTTCCCTGCTTGATATACCAGACTTCTGTATTCCAGCTGTTATTGTTCCCCACAATATCCATAAGTCCATCTTCGTTCAGATCAATGACTTCAAACATCCAGGTGATTTTCGATGAGATTTTAACCGTGTCGGAAAAGGATGCCTGGCCCTCGTTGTACAGGACATATAATCCTTCATCTTCTTGACTAAAGACAATATCAATATTGGTATCATTATCAAGATCCGCTAATGCTACTTGAAAGATACTGCCAACAACCTGATTAGCGCTGTCTTTTACATGCTCGTAAATCAGGCTCTTCTCAAACATAATTGTGTCCGGAGTCGATATGTTTTCAAACAGGTGAATTTTTAAATCATAGGGTTCTGACACAATAATATCCAGATCACTGTCTTGATCTAAGCCGTCAACCGCAATACCATAACAGATACCCAGTGTGCCATCAATAATTTGTTTCTGAAAATTGTAATCAACAGGAACATCGGCCAAGGATTCCTTTATGTCTCCGGTTCGAGGATTTACAGGACGTACAATCACATCTCCCCGAATAATTGTAGATTCTTCACCAATGAGTAGTTTTGAAATGAGCAGACTAAAAAGTAGTACGGTCCAAAATCGCTGACGCATGTTTCATCTCCAACAGGAATAAAAGTGAATATGGCTTTAATTTCAGGTTGGTAATAATTTACGAAAACAGTACTTATTTACCAATGGCTTTCCTCAAGATCCAAAAGGATAAATCTTGTTCCTTCTAAACCAAAACCTGCACTGCTCCCGGCAGCATTTTCACATGAATCGGAGTATTGCCGACCAGTTCTCCATCAATATTTAATGTATGATCTTCAAGGGGCACAATAGAAAATTCTTTCACTTGATGATAGTGAACCACCGGATCACCCACATGGCCGCCTTTGAAGATCTTTGTGAACAGAGACAAAAGTTTCATGCGTCCTGCCTTGCGTAAAATGATTAAATCAATCAGTCCGTCATCAATCTGATCCAGAGGCGCCATCTTCATGGCATTGCCGGTATGAATCGTGTTGCAGCCGAGAATGAATCCATAATCGCCGGCAATGGTCTGACCGTCAATCGTGATTTTCGCTAGACGCACTGTGTTTTTCAACACCTCTAGAACCGACGCCACATTATATCGCTGCCCTCCAAGCCACCTCATCTTATCCGCAAGAATGTTAATATCTGTGGGCAAACCCCAGCCTACAATATTAAATCCGTAAATCGTCTCACCTGCAGCATCCACTTCAGCGATATCGAGTTTGCGAAGCCGGTTCTGTACAATGCGTTTCGCCGCTACAACGGGATCCAGACAATTCAGATCATGCATGAAAGAATTGCCCGTGCCTCCGGTAATCAAGCCGAGCGGGATTTTCTTTTTATCCTGTCTCGTGAGCATGCCATTCACAAGTTCATGCATGGTACCGTCACCACCAATGGCACAAAAACCATCATACCCGTTAAAATCCAATGAATTGATCATGACACGGGCATGCCCGGCATAACGGGTTTCCTTTATTTCAACTTCCGCACCAGCTTTTGCAAATATCGGTTTCACTTTTTCAAGAATCGCGAGACCCTTTCGGGTGCCGCCGTACGGATTGACTACAAGATAGTATTTGCTCATAATTTTCCTTTCATCTTTTCTTCGTCCCTCTTCCCACTGTATCCAGGACAGTATAAGTGGATTTTCTATTTTGTGCTTAATGTTCGCATGATTTCTCTAAAACTTTCCAATCCTGCTTCCAGGTTTTCAATAATGTCTTCAGCTATCACATCAGGGTCCGGCAGATTGTCGAGGTCTGCCAGTGATTTGTCTTTGAGCCAGGTGATATCCAAACTGGTTTTATCTCTGGCAATAATTTCATCATAAGTAAACTTTCTCCAACGGCCTTCGGGATTTGTTTCTGCATTAAATAACTCTTTACGTTTGTGTCGGTTTGATGGATTGTAGCAAGCTATAAAATCTTTCAAGTCGTCGAGTTTTAATGGGTTTTTCTTTAAGGTGTGATGAATGTTTGTTCGATAATCATACACCCATATTTCCTTTGTCCAGGGATCTTTGCTTGCCGGTTTGTTGTCGAAGAAAATCACATTGGCTTTGACTCCCTGAGCATAAAATAGTCCTGTTGGTAAACGCAAAATAGTATGAAGGTCTGTATTTTCCAATAGTTTTTTACGAACTGTTTCACCGGCGCCGCCTTCAAATAATACGTTGTCAGGTACGACAACTGCAGCAAGTCCGGTTGTTTTTAGCATGGTTCTGATGTGTTGAACAAAGTTTAACTGTTTGTTGCTGGTTGTAGCCCAAAAATCCTGACGGTTATAGGTTAAATCTTCTTTCTCTTGTTCGCCTTCATCATTCGTAAATGTTTGACTGCTTTTTTTACCGAATGGTGGATTTGCCAACACATAATCGTACGTGATGGGCGAAGCAGCGATTAACGCATCGGCTGGAGAAATAAAGTTGTCGCTGTCAATGTCGCCAATATTGTGAAGAAACAAATTCATCAAAGCCAGTCGTCTTGCCCCTGCCACAATTTCGTTACCGAAAAATGTATGAAGTTTAATAAACTGATTTTGATCTTTATCTAATTTATAATTTGAAACCAAATAGTCGTAAGATGCCAGAAAGAAACCACCCGTACCACAAGCAGGATCGGCAATGGTTTTCATGGGTTGTGGCTGAATACATTCTACTATGGCTTTAATCAATGGACGTGGTGTAAAATATTGCCCTGCACCGCTTTTTACGTCCTCGGCATTTTTTTCCAACAATCCTTCGTAAATATCGCCTTTAACATCGGCGCCCATCACCAGCCAGTTTTCGCTGTCAATCATATCAATGACCTTTGCCAGCATGGCAGGGTCTTGAATTTTATTTTGGCTTTTGGTAAATATTTGGCCCAATATCCCTTTTTGCGTGCTTAACTCCCGAAGCAGGGTGACATAATGAACTTCCAGTTCAGCACCTTTTCTGGATGCCAGGCTTTCCCAATTGTATTCCTTGGGGATTTTTAGTGAACGGTTGTGTGGCGGCTTGCTGTATTCATCTGCCATTTTTAAAAAAAGCAAATAAGTAAGCTGCTCTAAATAATCGCCATAACCCACACCGACATCGCGCAGGGGATTGCAGAAAGACCATACTTTAGATACGATGGATAATGTATTATTCGTTGTTGTTGTAGAATTCATCTTCATCCCATTTTAAAGGATTATCTAAAATGTAATTGAAAATATTTTGGTGTGATTCGTCATTTCTGATGATGTTGTCGTAAAATGAACGTTGCCATGCAAAATCCAAATATCCGGTTAAATGGATTTGTTTGGAAACGGTGGTTTTATAGGCTCCTATTATTTCCGATAATGATTTGATTTTTGGTACGGTTGGTTGCGGGGACGGATCACCGTTTCGTTGTAGGGACAGGTCGCATTGTACGGACAGGTCGCGACCTGTCCCTACGGTGACAATACGATCAACAATACGCGACCGATTGATTTCAATGATACCATGAACATGATTGGGCATGATTACGAATGCATGCAAAACAACGTATGGATATTGTCCGCACAGCCAATGCCATTGTTTTTCAGCAATTTGGCCGTAATCGTTTTGGATCATTTCACCATGGGAAATTGCGCCAA
>JABMRT010000172.1 GCA_013202295.1 Candidatus Zhuqueibacterota bacterium
AGGCTGAAAAGGCTAGTAGTGCTGCTGTGAAGAAATCTGCAAAAACTTCAGTTAAAAAACCAGCAGTCAAAAAGGCTGCGCCAAAGCAAGCTGGCACAACTATTGTGAAAGCTAAAGTGGCACCGAAGAAAAAAGCAGAATCGACCAAGGAAGAAGGATAAACCATGGCACATAAAAAAGGTGTAGGAAGTTCCAGGAACGGAAGAGACAGTAATGCTCAAAATTTGGGCGTGAAGCGATTTGGCGGTCAGCAAGTGACTGCAGGCAGTATTCTAATCCGTCAAAAAGGAACCAAATTTCATCCAGGTATGAATGTGGGTAAGGGTAAAGATGATACGTTATTCGCGAAGTCTGAGGGTCGAGTTGTGTTTGAAAAACTAAAGGGTCGTAAAGTGATTAGCGTTTACGCTTAACCTATCCAACTTATGAAATTGAAAAGGGCTGCCATATAGGTAGCCCTTTTTTTATGAGATGTTCCCCGGTAATATCCAATAAAAAATTACTGGGGAATGGGGGTGTCTAAAGTTTGACGAATGAGGCGAAGAATTTGACCTGTCATAAAAGGTTTGTGAATATATCCATTGAAACCATCTGGATGCTTTTCTTCCGGGAGTTGTTCCTGATTGTGCCCGCTTGTGAGCAATGCTTTTACTTGAGGATCCATTTTACGGATTTGCGAGAGTGTTTCCCAGCCATTCATCTTTGGCATGACCATATCAAGAATCAATAAATCCACATGGCCCGCAGTGTCAAACAGTTCAATAGCTTCATTTCCGGTCGACGCAACCAAAACATTGTATCCAAAGCGCTCAAGCATGCGTTTTCCCATGCGCAGGATAATTTCTTCATCATCCACAATCATCAATGTCTCATTGCCGGAGGGCATGTTTGTCTCTTCAATTACATCATTGATGTTTGAGTTGTGATTCAACGAAGCGGGGAAGTGCAGTTCAAAAGTTGTGCCCTTGCCTAGTTCACTATCAACATTAATCATTCCATTGTGTGCTTCAACGACTTCTGCGGCGATTGATAATCCCAGCCCATGACCTTCATTTGTGGGCTTTGTAGTGAAGAAGGGTTTGAAAATATTATCCAGTGTCTCTTCATCAATGCCGCTGCCAGTATCTTTGATTCGAATTCTGACGTATAAACCCGGTTTTAGATAAAATTCATGTTCCAGGTCACTTTCAGTCAGAATTAAATTGTCACTTTCAACAATCAGTAGACCACCATCTGACATGGCATCACGTGCGTTGATACAAATATTGAGAAGCGCCTGCTGTATACGTGTGGCATTGGCTTCAATAATAGCAGTATCCGAGCAAAGCTCGGTCTTGATTTGTATTGATTTATCGATGGTTCGGGAAAGAAGTTTCAAGACTTCACGGATTGTATCATTGACGTTCAATCCTTTAATCTGCACTTTGTCTTTTCGCGAAAATGTTAACAATTGTGCCGCAAGATCTCCTGCCTTTTGAGAAGCCTTGAGTATGGTTTGTATGTCATCATAATGCGGGTTGTTCTCGCGCATGCTGGTTAAAACCAGAGAAGCGCACCCCATGATTCCGCCAATCAGATTGTTGAAGTCATGTGCGATTCCGCTGGCCAAAGTGCCCAGGACGCCAATTTTCTGTGCCTGCATTAGCTGTTGTTCGAGTTCATACCTTTCAGAAATGTCCTGCAATATGCCCTGATAGCCGAGATGTTTTTTATGGCTGTATCCAATCGGAGAAAGGGTTAGAAGAGCTGTAATTGATTGGCCTTGTGTCGGTGTGATGTGCACTTCAAGATTTCGGTAATATCCATATTTATTGAGCAGGTTAACAACGTTCTCTTTACTGGGATCATTTTCAATGTAAGCACACAAATTGGTATTCAGAACATTTTCCTCATCCGCTTCACCAATCAAATCAAGAAATGCCCGGTTGGTTTCAGTGAGGAGCCCCTCGGGTGTGCAGGCGAATATTGGAAAGTTGGCCTGCTCGAGGAAATTCTGATATTTATGCAGTGTGAAGTGGGATTCCCATTCAAGGCGATTGTTCTTAAGCGCACCTGTGATTAAATTACCAAATAATTGCATGGGTGCAACATTCTCATCCGATTTCAGATCAATTTCCAGATCATTGAAAACAATTAAACCATAAGGCTTATTTGAAGAGTTTAAAGGAAGGGCGATGTGCTTGCCTGGGAGATGTGATTTCTTTGTGGATCCGGCAATAAGCGTGAATGGCAAGTCCGTAAAGGCCCAGTTCTTAGGAAGAAAGTCATGTGTCCTGGACTCCAGCTCTTGATATTCATCCCGATTCCAATCATGGGCGTGTAAGACTTTGAAAGAGTCATTGTCTTTGTAAAGAAATAACAATGCTCTCCTGAATGGAAAGGCTTTGCCGAAGAAATCAAAAGCGGTTTTTAATTTGTCAGATAATTCAATCGGTTCCTGAAGAATATGGCTGATCTTCCTCAGACCTGAAAAAATATCCTGACAATTTATACTGGAAGCTGTGTTTGGTTCCGGTCTCTGCATGCTACGTGCTCCTGCCCTCTAAACGCCGTTGTTGTCTCAGATGAACTGGCTTGATGATATTCTTTTTGCCGACTTATGGACCACCTGAAGTTTCATTTTGCAAGAGGTGTTTCCTCTTTGAAAGAGTTCTATCAGACAGCCATTGCTACTAATACAATTGAAATACGTTCTCTTTTGAACCTGAATTTTACATTTCTGTAATCCTTATGTCGTTCATGCAAATAATATACCGTTTTTAAGGAATAGCAGAAAATAATCCCGACATATATATAGAAGAAGACTTGAATTTGTAATATTTCTGTTGTAATATGCTTTTACTCGGTTGGAGCGAAGGAACTTTCAAGAGTACAATAAGTAAAAATCCATATACAAGAAGATTCATTTTATGGAAGGCTTGAGAGATGAAGAATAAAGTCCTGCTTGTTTTAACAGGTGCCATTTTTATCGCGCTGCTCACTTCAGGATGTTATACTGTCGTGATGATTCCATCATCATCAAACAATACGACATCTTATGATGAAGAATACAGTGATGCTGAATATGACGCATACTATGAAAACGACAGTAGTAGCCAGGTCGTCAATAAATACTACATCTCTGGCGGCTGCTATTATGGATTTGATCCGTTCTATGCATCGCCTTACTGGTATCACTACTCATATGATTGGCGCTTCTCAACCTATGATCCCTGGTATTGGAATTCGTGGCCGTATTACGGAGGGCAAAGCGCCTACTTTATGTACAATCCGGGATATTATTATCCTCCAGGATATTATTCTGATCCCTATTATAGCTGGTATGGATACAATTCGCCTGAACCTTATGGGAGACGTCAGTTTGAGAGACGTGACCGTGTTCTCGCGGGAGACAGGTCCAATTCACCGGTTTCTTCCTCCTCTGATAGAGTGGGTACATCTCGCAGCATTGGTTTGTCCAGCCGACCGGTCAGTCCCGGATCACGAGTTCGTGATGGGCAGAGCGCTTCATCCAGTAAACGCGGTATCGGAACACGCACACCCTCAGGCAATAGCACGCGAAGTCCCTCGCCCACACGTGTTCGATCTGGATCTTCCGGCAGTTCGAAAAGTCGACCGGCAGGGTCATCCACGCAAGGCAGAAAAACATCCAAACCTTCTTCATCGCGTGTGCGTAGCGGATCATCCAGTGGTTCTTCGAGTAGTGGCAGCTCTGGGTCCAGCAGTTCCGGTTCTAGCAATCGTAGTGGAGGTCGGCGTTCAAGGTGATTATGGAGGTTTCAATGACTAAAAAGTATTTTCTGAATATTGTGACTATTTTTCTTTTCCCAATTTATGTGACCGCGCAAAGTGTGCCGTTTGTGTGGGGGCATGCCTGGAGTACAGGAAACGCGGCTTCTGCTATGGGCGGGGCTTTCTCAGGTTTGGCCAACGATTATTCGGCCCTGTATTATAATCCGGCTGGTTTGGGACAGATTGAAAAGATTGAGATCGGAGGAAGTTTTTCCAATCTCTCCATTAATGAGGATGTTGTTTATCTTGCGCAGAGGGGAAGTGAAACATCCTCTTATATTAAGTTGGATGCATTTGGAATTGCCGTACCCGTTCCCACGAGTCGAGGCAGTATGGTTTTCGGTCTCAGCTACAATCGGATCCGTCAATTTGATCAGTCCTTTCATGTGAGTCGATTCATGAATGAATGGGCTCCGGATTACTCGGCCATGTGGGATCAATCCCGTATGGAAGAGGGAGGGCTGAGCAATACTTCATTGGGTGGATCCGTTGAAGTGGCTCCTGGATTGTATCTTGGCGGCGCTTTTCATTTCTGGGGAGGTGAAGACGATTATACCTGGCATTTTGAAGAACAGAATCCCTTTTTTGCCGGGATAGATGGTGATGTGGCCGATTCAACCTCTACAGAACGCGTTCTCACAAAATTCAGCGGGATTAATTTCTCCTTCAGTACACTGTATAAATTGAATGATTTTTTTCAGTTCGGACTTCTGGTTCGCACCCCCATTACATTAAAAGCTGAAGAAGAGTGGGACTGGACCTATGGTTATGTATGGGACGACGGATATTCAGAATTCTATTCTGAAGGTTCCTATCTGTTTGATTATAAAATTCAATATCCCTGGACGATTCGCGGTGGATTCGCCGTAGCTCAGGGTCCAATTACTCTGGTGGCCGATGCAGAAATCAAAAATTACAGTCAAATGAAATATAAAAGTGAGCCTCCAGAGGGTGGATCGGTCGGTGAGGCCAATATCACATTGAAGCGGACTTATCGCGATGTGATTGACTATTCCATTGGAGCACAAATTCGCATACCCAAAACACCGATTTCAATTCTTGGCGGTTATGCACGCAATCAGGCGCCCTATGAAAACGCAGCAGATGGAGAAGATCGTACTGTGTTGTCCGGGGGATTTCAGGCAGCTCTGAACGCAGAGATGAGCCTGACTGTTTCATATGTCCTAACCGATTGGGAGTCAGCTACCTGGGGTGAAGCGGGATATATCATCACGGAAACCATCGAGGCATCACGCCTGCTGATCTCTTTTCAGTATCAGATGTAATTCCCAAAATAGAATTGATATAGAGGGACCTGTCCCAATTCGGATGCAGGTCTTTTCTAATTAAAATAGCCGTAAATTCGCTTGACATTCAATCCTTTTTCCTTTATTTTTTACTAAAGTAAACCGTCACGCCTTCCGTATGTAAGGAGACTTTGCGATGCGTTTATCCCGATATTTAATTGTTCCATTCCTGTTTTCCGTAATCGCTGTATGGGCTCAACCTGGAGCATTGGATTTGGGGCAGCTTATGGATGTTCCAGTTGCACGTACGCTGGCTCAAGGTGAATTTACGGCTGAATTACGTATTTATCCCAATGGCGGATTACTTTCATCTATCTTAATCGGATTGACAGATCGATTTGGCCTCGGCGTCTCATATGGAGGCGAAAATATTATCGGCATCGGCAAGCCGAATATGAACCCTCGGCCGTGTGTGCATGTGCAATATCTTATATTTGACGAGCAGTTTTTGTCACCCTCTGTTGTGATAGGATTTCAATCTCAAGGTTACGGTGGATTTAATAAAACATTTCAGCGTTTTGCTGTGAAATCAAAAGGATTTTACGCTGTAGCGAGTAAAAATACGGCTTTTCTTGGCGGGCTCGGATTGCATGTCGGGGCGAATTATAGTTTCGAATATGAAGACGGAGATGAGAATGTGAATGCATTTATCGGTTGCCATAAATGGATCAATCCTGAACTTGTGGTCATGTGTGAATATGATGCAGCGATTAACGATAACAGTGACAATGCAATTGGGTCTGGTAAGGGATACCTCAATGCGGGCGTACGATGGTCATTTGTGCAGCGCTTCTTTATAGAATTCTCATGGAAGAACATCCTTGAGAATCGTGACAATGTTCCTGGCAGCAGCCGGGAAGTCAAACTGATTTATCTGGCCCACCTATAATGATACAAACGATCCGGAGAATTCAAATACTTCATCATGTTTGAATGTGTCTTATTGATTCACATGAATATTGCCTATTGCGGGTATTGTTTTTATAAAAAAGATTTCCTATATTCATTAAGTAATCTCGATTTATCCGTATTTCCAAGTTAATCCGGATTGAAGGGAGCCAAATCATGGGTAAAAAAAATCGCCATTTTCATATTCTGAAACTCATCGAATCCGTGAATGTGGAATCCCAACAGGCCATGCTTGACGAATTGAGCAGCCAGAATATTGAGATCAGCCAATCTACTTTATCAAAAGATCTTAAAGAGCTCGGTATAATCAAAATTCGAGGCAAGGAAGGGCGCTTCCGGTTTGTGCAAACCAAAGAGCGTGAACTATTTCATGTCGGATTAATGTTGAAAAAAGAACTCCTGGACTTTCTGACAGATAGTATTCTTGTTCAAAACTTCCTCGTTCTAAAAACCGTATCCGGCAATGCATCCGGGTTGGCAAAATGTCTTGATGAAATCGGATGGAAAGAGATTGTGGGCTCGGTTGCTGGCGACGACACGATCCTGGTGATTACTCAGAATGAGCAGGATGCCAAATCGGTCATGTCCCGCCTGGATGAAATTATTTCATCGCGTTAATTCAGCCATTAAAATGGTTCAAATAAATATTTCCCCTTCCTCCTCGCAATAGGAACTTGAATCAATAAATTATTGAATATATTCCATTGGTTCTTCTGAGATCCTTCCTTGGAACGAAATTATTTCAGGCTAAAATTTCTTGACATTGAATATTTATTAATTTATATTTAGTGGTTCGAAGAACGAAACACTCACGACTCAAATTTATCTGATATTTTATTGATAATTGTAATGGAGATATAAAGATGATTTCAAAGGTTCAGAAAGTTGTTCTGGCCTATTCCGGGGGGCTTGACACTTCAATCATTATTCCCTGGCTGAAGGAGAATTATGGTTGTGAAGTTATCTGCTATACAGGCAACGTCGGCCAGGATAATGAGCTTGAAGGTTTGGAAGAGAAAGCAATCGCTTCAGGAGCGAGCAAAATTTATATTGAAGATTTGCGGGAAGAATTCATTGAAGATTATATTTTTCCGACTATAAAAGCCGGAGCGATCTATGAAGGACGTTATTTGTTGGGTTCGGCACTTTCTCGTCCCATAATTGCAAAACATATGGTTCAAATCGCGGAAAAAGAAAATGCAGACGCACTGTCCCATGGGTGCACTGGTAAAGGCAATGATCAGGTTCGATTTGAATTGACATTCAAGGCCATGAACCCAAAACTCCGTGTAATTGCCCCCTGGCGTGAGTGGGATATCCGATCCAGAGAACAGGCAATTGCCTATGCAGAAAAATACAATATACCCCTGACTGTCTCCAAAGAAAAAATTTATAGCAATGATGCTAACTTATGGCATAGATCAAGCGAAGGCGGTGTCCTTGAAGATCCATGGGCTGAACCACCGGATAATGTGTTTGAAGTTGTGATATTACCCGAAAACGCACCCGACACCGCAGAATTTATTGAAATTGAGTTTGAAAAAGGGATTCCCATCGGATTGAACGGCAAGCGTCTTTCGCCCTTGGATTTTATGCTGCAACTCAATACGACTGCATCCCGGCATGGAATCGGGGTAGTAGATATGGTAGAGAACCGGCTGGTTGGAATTAAATCACGCGGCGTTTATGAAACACCCGGTGGAACTTTACTTTATCAGGCACACCGTGAAATAGAGAGTCTGGTACTGGATGCGGATACAATGCATTTTAAAGAATCAATTGCACCGCGTTACGCTGAACTGGTTTATTATGGCAAGTGGTTTACGCCTCTGCGTCTGGCTCTGGATGGTTTTGTGGAGCAAACACAGAAGCATGTCACAGGGACTGCGCGCTTGAAACTCTATAAAGGCAATGCCATTGCAGTCGGTCGAAAATCACCCTTCTCGCTTTACCGTGAAGATTATGCAACTTTTGGTGAAGATGATGTGTATGATCAAAAAGATGCTGAAGGATTCATCAACTGCTTTGGCCTTCCATTGAAAGTCAGGGCCATGCTCAAGCTCAATGGCACGGGTGCTTCAGATTATGAAAAACCGGATTATTCCAAGTTTAAAAGAGATTGATACCATCTCACCACATGCAAAACAGGCCCCCGTAAAGGAACATTGCGGGGGTTTACTTTTTCAAAAACCAAATTGCGATAAAATAGCCCAATGAATATAATACCTGATCCTCATGTACATACACAATTTTGCGGCCATGCCCAGGGCAGCGTGCGGGATATGGTTCAATTCGCAGTGGAGAAGGGATTGCCGGGTCTGGGATTTGCCGAGCATTTTCCATATCCCCAGGGATATCATCACAAGATCAAGGATGCGGTTGTTCCGTCAGATCAGTGGTCAATCTACATTGAAGAAGTTCTCCAAATTCAAAAAGAATTCTCGGATCGAATCGCCATCAAATTGGCCGTGGAAGTAGATTTTATACCCGATTATATCACACAAACCAGAGAGAAACTTGCCACACAATTTTATGATTATATTTATGGATCCGTGCATCTTGTGGATGATGTTCTCATTGATTATTCCGAGTCATATCTCCAACATCACCTTGGCGATTTTGGCGGCGTAAAAGGATTATGGTCAAAATACTGGGATCGGATGGAACAAATGATCCAGTCCGATTTCTGTAATGTTGTCACCCACCTGGATTTGCCCAAGAAATTCAAGATCTCCGAACACGCATCCACTGATCTTGAGCGGGTTCAATCCATTCTCACATTAATTAAAGAGCATGACCTGACGCTCGAGGTCAACACCGGCGGGATTGATCGATCTTCGGCAGGTGAGCCATATCCCTCTTTATCCATTCTGAAAATGGCTGCAGATATAGAGATTGATATTCTGATTGGCAGTGATGCACATCGCCCTGAGGAAATCGGCCGGCATTTTGAAACAGTGGCTGCACAGCTAAAATCCATAGGATTTAATTCGATTGTAGATTATACAAACCGGAAGAAATCACATATCCTGCTTTAATCCAGAGATAAAATATGATCTTGTATATTTTCCGAATCTTAAATTTTCTTGGATTCAATCCTGATTTTATGTATTATCCATTAACATCTTGGCTTTGAATGGATTGACTGATGCTCAAAACGGAAAATTCACCTGAACACACATGGCTGGCGTATTGTGGTAATTATTGCGGAGACTGCCTGCTTTTTCACGGCGAAGTTACAGATCTCGCCGGAGTTCTACTTCGCCGGCTCAAACTGATGGAGCATGATCAATCTGCACACCATTCACCCCAACTTCCTCATAGCGAAATCTATCAACAATATTGTCACCGTCTTTATGAGGCGCTGTATTCCATTGATGAACTTCGATGCACTCAGCTGTGTCGTGAAGGAGGTGGATCCGAATTCTGTAAAATACGAAAATGCTGCGTTCAACATGATTTAGATGGATGTTGGGATTGCGCTGAACTGACCCAATGTTCCATTTTACAGGAGTTCGATGCAATAAGTCTTGAGGCGAAAATGCGTACTTTACTTGAGATTCGTGAAAATGGTGTAGAAGGTTTTTTAAAGGATTTAAAAAAACGACAAAAACTAGTACGAAAAACTCCCTGTCATATCAATCCACACTTAAAATCGAAATAGCCTTTTCGGTTCATTCTCCCTTTTTAATATAAGCTTTACCTGTCCTATACTTTTCCTCATGGTACATTTTTTGTAAGTATTAAACTCATGATCCATCCTTTGTGTGGCTGAAGGATTGATTGAAAGATATAATCGTATAATTATTAAATCTTTGGATAGGTATCTCATATGTATGATTCAAAATCTATTTATATGCATTTTGTGCTCTTTTTTCTCTTAAATTGATTGTTGATCTTTAAGGGGCAATAATAGAAATGTTTTTTTCATTCCAATTCGAACAGAAAAAGACACTAAAATCTTACCCAACTTTACAATTGGTCTGATCACGATCAATCTGATTATCTGGGTTCTTACGAACGGTATCGTCAAAAACCAAATCCATGAGATAAACGCGATTCATGAGCGTTTGATTGAAATTGAAATTCCATACCTGATACCAAGAATTCAAGAGAATCCAAGCCTTCTCAGCGCAGCTTCTCCTGATGAAATTCATGATTACGTTTTAAAAGAGCAACTCATCCCCAAACATCATGAGGTGTATGATGAATGGTTTATGTTGTTAAGTGAATATCAAGATATCAGTAAGAACACACTTTTTCATCGTTGGGGATTTATCCCAAGCCAGCTGAATCTATTAAAAATGTTCACGTCTCTTTTTATCCATGCCAACTTTATGCATGTATTTTTCAACATGCTTTTTCTCTGGCTGGTTGGGTGCAACATTGAAGAAGATTGGAAGTGGAAGAAATTCATTGGTTTTTACTTGCTTTCCGGAGTTGTCGCTTGTTTTTTTCATGCATCGTTTTTCCCGGGGAGCCTGACTCCACTTGTCGGTGCATCCGGTGCAATTGCCGGTCTGATGGGCGCGTTTATGATTCAGTATTTTAAAACAAAGATACGATTTGCCTATTTCATCTGGCTCCTTTTTAAACCGTGGATCGGGATGTTTTCCGTTTCAGCGGGTGTGGTACTGCCGTTTTGGTTCCTACTTGAATTCTTTAGTGCGCAGTGGAGTGCTGCTTCAGGAACCGCTCACTGGGCCCATGTGGGTGGCTTTGTGTTTGGCGGGTTGGTAGGATTGGGATCAAAATATTTTGAAGCGCAGAAGGAAGAAACTCAATTGGAAAAAACAGGGGGTGTATCTGTTGTACCGGCAGAATCAGATCAGGAGTTCTCGCCAAGTCTCGCTGGTGTGGTTCCAGAATTGCTTCCCATTTCGGCTGAGTCGGTGCCGACTCTTCATGCCATACTACAAGAACAACCCGACCATCTCAAGGCAAGGCTGCAACTGGCACGCATCAGCTTGCATCTCGATTTTCAGGATGATGCAATGGTGGCCTACAATCGGGTTGTTGATCTGCTCTTCCAAAATCAAAAAGATGATATGATTTATACAGTATATCAGGAACTGCGGAATCACAATCTGCTTTCACATTTATCGTCATCAAATACGTATCAACTGGGTATGTTTTTAAAATCGCATCAATACTATAAAGGCGCCCTTTCTCTGCTTAGCTCTTATATCAAACGCTACCCGCAGGGGCCAATGCGACCCAGAGCAATTTATGAATCGGCTGTTATCCTGAAAAGAAATATGCATAATGCCAAATTGGCTCAGAGTGCGATTGTCTTTCTGAAACATGAATATCCCAACTTCACCTCCCAACCCGGCTGACATCCCATATTCTTGATGCAATAAGATTCTCCACCAAACTTGATATTTTTCCCATTATGTGAAAATATTTATTGATCCATTCAAATCAACTTTTTACATTGATAAGACCTTTAGTAATCCATTTCTAGAATATCGGAAGGAGTTATTCACATAATGCCGTTCACATTCACTCCGCTTGAAATTCCAGCTGTACTGCACATTGAAATAAAACAATTTGGCGATGCCAGAGGATTTTTCCAGGAAGTCTATAAACGATCTGAATTTGAAGGTTACGGTATTAACAGTGATTTTGTTCAAGACAATCATTCCCACTCTGTACGGGGCGTCTTACGTGGTCTTCATTATCAGAAAGCGCCAGACGAGCAGGGGAAACTGGTTCGTGTGCTGCAGGGCCAGCTCTATGATGTGGCTGTGGATATCCGTCAAAATTCACCGACGTATGGTCAATGGGTTGCTGAAACACTATCTGGTGATAGACCCGAGATGCTTTATATCCCTCCGGGATTTGCGCATGGATTTTGTGTATTAAGTGAGACCGTCGATTTCATGTATAAGTGTACGGCCGAATACGCATTCAACTCAGAAGCCGGGATATTATGGAACGATCCGGCAATCAGGATTGACTGGCCGATAGACAATCCTCTTTTATCTGAGAAAGACACGACCTTGCCTTTATTAAAGGATTCGGAAGATATCGGTTTAACATATCCATAAAAAAAAGAATGGATCCATTATCTCAATAAACCAGGAGGCTAATTATGAAAACGAGACACCTTGTAATTGTACTGCTTATTCTAATACTGGGATTTGTTTTTTGCGGAAAAGACGCCACCGGGCCAGAACCGAGCGGTCCGGAGGGCAGTTCGGCGTTTACACTCTTGCTTCATAACATAGCGGGAGTCGCCCCCAATTTCGTTCAGGTGATGTTTCAGGTTCTTGATGGAGATGTGATGGGCAAGCCTGATCTGGTAGCGGATGATTTTACTGTACTTGAAGACGGGGATCAGGTGACATCGGTCCTTGTTCAAAACAGTACAACAATTGATTATCAGTTAAAGACATTTCTCGTGATTGATAATGCACAGGGAACAGATCTATCCACGATAAAAAACGCAGCTGGACGAATCATCAATGGCATGCTTTCAAATCAATCTATTGCCATTTTGGCCCTTGGGGATGAGGACCCGTTTTATTATGATTTCTCAGATAATATGATCATGCTTTCCGGAGCCCTTCTCACAATGGAATCCGGCGGAACCCGGCGGAATCTGTTTGGTTGTATGTATGATGCCTTTACAGAGTATCAGAATGTATATACCTCCACTGCTGTGGAACAGTATTCAATGGTGCTGATCACTTCTGGAGCCGATAATCGTGGAGCAGAAACGCTACAGGACGCACAGAAGGCTCGCGGCAATTCGGCAGTGTGGACTATCGGAGTAGGCCCTGGTATCAGTTTAAACGACCTCGAACAGCTGGGGAACGTGAATGCCATTCATGTCAACAGCTATTCAGAGCTTAGTGATGTGGTGGGTAATGTGCAAGAGCAGCTTGCTTCCTATTCTGATGGATTTTACTCAATCAAGTACAGCAGTGATTCCCGTGGTAGCGGTAACCATACGGTTGATATCTCACTTCTTGAAAACACGAACACGGATGAAGACGCATCATTTACGGGGCCATTTAACAGTGCAAACTTTTATTCCGTTGAAAATGGACTTTATGTGAATCTGTCCGAACGGTTTCCATCCGGTTTTGACACGGTTTGGGTGATGACCGGGGATGACGTACCATTGAACGTGCTTACATCCGATCCCGCAGAAACGCCGGATTATACGTGGCAGTCGAATGATCCCGGCATCGTATCCGTTGATGTGAATGCAGTGAATTCTTCAATTGCCACGATTACGGCTGTGGGTGCTAACGGGCAGAACACGACGCTTATAATCGATGATATGGCCAATGGCGCGCAGAAAACGCTCACTGTGATGGTTGTGGATTATCTGGCTGGAAGTATCCTGCGAGAGTGGTGGGAAGAGATGCCCGGGGGGGGGACAGGTGTTAGTGAATTGATACAATATCCTGATTATCCTGATAATCCCACAGACTGGGAATACATTTCCACATTCGAGTGCCCAACCAGTATCGGTGATAATTATGGTACGCGCGTTCGAGGATATCTTGTGCCTCCTGTATCTGGCGAGTATATATTCTGGGTCGCGAGCGATGATAACGGACAGCTTTGGCTCAGCCCTGACAAAAATCCAAACCATGCCGAGTTGATCGCCTCGGTTCCTGAATGGACGAATTCCCGAGAATGGGGTAAATATCCTGAACAGCAGTCAGATCCCATTTCACTGGTTGGAGGTGAAATCTACTACATTGAGGCACTGGCCAAGGATGCCACTGGAGGCGATAATTTGGGTGTGGCCTGGCAGGGACCAGGGATTGATCAAACGATTATTGATGGTACCTATCTCGGGCCAGTAATCAAGTATAAATAAATTAAAGATCAGATAATTCATTTTATAAAGCCCGGGAAGTTCAGATCCCGGGCTTTTATTTGATTTAATCCTTGAAACTCAATCTCATTCTTTGTATCATAATTGAACCTCGAATTTTTATAAGGATCCCTCATGGAATTTTATAACGTTCTATTCGGGCGGCGCAGCATCCGTAAATATTCTGGTCAACTCGTTCCGGAGCAATCCATACAAAACATACTCAAAGCGGCAATGGCGGCTCCCTCGGCCGGAAACGAGCAGCCTTGGCAGTTTGTTGTGATCCGTGAACGTAAAGTTCTCGATGCCATTCCAAATGTGCATCCCTATGCAGACATGATGAAGGAAGCACAGGCTGCAATCTTGGTTTGCGGCGATATATCTCTTGAAAGGCACGAAGGCTATTGGGTGCAAGACTGCGCTGCGGCCACCCAAAATCTTCTCCTTGCCGTGCAAGCGGAAGGGTTGGGCGGTGTCTGGTTGGGCGTTTATCCACGAGAACCCAGGATGGAAGGAATCAAGGAACTCGTCTGCTTACCGGCTCATGTGATCCCGTTTTCCCTGATCGCTTTGGGGTATCCGGTAGAAGAAAAGGGGCCCTCCAACCGATTCAAGCCTGAGCGCATTCACACGGATCGTTGGTGATCAGAAAAATCATTTAAGATAGATTGCGAGTCAATGGCAGCCAAAAAGAAATATTACGCGATTATCAGGGGAAAAGTCCCGGGAATATACACTGAATGGTTCGGTCCCCATGGTGCGGAAGTGCAGGTGAAAGGATTTATCGGGGCGGTGTATAAAAGTTTCCCGACAGAGCCGGAGGCAATTCAATGGTTGAAAGTGGGAGGAGCCAAAGGCAAAAGTACCAAAGGAAAAGCTGCGGTCGTTCCAGAAACCATATTGCCCGATCGATCCCCTTTTCCCGATCAGGTGGTCGTCTACACGGATGGCAGCAGTTTGGGGAATCCGGGGCCGGGTGGATGGGGGATGGTTCGTCTAAATGCGCATGATCGTGAAGAACGATCCGGCGGATACCAGCTCACAACCAACAATCGCATGGAGTTACTGGCCTGTATAGAAGGTGTGAAGGATCTTCCGGATGATACTTCCGTTCTCTTATACAGTGACTCGCAGTACGTGGTCAACGGCGTGACCAAAGGATGGGCGGTCAATTGGCGGTCCAGAGGCTGGATGCGTAATCGTACCGAGCGGGCCGAGAATGTCGATTTGTGGGATCAGCTTCTTGACGAGATCGAACGGATGGATGTTCAATTTAAATGGGTGCGGGGGCATGATGGCAATCCGGGGAATGAACGATGTGACCAACTCGCCACCGAAGCGGCGGCCTGTCCGGATCTTCCGAAAGATCCGGGATATGGCAATGGAAAGAAATTGGATCAGCAAGCCATGTTTGACTGAGTGCTATCATCCTTCGATGCCATACAGGATGAAGTGAAATTTAATTATCAAGGATTTGAATTTGCTCAGAGTATCCGACCTGAAGGTTGTGAAATCCAACAAATCCATTTTAGATGGGATTTCATTTACATTGAATCCAGGGGACCGTATGATCCTCTCCGGCGAATCGGGCAGTGGAAAGAGTACCTTGATTCGAAGCCTGCTTCTTTTCGAATCCTTAATCGCGGGTGAAATTCGATGGCAGGATGAGTTGGTTGTAAGCCGCAACGTGCAGGAATATAGAAAACATTTTGTATATGTCGGCCAGAGGCCCCCGGCATTTGACGGGTCGGTGAGCGACTACATCCAATTGCCTTATTCGTTCCGGTTCAACTGCAGTGAGATGCCTTCCGAGCAAAAAATCTATGACGCTTTATCGCGATTTGATCTCTCTGAGGATGTCCTAAACCAATCCTACAGTGCGCTTTCTGGCGGCGAACAGCAGCGTGTCACCTTGATTCAGGGGCTGCTTCTTGACCGTCCTGTGCTTCTTCTGGATGAAGTGACTTCGAGCCTCGATCCTGCTAATGTGAATCGGGTTGTGGATTCAATCCTGGAAGATACGAAACAGATTGTCATTTCGGTCTCCCATCAGGATCGATGGCAGAAAGCCGGTGTTCTCTCCTATGCAATTCGGGAAGGCAAGCTGATACCGAAGGGGAGCGAATGAACAGTACATTTGACATTGCAATCCTACGGCTTGGCGTGTTCTTGCTACTTTTCATCATTCCGCTGATTATCTTCCGTCTGTTGAATCTGAAGCTGTCCTCCAAGCTTCTGGTTGCGGTGATCCGCATGGTGATCCAGCTTTCACTGGTGGCCGTGTATCTTGAAACGCTTTTCCGCTGGAACCATCCTCTGATCAATGGACTCTGGATTCTGGTGATGATTTTTGTGGCCAATTTGTCCATCCTGAATCAAGCGGGGCTTACATTTCGCGCATTCGCACCCATTTGCCTCACTTCCCTTCTTCTGACAGGATCTGTCATCTACACCAGTTTTTTAATCCTGATTGAGCCTGAAGTGCTCCTCAATTCCCGATACACCATACCGCTCATGGGTATGACGTTCGGCAACCTGCTTCGCGGAAACATCGTGGCACTGAACCGATTCCATTCTGATCTACGTCAACGTGAGAATGAGTACATCCAGTGGATCGCATTGGGTGCAACCCGTATTGAAGCACTCAAACCATTTTTCCGTAATGCCGTACAAGCCGCTTTGGCTCCGCAGATTGGCACGATTTCCACACTGGGCCTGGTTTCTTTGCCCGGCATGATGACGGGTCAGATTCTTGGCGGTTCTTCACCGGCCGTGGCCATTAAATATCAGATCATGATTATGACCGCGATTTTCACAGCGGTCTCGCTTTCGACATTTCTTTCCATCCGGTTTTCAATTCACACGTCATTCGATGATTTTGATCGGATTAAACCCGGTTTGATGAAGGATTAACATGATAAAAAATAGATATTTCAAGTTTGTCCCAATCGGGATTATGCTCATCTTCACCGGATTTCATTGCACCTATCCGGATATGGGCGCACCGCGGCCTCGAAACACACGGCCCAGCCGTGCGGTTCGCGTGTTTACGGGCAAAGCATCCTATTACGGTCCCAAGTTTCATGGCCGAAAAACTGCGAACGGAGAGACCTTTGATCAGCATGGATTGACCGCTGCGCATAAAACGTGGCCTTTCAATACGGTTTGCCGCGTCACCAATCGATCTAACAACAAGCAAGTGACAGTCCGCATCAACGATCGTGGGCCTTTCGTGGCCGGTCGGATGATTGACTTGTCCTATGGCGCAGCCAAAGCAATTGACGGTGTCATTGAAGGCGTAATGGATGTTAAAATCGAGATCCTAAAATGGGGAGAATAAATTCATATAATAGGGGACTTGGAATCATGAAGACATTATTCGTTCTTTTCATGGTATGTTTAATGATGTGCAATGTATCTGCTGGACAGAAGTCCTTTAAGCCGAATTGGAAATCGCTTGATGCGCGTTCCACACCGGAGTGGTTTTTAGATGCCAAATTCGGGATCTTCATCCACTGGGGCGTATATTCTGTGCCCGCGTTTGCACCCAAAGATGTCAGTGTCTATGCACGCTACGCCGAGTGGTACTGGAACCGACAGATGTCACCCGACATGGAAGGCCATGAGTCCTTCAAAACTTTTCATGATCGAGTTTATGGTCCTGATGTTCAATACCAAGACTTTGCCACACAGTTCAAGGCTGAGATGTTTGATCCCAATGCCTGGGCGGATCTGTTCAAACGGGCAGGTGCCAAATACGTGGTCCTAACCAGCAAACATCATGATGGATTCTGTCTCTGGCCGAGCCCGCATAGTTGGAACTGGAACGCAGTCGATGCGGGCCCGCATCGGGATTTGGTTGGCGACCTTTCCAATTCAGTCAAAGCAGCCGGAATTCAGATGGGATATTATTTTTCAATGTATGAGTGGTTTAATCCGCTCTATCATTCCAGCTTGTCTGAATACATCGAGACACATATGTGGCCCCAGCTTAAAGATCTGGTTACACGGTATGAACCTGCTGTGGTCTGGTCCGATGGCGAGTGGGATCATCCCAGCGCAGCTTGGAAAAGCCCTGAATTTCTGGCCTGGCTTTATAATGAATCGTCTGTCCGAGATTTTGTTGCTGTAAATGATCGATGGGGCAAAGAGACTCGCGGAATCCACGGCGGATATTATACGACTGAATATAGCCTGGTTCATGATAAAGAGGTCTCTGATGAGGGTATTCAGCATCCCTGGGAGGAATGCCGAGGGATTGGCCATTCGTTTGGTTACAATCGGGCAGAGACTCTTGAGGATTACTCCACAGCGAAAGATCTCATTCATCTGCTGGCGGATCTGGTCAGCAAGGGTGGGAATCTGTTGCTCGATATCGGTCCCACAGCGGATGGACGAATTCCTGTGATTATGGAAGAGAGGTTGTTGCAGATCGGTGCCTGGCTGGATCTGAATGGCGAGGCCATTTACGGTACACGGCGCTGGAGAGTCCAAAAAGAAAATGATAGTGTGGTTTATACATCCAAGGGATCGGATGTGTATGCGATATGCCTTGAATGGCCGGGATCGGTTCTAACGCTTCAACATCCAAAGCCTTCATCAGAATCTAAGATTTTACTGCTTGGTGTTCAAGATCCATTAGAATGGAAGAAAACTGAGACGGGTATTGAGATTCAAATTCCCGATGCATTGTTACGGGAGATGACTGTGAATCATGCGTGGGTCGTAAAATTATCTAATATTCAATAATTCATGAAATTAAGAAAATTAAGGAAATTTAATGATAGAAGCTGTTCTATTTGACATTGACAACACATTAATCTTGTTTGATGAAACGAAGTTTTTTGAGGCGTATATCTCGAAACTCACTCCGGTCTATGTAGACGTATTCAGTCCAGAAGAATTTTACAAGCGGCTGATCGGCGGATCACGAGCGATGCTTCGTAACAACGGACAGAAATCCAACGCCGATTATTATATGAATACTTTTTGTCATGGCATGGGAGAAAAACGCGAGGAGTTCTGGAACCGTTTTGAGCGGTTTTATGATACGGAATTTGATGCGTTCTCCGATCTAGTCACTCCGATTGAAGGAGTGTCCGAAATATTTAATGAGATCCATGAAATAGGACTGAAGATAGTGATTGCCTCTCATCCATTATGGCCAGAGCGTGTTCAGCAGATTCGACTCAACTGGGCTGGTTTGGATGGTTTTCCATATGACTGGATCACGCACATTGAAAACACTAAATACTGTAAACCGCAGGTTGAGTATTATCAAGAAATATCCGATAGCATTCAAATTCCCCCTGAAAAATGTTTGATGGTGGGCAATGATCCAGTGAATGATATGGTGGCCGGACTGGCTGGAATGAAAACCTATCTTGTCACGGATGCGAAAGAACAGGGATTTGAATCCTTTCCCATGTCGCAGGAAATTCGCGAACAGGTACATCAACCGATCCCCAATCCTGATTTCACCGGATTGCTTTCCGATGTTCCGTATGTCGTTGCCAAGCTGTTATCCTCCTCATGAAACAAGTGATTGATCCTTCATGCATAAATACAAGACACATGTTGAGACCAAGGAGCGCATCCAAGCCGGGCGGCCGGTTGAATCCCTGGTGGCAGAGCTTATCCAAACGGTGTATCGTGACCATTCCAAACCTGTAATCATCGCTGTGGGTGGGCCTGGAGGGACGGGGAAAACCACTTTCAGCGGAAAACTCGCGGATCACTTGGAAGACGCTGCTGTGCTTAATCTCGATCATTATAAAACTCCTCGGCAGGATCGTGTTGAGAGTAAGCTGTACGGCTCCCATCCCGACGCGAATCATATGGCCCTGATTCACGAGCATCTGGCTAGTATCCGGTCTGGCAAGTTGTTCGAATCCCCTGTATATAATGATACAACGGGTATTGCTGATACACAGCAATCCTATCACCCGAAACGGTTTAATGTACTCGATGGTGAAATTTCCGTCTATCGTGAGTTCCGTGATTTAATCGACTTCACGATTTTTATTGATTCGGACTGGAAAACACAGCTTAACACCCGACTTTTCCGTGATATTCAGGACCGTGGATACTCCCGTGAAAAGGTGATCCAAATATTTTTACAAAGCAATTTGAAGGATTTTGAACAGTATGGGGCCGAGGCGAAGAACTGGGCGGATGTGCATCTCTATTGTGAATCGGATTACAGAATCACTGTGGAATCCGTCTCCAAGGAGTTGTATGAGCGATTCGAGAACCTGTTCTCCACTGATCTGAAGACCGTGGATTTGTCGGGATTGATTGTTCCTATCCTCACACCGTTTGATGATCAGGGCGGGATCTACCGTGAAAAGTTTATCGAACACCTTGAGTTTCTGGCGCATCACGGCGTGCATCGCATCCTCGTATGCGGAACCACGGGTGAATTCTTTTCCCTAACTTCTGAAGAAAAACGGCTTTTACTTCGGCTGACCCGTTCTTACTTCCCTGGAGTCATTTTATATCTCGCAGGTGCCGAGAGCTTGGTTGGTACTTTAGAACAGATTCAATGGGCGGAAGAAGATGGCGCGGATGCGGTCCTTGTGCTGCCTCATTATTATTTATCCGGTCTGTCCGCTCAGAACCTCGCAGTCTATCTCACCAGGATTTCCGAAAAGACATCCCTTCCTCTAATCCTATATAATTTCCCAAAATATACCGGGAATTCACTCACGCCGGAAATTCTGTCACAAGTTACCCATTTTGGCGTGAAAGATTCCTCCGCAAATCTTGACCTGTTATCACACACGCCCAATTATTTTATGGGTGGTGATTCGAAGATTCTGGAATCGCATCGTCTTGGCGGCAAGGGATTCTTCAGTGCCCGGGCCAATGTGTTTCCGGCTCTATTCATGGAGATGGAAAAGGCATTGCGTTTCGATCCTAAAGAAGCGAAGACCATCCAGCAGAAGATTAAAACGTTATCTGGAAAAATGGGGCGAGGTCATGAAATCCCCGAGCTCAAAGCGGTGATGCCATTGAGTGTGCCTGGCTATCCTGTTTCACCCAGGCTGCCATTACTTGCTGTTTCTGATGCAGATAGGGAGAAGCTGCAAACGGCTGTTAAAGCACTGAAATAAAACGAGCTAAACCAACATATTTTAGGTGCTATGTTGATTCGAGTGGATTGGTGAATGATCAAATTGAAATGTTTTTGTTTGAACCATTGGACATTCGAATCTGTATGTTATTTGGATATTAGGATTTGGCTATTTATTCCAACTTAAGAAGATCAAAATAGGATTACTTTATGCATTTAGAATCCATACGACTTCATCCGGATCAGTATCCCACGCAGGATGCGTATCCATTCAATCTTCCACTTTTTCGCGACACAGGAGATGTACATTTCCGTACGCCCATTACATTCTTTATCGGTGAGAATGGAAGCGGCAAATCCACATTGCTTGAAGCAATCAGCCGCAAGTGCCGGATTCATATTTGGGGGGAATCCAAATGCAGGAGGGCGCGATATAATCCCCATGAGAAAACCCTTCACCAATATCTTACCCTTCAATGGAAAAACGGCAAGGTGCCCGGTTCATTCTTCGGATCCCAGATATTTAGTCAATTTGCTGAATTGCTGGAAACCTGGTCCATTGGCGATCCGGGGGTGCTGGATTATTTCGGAGGAGAGTCTCTGGTTACACAGTCACACGGGCAATCATTGATGTCCTTTTTCCAGAACCGTTTCGGAATCAAAGGATTGTATCTTCTCGATGAACCTGAAACCGCGTTGTCTCCCAAAACCCAATTGATCTTTTTAAAGATGCTCGGTGAGATCAGCAAAGAGGAGCACGCACAATTTGTCATAGCAACCCATTCACCGATTCTTTTAGCCCTTCCGAATGCGGATATCTATTCCTTCAATGATTCCAGTCTGAAAAAAATCCAGTACGAAGAGACTGATTACTTCCGGGTATATAAAGAATTTATGTTAAATCGTGAGAAATTTTTATCCTGAAGCAGATGGGGATTTTATTGTCTTGGTGGATTCAGCTGCAGGGCTTATGGTGCGCATCAGGATGATGCCGCCAATGATAACTCCAAAATAAGTTGTGAAAAAACGCCAGAGGATGGAGAAGATGGAAACCAGGTGATTTGCGATAATCAATGACATCAGTGTCGCGCAACTGGTTTCTGCGAGAAAGCTGGCACCCGGTGTAGGGCAGAAGTAAATCAAGAAGATAATGAGAATCTGAATGGAAACGACCTGCCAAAAATCAGGATGTTGATTCATCCCTTGCAATATGACATAAGCCATTAAGCATTTGTTAAAATAGAGAACCGCTGTCAGCCAAATATTATGGACCATCAGCATTTTATCAGTTTCCCAGTAATATTTGACATGTTCCTGATATGTATGAATGAAGGATTCAATTTTATCCGCGAATGCTTCTCTTTTTGACCAGAATTTTAGTCGCAGAACCATCCATTCGATTGCCCTCCCAATAATCATTGGACGAAACAGGAAGACCAGAAAGCCGACAAAAGCCACGTAAAAGATGGCACTGCTGAAGTTCAGCATGAATTGAAACTTGAAGTCCGTGTATGTTTGGGCCACCCAGCGGATGACCATAATCCCGGCCATTAAAAGAAACGATAAGGTGGCTATGAAATTCATCATGCTTACGGATGTGGCTCCAGCAACGGAAATGCCGTACCGATTTAGTATGTAGATTTGAGCTACGCCGCCACCTGTCTGAAAGGGTGTGGCAGCAGCGAGAAAGATATTGGCCAGATTGGCCTTGAACGCGGCCCAAAATGTGTTTCGATCCGAGAGATCAGATATTTTCCGAATGAAGATCCAGATACGGCCGGCTCCTGAAATAAGGTCAACTCCGATCAACAGGATTGCGATTAGAAAGAACCGTCCCTGAAAACTTTTTAATGCCTCGAGGGTCTCACGTGAACCGGTTAGATAAAAGATAACACTGAATCCGATTAACGTAAGAATCAGGAAAATTCGAAGGCCGTGATTGATGGTTTTTTTTGATAAACTGACAGTCATATATTTTGGATTCGATTCATAAGGATTTATAAACTGGCTCTGGTTGACCAAATGTCACGCACCAATTCCCATATCGGTTTTTCTGTGTTGGCGCGTAGACTGATAAAGCATTGATCACAGGTGTTGTGACGCACAAAAATTTGTTTAATCTCTTTATGTGTTTTATAAGCCAGATCCTTTTTCATGGCGCAGGGGCAGATCGATCCATCTGGGTTGACCACAAATGAACGTTTGCCGACTTTACAGTTGCCTGTTTTTGCGCCGTTTTCAAAGAAGGCGTAGTATCGATTCAGTATCTCCTCGGATGAAAAGATTAGAGAACCTTGACGTTTGGCCTCAATCAATTGATCCATAACGGCTCTGAATTTTTTTAAATCCTCAGCAGACCGGATAAGTAAATCTTCATCCCCCGTCCGACCTGAAGTATACATGCTGAAATTCAGAGCGGCGCCCCAGCCTTCGACTATGCGGAGATTGTCCATTAAATAAGGATAATTTTTACGCGTCACGGCGGTGATCATGGTGACATCATTATTGCCTTTGGCCATGATTTTTGGAATAAGCTCATCCAAATGTTTGAACAAGCCTTTCACTTTTCGATTCTCATCATGCCTCTCATCCGGGAAATCAATTGATATTGAGAACTTGTCAACACCGGCCGCTTTAAGTTCATCATACTTTTCTTCAGTGAGTAAACCTGCGTTGGTGACAAAAACAAGATAGGGCATATGACCGGGATTGTGAAATGCTTTAACGATGTCGAGATAATCTTTCCGCATCATGGGTTCACCACCTGAAATCTGAACCACAATGGGTTTGGCTTCTTTATAGATCCGTAGATACTCCTCAATTGAGGCTCGCTTTTCATCCTTGATGTGTTCACCTTTATCGCAATGCAGACAATTCGCGTTGCAGTTGTGTGTAATTTCAATAGATATCGCCCAGGGGCGACTCATTAGATTGTTGGCTATCCAACCTGAAGCAGCTTCAAATTCCCTTGACATAGTAATCCTCTAAAAGATTGGAGTTGAAATTGATTAAATTAAGTTCCTATACGAGTTGTTCCGTTTTTCGTAGCCGTTTGAAAATTAATGCAAAGAGTAAAGAAAACAGGATGGCGAATCCCGCTTGCCCTAAAATATAGGGGAGTACATCATTGAAGCCGTCTCCGAACGAGATCAATCGGTGAAATCCTTTCAGCGCAAGGCCTGACGGCAGGAAGAGTGCTGCTTTCTGCATCCAATCCGGAGTGACCTCAATGGGCCACCAGCACCCGCTGAATGCGGCCATACCTAATCCGCTGATGATGCTGATGCCGAGTAGTTTTTCACCATTCCGGATCAGAAATCCTAAAATTAGTCCAAGTGCTCCGATTGATGTGGCGAATGTCAGGGTAATCAGAATGAGTGCAGGGATCGAATTGCCAAGATAGACTCCGAAGCCAAGCCGCCCAACCGCCAACAGGATGGTCATTTGAATGACGCCTACCATAATAGCACCCAGCAATTTTCCGAAGTAAATTTGCGAGAAACTGATCGGAGCCAGTCGTGTTCGTCGAAGCAATCCCTTTGCCTTCTCTTCATAGAGCATACTTCCTGCATAGATAAAGAGGATAAGCAGGGTGAACTGCACAATCTGGGCGGGCACCTGTCCTTCAAATCCCGACGGGATGGTTTCATGAACTCCCGCATAACTTGATTCCAAATTGATGAGGGGAGGACGGTCGTCCAACATCTGGAAGCCCTTCTCATCGATTTTACGATGTTTCACCTTCAATTCAGCAAGATCAGCAAGCATCCGATATGCTGATTTCCGGACGCCCATTTCAGCAGCCATTCCGGCCTCGATATTCGCGTCGGTTCGAGATTGATAGGTGAGCGTGTCTTTTTTTCCTTTGAGTAAACGGTTTGTAAAATTCTTCGGTATAGTTAATAATCGAAGCGGCAGTTCTTCAGGGGGCTGCTCCTCGAATCTGATGTCCAGGCTTTCAGACTCCATGGACCTGATCAACCGCTCAGAAAGCATCCCGCTATCCTGATTTAAAACGGATAGTGACGCCTTGGCCTGAGTGTTATCATTTTGGTGTCGAAATGCGCTGCCGAATACCACCATATAAAGACAGGGTACGATCAGCATCCAGATCACGGAGGTTTTATCCCGGGCGAGAAGCCGCAATGATTGGAGGGCGAGTGTCCAAATTGATTTCATGCGCGCAGTTTCCTTTCAAAGAACAGAAACGAGAGGCCATTCAATAAAAGGCCAATCCCGCCGAGCACTGCCAAATTGATCCAAATGGAAGCAATCCCCAGGTTTTCAACAAAGAGTTTTTTAACAGCATCCTGCCCCCAATACACAGGAGAAGTGAATGAAATGGGTCTCATGAACTGGGGCAGTTGCTCCGCTTGTATCATGGCCCCCCCGAATAATCCAAAAAATATAATGCATGCCGGAGCGATTGCCGAAGCTTGCGATCGATTCGCGGCCAGGCTGTAAATCATTCCAATAATACCGGTAAGGCTTGTGAGTAAAACCAGGATGAGCAACAGAAAGGGAGGCACCAGGTAAAGTGGCAATCGAATCCCAAAAAGAATAATGGCGATGATCCAGACAAGCAGATAAGAAACAAGGCCCACTATATAGATAAAGGACAACTTAGAAATTACATATGTGAACGGCCGGATGGGACCAGAGAGCAATCGGTATGCGGTCTGATTGTCCTGTTCCACGAAAAAGTCGCGCGCCAGTGCTTCCATCATGAACAGGAGTGAAAAGATGGAAATGCCTGCAAGCAAATAAATATATAAAACCGATGCGGACATGGGGTCTTTCTCTTCTTCGACATCTGCGGTTTCAATGGCAATGGCGGGTGGAAAAAGGATATCTTCAACCCGTTTGATCAGGTGATACGTATTGATTGCCATGATAGCCATTTGCGCATCTGACATTTCGGTATCTGAATCGATGGATTTTCTGATCTGACGAATTTGTTTTGATGATAATCGAACAAAGCGGTCTGACATCTCGGCAAGAATGGTGATGGTTTCTTCTGCGATTTTCGGTGCGAATGATTCGCTTGGATTCTTCACCAATTCCAAATGAGTTTGTTCTTCATCCAGTAAGGCATCACCAAATCCCTTCGGGATGATCAGAAGCGCTGAGGCCTTGCCCTCATCCATCATTTGTCGGCCTGTGCCTGAATCCACCGCCGTGACCTGAAACATCTTTGCCATTTCGCCTCGTCCAAATGCACCGAGGATGAATTCTGAGACGAATGTATCGTCGTGATCCTCAGTTAATAAACTGATCTGGATGGCGGGTGCATCATCCGATTTGGGACCGAATATCATCCCTAACAACAACGCGAAAAGTATTGGCAGCAGAGTGAGTGTGATGAATCCCGTCGGATTTTTTAACCGGAGGAGCAAATCCTTTTTTATGAGTTTCCAGATCAATCTCTCAGCTCCCTTCCGGTCAGTTTGATGAAGACCGAATCCAGACTGGGCTCGTTGATGGAGAGATTGTCGATTTCAAATCCGGACTTGATCAGGGTTTCGAGAAACTCACCAGTTCCATATTCCACAGGAAGACTGTACACCACTTCATTCTCGGCAATTGAGATCAGTGCCAGCTCCTTTAATTTGTTGGGTAAGCTCTCCGCAATCAACTTATCAAAGGATCCCATTACGCGGAGTAGACGATTCTCGCCCACGATCTGTTTGATCTCATCCTGAGAGCCTATCGCGAGGATACGGCCATGGTCCATGATGGCCAGCCGGTTGCATAACATTTCGGCTTCATCCATATAATGTGTTGTATACAGAATGGTTGTGCCCTCTTTGGCGATATCCTTCACCGTGTCGAGCATGTTATGCCGGGCTTGTGGATCGATTCCGACAGTGGGTTCATCCAGCAGCAGCAACTTGGGTTGGTGGATCAATCCCACGGCCATGTTGAGCCGGCGTTTCATTCCGCCTGAATAGGTTTTTACACGATCCTTGGCCCTTTCGGTGAGTCCTGTAACTTCGAGTAGTTGCTCAATCCGACTTTTAAGCTCCTGCTTTTTCATCTGGTACAAGGATCCCCAGAAACGAAGATTTTCAATCGCATTCAGATCCTCATAGAGTGCGACTTCTTGCGGAACCACACCAAGGTGTTTACGAACTGTATCACCAGCTTGGTGCATGTCTAGACCATCCAGCTCAATGTTGCCAGCATCCGGTTTGACGAGTGAACAGATCATGTTGATGGTGGTTGTCTTGCCTGCCCCATTCGGGCCAAGAAGCCCAAAGATTTCACCTTCATTCACTTCGAAAGCGATGTGATCCACCGCCAATAATTGACCATAACTTTTTGTCAGATTGGTTATTTTAAGCATGCCTTCTCCAGAAGAAAATGTATTTGGTGATTCGGAAATCTAATATCCGAAAAATATAGATTCTAATCAAGTTATAAACGGGTGTTATTATTAAAACGAAAACTAAGCTGTTTTGTTACAATGAGATTGAATTCTATCATTTGGTGAATTTTTATGCCTACATTTATTGTTACTCACTGACACTGAGTTAGACACAAATAGTAGATGTGAATTATCTGAGTTCGGTATGGATGTACTCTATGATTATTTAATGAAATTTTTAACTTCAGTCCAAAGCGTTTGGGGAAAATTTATTACATCCGGATCTTTTAACCTAGATGACCAGAGATGGACTGCCCATCCACACTTTCTTTAAATGTGAACTCACCTTTCCGTCGGGCCACGTTGCTGGAAGACGGTTGGACACCAAGAGAAGCCGTTGGATTGATGTGTCGTCAGAGTCAGGTACGATATTGGATCCAATTAACTAAAGAAATTCTTTATCACTTGCCATAAATCTTGGAAGTAAGACAGAGCATCTGGATCTTTGATATATCCCGACCATAAATGCGTTGCCCATCCGATCTGACAGATGCCATATTCTGCGAGCACGACTTGCCCAATCGCTGCGTATCCGATCGCGATCTGTCCCGCAGCAAAAAAAGGAGCGAATGCAACCTGACCGAGAGCGATTAATCCCAACATAAATTGGCCGAATCCAAACAAAATACCTACACCAAATTGGGCAATGGTGATTACTCCCAAACCGTATTGACCAATGGCGATAACGCCTTTGGCTACACGTTTTCTGCCCAATTCATCTCTTCCGTAAGCGATATGAACCAATGGGTAACCGAATATGGTCCTTTCAGATTTCCATTCTTTTCCGGTCGGTTTTCGTTTTCTCGACAGTGGTTCAGAGCAATTGGGGCAGAAGTTTGTTTCCGGATCAACAGGGTGTTTGCATTTTGGGCAGGTTAAATTTTCCATGGTGCAATCCATCTTTGTTAAAATTGAACTATAAAATTCGTCGATAATTAAACAGGCTCTCTGGTGAACTATTCAATCCTGTATGTATTGAGATCGATATTTGTCCGTTTCTTATGGAATTGAAAGCAATATCAATTGGAATGTGAATGCCTTAAGTTTCGATTACAACATAGAAAAGCTTTTTTCGAATGTCAAGGTTATTTAGTATATGATATGATTCAAAATTCTCAGAATCTTTGGATTTTGTCAGGTATTCATATCCTTAATTAAAAAAGACTTGATACTCGACGTCACGCGTCTTATCTTTTAAGGGGCAATACACTAACACAGAGGCAATGCATGGATGATCTTATCCGCCACGCGGAAACACCTGAATTTCATTCTCCCTGTCTGATCGCAGCCTGGCCCGGTATGGGAAGTGTTGCGCTGACGGCTGTCCATTATCTCAAGGAAAAACTCAAGGCTACTCTGTTTGCAGAACTGGCCCCAGGAGAATATTTTCAGCCGTCCGGAGCGATCGTGAGCCAGCAAGTCATTCAGGCACCAGAGAAGGCCACAAACAAATTCTATTACTATCAGTCGCCGGACCAACAGAGGGATATCCTTTTCTTTCTTGGAAGTCTTCAACCCGTGGGCCATAAAGAGCACGAATTTGCCAGGCTGGTGCTGCAATTTGCTCAAAGCTGCGGTGTACATCAGATTTTCACGGCCGCGGCAGCTCCTTCCGATATGGATTATCGTGACAAACCCCGTGTTTTTGCAGTGCCCAATAATGAGGATGCACTAAAGCGTCTTATGGAACTACATGTTCACTTTATGACAGATGGCAATATTGCCGGATTAAACGGTCTCTTGATCAGCGTAGCCCGTGAGATGGAGATGAGCGGGATGTGTTTGCTGGGGGAGATCCCATTCTTTACAGCGCAAATTGAATTTCCCAAGGCAGCGGGTTCCATTTTAGAAGTGCTCTGCAAACTCATCGGAGTTAAGGTTGATTTTGCTGATATGGAAATGTATGCCCTACAGAAGGAAAAAGAAATCGCACCGCTCGCTGCATTGCTTGTGAGGGAAGAAGACGAGGAGGAATCCAAAGAGGATAAGGATGTTCATGAACATGAAACCGAGGAAGCGATTCCCAAATCAGTTCGAGTGCGCGTGGAGAAGATGTTCAAACAGGCTGAATTCGATGGCACATATAAAAGTAAAATGCGCCTGAAGGAAGAACTTGACCAGTGGAACCTCTTTGATGAATATCTGGATCGATTTCTTGATTTGTTTAAAAAGAGTTGATCCAAATCAATAGTTATAAAAGCTGGGAGTTTGAATAAGATCCGGCTGATTCATCCAAATACAGAATTAAAAAGACCTCAAAGGTTTTAAACCTTTGAGGTCTTTTAATTTGTGTGCCGAGGGAGAGACTCGAACTCTCATGGACCGAAGCCCGGGGGATTTTGAGTCCCCTGCGTCTACCAATTTCACCACCCCGGCGAGCACAGAGCACCACATAATATATGGTTTTTTTGTAAAATGTCAAGTAGAAAGTCGCCCGGAAAGCCCTTGACATTCCCCCCTGAATTCTCGAAATTATAAGGCAATAAATCGCATTAAGATCAATCCGGGAGGGATCATTTTTGGGTACGCTTCACGACCCTATACCCGCAAAACCAATCTGTGCCATACTTTGGTCGCCAGAAGCATCCATGACTGATCTCCGTAAGGATCTGGAGTCGCTTCTAGGGACGGTCGAAAGCGAATCCGCTGTGTTTTTATTTGATTACACAGATTATTATCACAGGGAAATGGGAACGGATCTGCAAAAACAATATTTGAGTTTCAAGACCTTGATGCATCCAGAAGATTTGCCTGGACTAAAAATGAAGACCAATGTGCTTGAATCCCAATGGTCCGAACAGAATAAACGCCGAATCAATCTGGATCCCGGATATATCACTGCAGCAAAACTCGTACTCGCATCCACCAAAGATTTCGCGCATCGGGTTTATCTTGGTGATCAGATTTACGGGGATGTACAACTCCGTTTCATGCGGGGCAAATTTCATTTTTCAGAATGGACCTATCCAGATTATCAAACCGAATTGGCCCAGAAATATTTTTCCACAGTTCGTGAACGATTTAATGAGCAGGATAAAACCATATGAGTAAAGGCATTGGATACAAAGACGCTGGCGTGGATATTAAAGCCGGGGAAGAAGCAGTTCAACGGATTAAATCACATGTGCGATCGACATTCACCCCTCAGGTTTTGACTGATATTGGCAAGTTTGGCGGGTTCTATCAGCTGGATCTGTCCAAATACACCCAACCGGTTCTGGTCTCCTCTGTCGATGGCGTGGGCACCAAGCTGAAAGTTGCATTCATGATGGAAAAGCACGATACCATTGGTGAGGATCTGGTCAATCATTGCATCAATGATATTCTTGTCGGCGGTGCGCGTCCGCTCTTTTTTCTGGATTATATCGGTACCGGAGTTCTCCAACCTGCTGTGGTGGAGCAAATCATACAAGGCATGGTGCGGGGCTGCAAGCAGGCAGGATGCGCGCTTGTGGGTGGGGAAATGGCTGAGATGCCGGGATTTTATCAGGCTGGAGAGTATGATGTGGCTGGATCCATCGTCGGCATGGTTGAGAAATCCAAAGTGATTCAAGGAAATGCAATCCAATTAGGCGATGTGCTCATCGGTTTGCCCTCTACCGGTCTGCATACGAATGGATACTCACTCGCACGGAAAGTACTGTTCGAAGTGGCGGGATTGTCTGTCCACGATCAGCCTGATGAATTGGATCAATCCGTGGGTGAGGCACTCCTACAAGTCCACCGCTGTTATTTGCCAGTGGTTGATCCTCTGCTGGATACGTTCCCGATTAAAGGAATGTCGCATGTTACGGGTGGTGGCATTGTGGGCAATACCAGCCGTATTCTCCCAAATGGCAGATCTCTGCAAATTAACTGGAACGCCTGGGAAATCCCCCCGATTTTTCGTCTTATTCAAAAGCTGGGACAAGTTTCGGATGAAGAGATGCGAAAGAGTTTTAATCTGGGCATCGGGTATATCTTTATTGTCCATAAATCAGATGTGGATTCCCTCGTTGAAAGATTAAGAGGGAATGGCGAATATCCAATTCAAATCGGTGAAGTTCAATAATCCATAAAACAGGAATAATATTATGATTTCATTGTTGGTCATTCTCATATTAAGTTATCTGGCCGGTGCATTTCCGACCGCGATTCTGGCAGGTCGATTGATCCTCAAAGACGATATACGCAATCATGGCAGCGGTAACGCGGGTGCAACCAATGTGTTTCGTGTCATGGGATGGGAAGCAGCACTCGTTGTTGTCCTGATCGATATTGGCAAAGGAGTTTTGGCCACACTTCTTATCTCCAGCCTTGTGATTGACACGCCGCTGCTCAGCCCGCCCATGATGAAAATGTGTGCAGGTTTCGCTGCCATCATCGGCCATATCTGGACCGTGTTCGCTGGATTTCGCGGGGGAAAGGGTGTCGGTACAGCATTTGGTGTGCTGGTTAGTCTGGCGCCGATTCCCAGCCTGATCGCTCTGGCTGTTTGGCTAATCCTGGTATTCACCACGAAAATTGTCTCCGTGGGCTCCATATCAGCCGGTATATCTCTGCCTGTTTCATTAATCCTCCAACGGCAGTTTTTCAAGCCGGAACTCCACATTGGACTGATCATCATGGGGCTTATCCTCGGATTGCTTATCGTAGTGACGCATAGACCGAATATTCAACGCCTAATCAAAGGTGAAGAGAATAAATTCGGATCTTCTAAAAAGAAGGAGACTGCGTGAGCACTCAAATTGGAGTTCTGGGAGCCGGCAGCTGGGGTATGGCTTTGGCCGGTTTGCTGCATCAGAACGGACATAATGTGACCCTTTGGGAGTATGATGCCGCAACTTGTCAGGATCTCTCGGAAAAACGCACATCCCCATTCATGCCGGATCTAAAACTCTCTGCTGCAATCCAAGTGACACATGAACTCGCGCAAGCCGCTGAGAACAAAGATTTTATTCTCATCGTTCTGCCCTCACATACGATTCGTTCAGTGTGTCAGCAGCTCGCCTTAATGTCACTTGGCAATGCGATTCTTGTCAGTTGCAGCAAGGGGATCGAAAACCATTCCTTAAAGCGGGTTTCCGAGATTATGATGGAAAATTTGCCTGGAATATCCGAATCTCAGGTTGCGGTGCTTTCCGGACCCAGTCATGCCGAGGAGGTGGTGCGTCAGATTCCGACAGCCGTCACTACAGCCTCATTCCGAAGCCGCACTGCGAGACAGGTTCAGGAGATCATGGCGAATACCTATTTCCGTGTCTATACGAGCCAGGATCTGATCGGTGTGGAACTGGGTGGTGCGCTGAAGAATGTCATTGCCATTGCTGCGGGGATCATAGAGGGAGTGGGGTACGGCGACAATACGAAGGCAGCACTTCTGACGCGGGGTATTTTTGAAATGACCCGGCTTGGTACGGCCATGGACGCAAATGCAAATACCTTTGCCGGACTTTCGGGTATCGGCGATCTGATTGTCACCTGCACGAGTCCGCATAGCCGAAACCGATATGTGGGTGAGGAAATCGGGAAGGGCAGGAAATTGAAAGAAATTCTCGATGAAATGATCATGGTGGCAGAGGGTGTGCGCACCACGCAATCCGCTGTGGATCTCTCTAAAGTGCATCATGTGAATATGCCGATTACCCAGGAGGTCTATCAGGTGCTATTCGAAGAAAAGCCCCCGAAAGAGGCCATCTTTGATTTAATGACGCGTGAACTGAAATCCGAAGATTGATTTGGAAATACACGAATCTCTCTAATGCATTACTTTCAGGACCGTTTGTTTTATGAATTCAACTTCCGTTCAAAATCAGGATGAAGCCCGACGAATCCAACGAATGCAGCGTTTCGAACACCGATTGTGGAGAAGCGGTATCCAATATATCGCGGGTGTAGATGAAGCGGGAAGAGGCCCTCTGGCCGGACCGGTTGTGGCTGCTGCTGTCATTTTCGCAAAGGATTCGTTCATCCCTTATATTAACGATTCAAAGAAGTTAACCGCGATTCGGCGAGAACGGTTATTTGATCAAATCCAGGATGAAGCAGTTTGTATCTCTGTCGGGCTGGTGACCTCCAAAGAAATTGACCAGATCAATATCCTGCGGGCCACCCATCGGGCCATGAAAAAAGCAGTTGAGTCGCTTGATTATCCACCAGAATTTGTTTTGATCGACGGCACACTAGCTCCTCAATTTTCTCGTCCCAGTCGAGCGATTGTGGGCGGTGATCGAAAATCCTATTCCATAGCGGCAGCCTCTATCATCGCAAAAGTCACAAGAGACAGAATGATGGCTGATTATAACGCGACCTATCCCCGTTATGATTTCGCGAAAAATAAGGGGTACGGTACTCGTAAACATGTCGAGGCATTGCGAGAGTACGGTCCCTGTCCGATTCATCGAACCAGCTTCCAGGTCTTGGGGTGGCAATGACATCCGATCCAAAAGGATACCGAAAACAACTCGGCAAGCGAGGTGAAGAGATTGCCGCTGAATTTTTACAGTCTAAAGGGTACACAATTCGCGATCGTAACTTTCAAATCCGGGAGGGCGAACTCGATCTGATCGTCGAGGTGGATGACACACTTGTTTTCGTGGAAGTGAAAACCGTTCGATCCGAAGCGTTCGGACATCCAGCGGATAAGGTCGATTCGCGAAAACAGCATCGCATGATTCTAGCAGCGGAGGCGTATCTCCAAAAATATGAGATAAATGATATGGATTGTCGGTTTGATGTGATTGCCATCCGGATCAAAACAGGCAATTCAATTGTAGAACATATTGAAGATGCGTTTAATGCAGATGCCAATGATATGGAGTGATTATGAATGATCCATCCCTGAATGAAAGAAAGAAGCAGCTTAGAATCCAGGAGTGGAAGGGTATTACGACCGAGATTATGAAATGGGGTCTTATACTCTGGCTGCTTTTTCCTTTGAGCCGACTCACGGCCGGGCGATATATGTTGGTTCGTGTGCTGATCGGTATTTTACTTTTCATTATATTCGCAGGCAAAACATTTTATGATACTGTGATCATGAGTGCGATCCGTCAGCGTAGAACATCCCTCAAGGAGGATCTTGTCTCATTCCTGGGTATGATTCTCGGTGCGATGCTATTGGTCGGCCTGGTTCTCCTCATGTTTGCTATGCTAATCGCTACCTGGCAAGAACAGATTTCGCAGCCACAAGATCCCGTGTATTAATCCCTTTACTTTGAAATCCTCCAGAAAGGAATTTAATTGACTTCATCCCCTTCCATTCGGATCCCCAAATTTCCTGATTTTAAACATGTTGAGCTGGCAGATCGCGAGATTATCCACTCGGCATTTCAATCATATCAGCCTCAAACATCAGAACTTACCTTTACGAATCTCTTCATGTGGCGTCATTATTATCGTTTTCAGTGGTCCATGCATGGCGAACATCTTGTGATTTTTTCCAATCCCTTAGGATGGGGATATGGACTCATGCCCCCAATTGGCCCCACACCCCGTAATCAGGTGATCGTGGATGTGATGCAATGGATGAAAGAGGAGAAGCCGGATTACATTTCCTGCATCGAACGCGCGGATGGAAAGCTGGCAAAAGAAATCCGGCAAGATGCCCGATTTTCTGTAGAAGAGGCTCCCAATCATTTTGACTATGTGTACCGTTCACAGGATTTAAGTGAACTGAAGGGACGACGATATCATAAAAAGAAGAATCATCTGAATCGGTTTCGCAAACATTATGAGTTCGAATACAAAAAGATCACAGATGAGTTGATTGAGGCATGTATCCATGTATTGAAAATATGGTGTGATTGGAAAGAGTGTGATAAA
>JABMRT010000173.1 GCA_013202295.1 Candidatus Zhuqueibacterota bacterium
CCCGAAGATGGGAATCTTTGGGCGATCGAAGACTGGTATTGAAGTTTCAGATCTCTCCCTTCGGTCGAGATGACAGATTAAATAGGTGGGAGACGAGAAATATAACATCCCTCACTATCATCCTGCAAAGACCGGTGATCAACTCAAAACAATCCAGCATAAAATCCCTTGATATTGTAAAAACTTCTCATAAATTGCGGACAGTTCATCATCCCAGTGTGCGGCATCAGAGTTCATAAAAATGATGTTTGATTCGGAACATTGGGCATTGTAAATTATTTGTTTTTTGGATATTGTGATTTGATCACTCCGACCAACCCACTCGAATCAAAATAGAATCTCATTTATGGGGATAAGAAAATGAAAAGAGCGATAGAATATGCGTTAATCCTGATAGTCACGATATTTTTTAACAATTTATTAATTGCACAAGAAACCGGGTATTCAGATTCCTTTGAAGGGGATATGAAAGTATCCGGTCCACCCTCATTCAGTTTCATTCAGGAAAATGGTGTATTAAAAATCATTGTGGATAAAGAGACTAAAACGTGGCAAGGTTTCACCTATGAAATAGGTGAAACGGTTGACATCACATTACATCCTTTTATGAATCTAAATTTTAAAACAGATGTTCCCTTTTTACTCACGGCTTACATTGTGGACACTGCCGACAATAACATGACTCAAAATGTCAAGGTGTATGCCACGGAAACTTATGTCACTTATTGTATTGATTTTAGTGAGTATGTCTCTAAGGGAGTTGATGCATCCCGCATTTCTTCACTCATTTTTACTCCAAATGGCAATACCAATGACGGCCTTGTGGGTGTTATCATGCTAGATGAGTTAAAGCTGGGAACCGATGCAGAAATGCTGGCAGGTGTGGGTGGCATTGTCAATCAACTTGTTTTTGAAAATTCCACAGACAATAGAATCAATGTGCTCGATTTGAATCATGCAGCAAGTATTGTTATCACTGGTGCAGAATCACTGGTGACAGATGTGAGTGCCGGTGATATATTTAATGGATTGGCAACGATAACCTATGACTGTCAATCAGGTATTACGGGAAATGACACATTGACTGTGACAGCCGTTGGGACTTCCGGATATTCTGATAATCCAATCTTGATTCCAATTGAAATAGAAGGGAATAATCCACCCTCAATGAATGCAGTGCCAGAGCAGGATGTGATGGCAGGGGATACAATTACTGTCCAGCTAATGGGTATTACTGATGGAAACGCCACTGTCGAACAACCCCTGATTATTAATGCATCCAGTGATAATCAGGAAGCACTGCCTGATACCAATATCTCTATTGATTATATAGAAGGAGAAACAGTCGCCCGGCTTACTTATATCCCAGTTCAGGCAGCTCCAAATATTGAAATAGGTGTAAGTCTGGATGATCAATATCCTGAAAATAATTCATCCACCATTCCTGTTATCGTCAATGTTTATGCGCAATATAATTATGCGCCGACGATTGATTATATCCCAAATCAATTTACATATCTCAGTTCCGGTAAGCAATCGTTCACTTTAACGGGTATTTCCGATGGGGATGATGGGCCGCAAAATATAATTTTCACAATCACCAGTTCAGAAGAATCTGTAATCACAGATGCCAACATCACTATCAATTACACGCAAGGAGAATCAACCGCTGAATTTATCTATATCCCTGAGAATACAGGAACGACAATCCTTCTTTTAACGATTCAGGATGAGGGCGGCACTGGCGCAAATAATGGCAATGCACAGGTACAACTAGTGTTTGATATTGAAGTTGGTTTATTGCCTCTTGATGGCTATGCCATTCCAATGGATGAATTTGTACCAGACACAACGGATGAAAATGTGGGCGATTGGAAAGTTGAAGGATTGGGTACGGCACAGGTCGTTGATTTTGGCTCATTCCACGGTAAAGACAATGTGATTAAGATTGATTTGGTCGAGAAAGGATGCTGGGCAGGGATTTGGTATCACCATCCCGAGCTTAATTTAGATGAACACCGGTATCTTTGTTATGATATATACTTTGAAGGGGGCGATTTTGCGTCTGATGGTTCAGGAAAAACGCATAGCTATTATTGGGATGCGGACGATGAAAGGAATTTACCCCGTGCACATGAAGAACGAAAAACGGTTCCTGCCGATCAATGGGAAACCGTGCTGATGGATTACAGGGGTGCCGGTGGAATGGATAATGATGCGGGTGATGAAATAAATGTAAATCGCATTCAAAAAGCCCTGATCAACTATGCCAGCAGTTATGATTGGCCATTCCCAGTGGATAACGGAACTGTATATCTCACAAATATCAAATTAGGAAGTGCTGTACCCGATGACATTATTCCTGTCATTGCTTCAACATGTACGATTGATCCTGTGGCGGATCAAACCTTATTCCTAGATCAGGGAGAACAGACGATCAGCTTAACCGGTATCTCAAATGGGAATGATGATATTGTCATAGTAACAGTCACTGCAACCAGCAGTACTACAAGTTTTATTCCCCACCCCATAGTCAGTGAAGTCGATGCTGAGGGCAAAGCAACATTGACCTATCAGCCGGGAGAAGGAACTGGAAGCGCGACGATTAATTTGAACGTGTCCGCTGAAGGGTCGAATGAAAGGTCCATTTCTTTTCAGGTTGATGTGGTAACCAATGATCCCGGAAATGCAGCGACTGTTGAAATTATCATTGATAGTCTGTATCAGACAATTCGTGGTTTTGGAACGTATAGTTTCAGTGGTTCTCAGAACTATATTGATTATTATACGGATGATTTGGGGGCATCTGCGATGAGAGTGGGGATTATTGGAAATCAGGTTGAACCTGAAAATGACAATAATGATCCCAATATTCTGAATATGGATGCTCTGGATTACAATGCGTTTGACTTTGAATATTACAGGCAATTGAAAGAATCTGGCGTTGAAACATTTATCCTGACTTCCTGGTCTCCTCCAGCATGGATGAAAAGAAATATGTCAGAAAGCTATGCATACGCCGCTGCACCGTTTTACGAAGACACAGATAACATTCTGGAACCCTATTACTATGATGAATTTGCCGAAACCATGTTAGCAGTGATTAAAATGTTTAAAAGCGAGGCTGGTATTGACCTTGCCGCTATCGGACCGCAGAATGAACCAGCTTTCTGCGAACCCTATCCCTCTGCAGTATTGGGTCCCGAGCAATTTGCTGAATTGGTAGCTGTTGTGGGGGAAAAATTCAAACTGGAAGGCCTTTCAACAAAAATATACATGCCTGAACAGGTCTTTACACAGTTTCATTATTCGATGGCGCAATATATTGATGCTATTAAGGCAAATCCTGATGCTGATAAATATACAGGCATTATTGCGGCACACGGCTATGACACAGATGGTATTGGTGAAGCCCAACCCAACTATGAAGCATGGTCAACAATGTGGGACCAATCGCAGAACTGCCAATATCCAAAAGAGTTCTGGATGACCGAAACCTATCCCACCTATGAAAACTGGAACAGCGCTCTTTCCCTGGCTGGTGCGATTCATGGCGCTCTGGTATATGGAAATGTCGGTCTGTGGACACTCTGGAATATTGAAGGAACGCTTATGTTTAGAGGAGAGCCAACGGCCAGTTTCTATGCTTCTAAGAACTATTATAAATATATTCGTCCAGGTTCGAGAAGAATAAAAGTAGTGTCAGGACATGATGATATACTGGCATCCTCTTTCATTCATAATGAAGATAAAACACTGACAACAGTATTAATTAATAAGAATTCAGAACCATTAACCGTGACTATTGCGGGCGACAGTATTCCAGTCCAGTATGATGTTTATACTTCAGCTGAAAATATGAATTTTATATACCAGGGGAATTTTAATTATAATGAGTCGATCGCTCTGCCGGCCAATAGTGTGACAACGTTGGTTGGCCAAACCGATGGAGCTGTCACCACGGTAGAGGCAGCACTGCAAATACCTAAAAACTTTCGTCTTGATCAAAATTATCCGAATCCGTTCAATCCAGAGACGATCATTCAATTCAGGGTTCCGGTGGCATTGCAGGCCTCTTTAAAAATCTATAATGTTCTTGGACAGCAAGTAAGAACGCTTTTTGAAAAAGAGATATCGCCAGGTGAATATACCTTCATCTGGGATGGAACGAATGATTTGGGTATGTCGGTGGCAAGCGGTATATATATGTATCAGATGAAAACAGAAAAGTATATTTCGGTTAAGAAATGTATTCTGTTACGATAATATATAATTAAAAGTTCTTTCAACAAATATTGAGCGGTTTATATCCTTAAAGTGTATCGCACCTGTTGTTTTCCTGCCCCAGGATCCCAAACGATCCCGCCTAGGCGGGACTGGGATGACACTCAATCATGTCCCTTGTCATTTTCCGGTAAACGGGAAGAGGCCCGCAATATTTTTAATCAGGAATCCACATGAATACCTGTTAGCCCTCTTCCCCATCCTTCGAAGGTTCAGAATGAGGATCTCCCTGCAACAGGCTGTTGCAGAATTATTTTTATTGAATATTTCA
>JABMRT010000174.1 GCA_013202295.1 Candidatus Zhuqueibacterota bacterium
ATCCATTTAATCCAACAACCCACATTCGGTATGTGCTAACAAAATCTGCCATTGTGAAGCTTTCAATTTATAATATATCAGGTCAAACGGTCCGGGTGCTGGCAAACGGATTTCAGGATGCCGGTTTATATGAGATACAGTGGAATGGCACAAATGATTCGGGTGAAGTACTTCCAACCGGTGTTTATCCGTGCGAATTGGTCGCCCATAAATACAGACAGATCAATCGGATAATATTGATGAAGTAATGTATAAAACGCAGGACAATACTCCATGATTGATTCAAGGAATACTGTCCGAAATATGTGATTATCACAGGGTGGGTTTAGGCCCACCCTGTTTTATCCCTACTTGAAAATCCTTTGATAGAATTAATCGGGTGTCAATCCTCCGAATATTTTAAATTAGCTGGAAACATTTTCTAATTCTTTCAGTTAAGATTTGATGGATGAAGAGAAAAGAGTAAATATTTCAAAGGAGGTTCCTATGAGAACCTGGATAAAATTCAGTGGATTCGCGCTTGCGGGCATTATTTTATTGTTCGCCGCTCAAACAGTGCATGCCACATCTTTGGTGGCGGGTTATCTACAGATAGGGCCGATTGAGTACAGAGGTGAGCCCGTTACACCCACACTCACTGTAGAGAATGACAGCAACTTCAATGCCTTTTCAAATGAGTGGGATACCCGTTTTAGAATCTATTCAGGACTTCAATTGCTGTACGATGAGACTGTACAGGGAAAAGATCTCGCTCCCTACACAGAAACTCAGATTACTCCAACGGTCAGTTTCACGCCTGATTGGCTTGGCGAATTCCGCGTCACGGCCAGCATCAGCTATCTCTATGAAGTCGCGCCGGAAGATAATGATACGGAGACCACGTTCACTTCTATTTTAACGCCTGAAGACGCGCAAACCATCTATCTGGGAGAATTTTCCAAATACTGTACGGGTGAGCCCAATGCACTGGGATTCATGCCGCAAATGGTTTTGGAGCCCGGTGATTCTCTGAAATCTGAGGATGTTGAGGAATTCGCGATCGAACTGGATTCTTACAAATATATGGCCATGCTGGATTGTACTCCTCTGGCGCGTCTTAATCATCCCAAGATGGTGTTCACCCTCGATGCCACGGACGAAACCGACATTGAAACCTATGAGATTGATGAATCGCTGTATGTGAATGGCAGTCCCTATCTATCCGGATTGGGCGCGAAAATGCTGACTACAGATTTAATCTTTGGCACATTGCCTGAACCCGAATCCATACCGAATGATAACACAGTAACTGATGATGCGACCACGCAAGTGACGGGCGATTCCATCTGCGCCATTCTGGTAACTGGGAAAACCGATGATGCTTTTGAACAGAGCGCTTTTGATCTGGATGTGGAGTTCATGTCCAAGAACCTGATGTTTGAAAGTTTGGGTGTACGTCTACCTGAATCCAGCATACGTGTACTCAAAGAACCGAGCTCTCAAGAAATCAGAATTCTGCTAAATAGTATGCGCGGTAATTATAAAACGATCTATTTTTATTATAGCGGCCATGGGTGGAAGGGAGGTATGACCACCAACGATGATATCTTTAATCGTCTCAGTTACTGGGATCTGGGATATGATCTCTGGGATACGGGCGCACAGAATATTCATGTAATTGTCGATGCCTGTTATTCCGGCACAGCCGTTCAGGCATTTAAGGCTCGTGAAGACAACTGGGATGGCAAGAATGTCACGGTTCATTCAGCTTCAAGTGCGGATACCACGTCCCGGTTTAAGTATTTGCATACCGATGCCAACGGCACTGATTTTTTCGCTGGACGGTTCACATGGGCCTTTGTGCAATGTTACGGCGATCCGACGGCTGATACAGATGGTACGTACGCCTGGCATCTCTCTTGATGAGGCCTTTCAATGGGTTCGATCTGTAAATCCTGAGACTCGGGGAAGAGGCATTATTGAAGTTCAAAATCCACAGTCTTATGTGCATTTGGCAAGTGGGACAGGTGTAAGAGATCTCTTTGCTTCACTTCCCGCAGTGTTCGCTCTTGGGCAGAATTACCCTAATCCATTCAATCCGGTGACTGTGATTCCTTTTGAACTGCCTGAAGAGGGTCATATCAGTATAAATATATTTAATAATACAGGACAAATCGTATATGCACTTGCGGATGCCCGTTTTTCCGCAGGATTTCATGAGGTTTTGTGGGATGCCACATCGTATAGTTCCGGCGTTTATTATGTACGGATGCGGGCAGGGGAGACCCGGTTTGTGAGCAAGGGCCTACTCGTTCGATAAGCTGGATCTCAATCTACCCTGGAGACATCTTTCTTTCTGGAAGGCGGATGTCCCCACGATTTCATCTTGATTTATTCCCATAAAAATACTATCATGGTTCAAATCCTGGACTTATGAGATAATGAGTTGAATCTCAGTAATCATGAATACGTCTATCATGTCAGGTGAATAGCAATAAACCATACAAAACAAATCAGATGTCGTTTCAAATTAATCAGGAGATCCTAAATGGATTATTGGATGCTTATCCCTCTGGCCGTCATACTAATAATTTCTATCATCACCCTAGTCGTTAAACACGAAAAAAAACGCCTCGAATTGCTCAAAGCACAGGCAATGCGGCTGGGATTCTCTTATACCGCCAAAGCCGGGCTTACAGAAATCCAGTCGGCCAAGGAGTTTCATCTCTTTAACATCGGGCACAGTCGTCGCGTTAAAAGCCTGATGGAGCGCTCCAGTGACGGTGTGAAAACCGCGATTTATGATTATCAATACACGACAGGGGGCGGGCAGAACTCGCACACAGCCATTCAAACAGTGTTTCAATTTCAATCCGAGCGATTGCGTTTGCCTGCGTTTATCCTACGGCCTGAAAATGTATTTCACAAAATCGGGCAATCCTTCGGATATCAGGATATCGATTTCGAAGCATTCCCGGAATTCTCAAAACACTATCTTTTACGAGGCAAGGATGAACCCATGATCCGAAAGCTGTTTAATCAGGAAGTGATCACGCGGTTTGAATCTGAAAAAGGAATCATTATCGAAGCCGGGGGGCAAATCCTGATTTGTTATCGTTCATGTAAACGTGTGAAACCCGAGGATTTGTTTATCATGTATGAAAAAATGCGTGAGTTTTTCAATTTATTTGTTCGTCGATGTGATTACCTTTGAGTCTGTTTTAAAAATCCGCAAGAGAAATAAATTGTTTTTTGAACATATTGGATTGAATCATTCCATTATTTGAAAAAAGGAGGACATCATGGAAAAGTGTTTTTTGTGTTTGGCAGTGTCAATTATCTGGCCGTGCTCGTCGCAGGCGGGGTCGCGATGGTTCTGGGGGCATTCTGGTATTCGCCCGTTCTGTTCGGCAACATCTGGATGAAACTTGTGGGATTGAACAAATCGGATCTTTCAAAAGAAAAATCCAATCGCGCGATGATCACCAGCATTCTGACTTCACTAGCAGAAGCACTTGCTCTGGCGATTCTAATCGTCCTGACACGGACGTACTCACCTCAAAAAGGGGTATATGTGGCCTTCTTCGTGGCTGTTGTACTTTCCGCAGCCATGCTTTCAAATAACACATATGAGCAGAAACCCTTAAAACTGTGGATCATCCATACCGGATACAGTTATTTTTAATGGAAAGGGATAAGTGTCCTTAGAAGTCTTTATTGGGCGGTTTAGAGCCTATTTAGACCAAGGAAGTGTTCCTCAATTCTGATGCGATCAGATATAGATCTAAGTTTATTTGTCACATAGATAAATATTTTTTGGATTTATGTTTATGTGTAGCTCAACAATGGCCTTTGTAGCAATTCATCCTTAACAATACTATAATCAATTGTCATCCTGAAATTCTGCCTTGACATTGTTGCATTCTTAAAATATATTTTGACTCTGATAATCACGAATCGTTTTTCATGGAGTGAATTATGTTCAAACACAAAACCATCGTAACTTGTATTTATATCTTTTTTATAGGATCATTGAGCGCTCAAATTCAATCTGTGTCCATGAAGGATGGGAAACTCTTGATAAACGTGCAGAGCATAATATATCTTGATTCCGGGATTTCTGAAGAGCAGGGTAAAATCCTTGCAATTCAACATGCCAAACAAAGCGCTTTGGATCAAGCTGGCATTTATCTTCAGTCGCACGCCGATGGTTTAATTAAACCATTGGATAAGGATGAGATTATAAACTCCATAGGCAGCCTGTTAAAGCTCGGAATTTCAAATGAAAATACTGAGGTCGTCGGAAATGTGTTTACCTATAGAGTCGATGTTCAAGCCGGTCTGGATGTGAACGATTTAAACACAAGAATAAATGAAATCGGAAACAGCAGAGAATTAAGAGATCAGTTAGAAGCTGAAAGAAAACGAGATAAAGCTCTTTCAGATCAAATCGTAAAATTCGCGACTCCCGGCTGCAAGGCAAGCGAATCCGAAGTGAAAACATTGATTTCATCTATTTTTGCTACTGAATGGTATTATCAGGGGTATTATTCAACCGATCTCAATCAAAAAATTGAATATTTGACCAAATCAATAAAGCTTGATCCAACGTTTGCTTTCGCCTTTTTGCACCGGGGACATGCATACTATTTAGCATCCCGCTTTGAGGATGCCATTAACGATTACAGTAAAGCGATAGAGCTTGATCCTGAAGAGGATATGGGATACATAAACCGAGGCATTGTATATTCTAAATTAACCCGGTATGACGACGCCATTCATAATTATGGTCTAGCCATCGCCCTCGATTCAACAAACGCCATGGTCTATTATAACCGTGCACGGGCCTATTATGTTTTAAACGCTTACCAGGATGCAATAAATGATTATACCAAAGCCATTGAACTGGATCCTTCGGATATCAGTGCATATAAAAACCGGGGCAGCTCCTTTTATATCATAGAAAGTTATGAGGAAGCTGTCGACGATTTTAATCATGCAATTCAACTTGATTCCACAGATGCTATGGCTTATTTTAATTTGGGAACTTCATATTTTGCTCAAAACAAATATGAAGCCGCTAAAATAAATTTCTCCAGCGCATTGGAGTTTGATCCTTCATTTGCCAATGCATATTGGGGTCGGGGGAATGCAAACAAAGTCTTGAATGAGTATGAAAATGCAGCCAATGATTACAATGCCTATTTAAAACTTAATGGTAATACTATTGAGAATGCGGAAGAGTTCAGAAAATGGATCCGGGAAATGGGATACACACCTGAATATTAGGGCGTCGGCTTTCATTTAAACCGTGTGGATAGAGATCCGTAAACATAGCAGGATAACTTTCAGGAGAAATAAATGAAACTTCACTTTTTAACGACAGTACTACTAGCAACCTGGAGTATTTCAAACCTGCAAGCGAAATTGACCTTGCAAGAGGTGCGAACCGTTTCCAGCGATGTGCTGGTGGCCTTTTTCACAAGCGATACCCTGGATATTCATGAGTCTGATATCGCGGACAGCAGTGCATGGACCATCAATGGCAAACCCGCTAAAACGATCTCTCGGTATGTCACGCAGGCCGATCCATGCGATCACACGATTTACCTTCAAACTGATCAACTAAAAGAAGGTAAAAAATATGAATTATCGACTCCTTTTGGCGATATGAAATTCAAATTCAAAGCGCGTGAGATCTTCTGCGAATCGATCAAAACAAATCAGGTCGGATACAGCGTACTATCCAAAACGCGGTACGCGAATTTTGCAATCTGGTTGGGAACAGGGGGGAGCCGCAAAATTGAGGGTGAGTTGCCAAAATTTGAAGTTTTCAACTTAAACTCGGGCAAAGTGATTGCCAAGGGTGTCTTGTCTGAAATGGGTGAGGATGAATCCTCCGGAGATTACGTGTATCGGATCGATTTGTCCACGGTACCTGAAGGCGGCCCCTATAAAATCGTGGTGAAAGGAATTGGATGCTCCTATCCATTAGGCGTGGGAGGTGAATTCTCGCGAAGAACCGCTTATATTACGTTTCGTGCGCAATACCTGCAGAGATGCGGATGCCCGATTCTTGAGCCGGACATTCGAAAAAAAGCCTGTCATACGCTCATTTATGATGTAGATGGCCCCATTGGTGAAGCCAATATCGTAGTAGAAGGGACGGAACGTACTTTCAAATGCTATGGCGGATATCATGACGCAGGTGACGCGGACCGGCGTGCGTATCACATTGTGAATCCAATTATCGACCTGATGATTTACGAGGCATTCCCTGAATATTTTTATGACGGCCAGTTTGACATTCCGGGCGAATTCGATGAAGATTACAATATTCTGAGCTATACCAATGACATTCCCGATCTTGTGGATGAAGCAGAATGGGGAGCGCTGGTGTGGGAATATCTGCAAAATGAGGATGGCAGCGTCCATTTCGGTACAGAAACCAAGAAATATCCGGATCCGTTCGCAGCACCTCTTGATCAGGATGACAAAAAATACGGCACAGTTTTGGTTGATCCAAGAGCCACCTGCACAAGCGCAGGCATGTTTATGCATCTGGCGCGTATCCTAAAACCTTACAAACCGGAAAAAGCGAATACTTTGATGGAACGGGCTGAACGGGCCATGGCATTCGGGGATACCACTATGGCAGACGCAGAACGACTCTATTATCATTTGCAGCGTTATCTGCTGACAGGGGATGAAGCCGATCATGAGCAGGTGAAAGCGCTTTATACCATTGTAAATACCATGAAAGATCGTTTGTACGAGACTCCCGGATATTCGCTGAATGATGAACATTTTGACAATCCGGCCTATATTTATGGATATCTCGTTGAAAAAGAGGTTCCCACAGATCCAACCATCGTGGAATATTTCAAAACCGAGATTAAAGCCGCAGCAGACAGCAATATCGCTGAGCTTAGAAAGCACGCTTATCCTGTTGGAAATAACTCAGGTAAAGGAGGGTGGGGACATAATGTCAGGCAACCGCAATACGCCTGTGCGCCGATGTTGTACTGGAGCCTGACCCACGAGCAAAAATACATCGATGCCGCTTCAGAACTGATGGATTTCAAACTCGGATTGAATCCAATCGGCATAAGCTACGTCACTGGCCTGGGATTTCACCAGGTTCATAATCCGCATGATCGTGAGAGCGCGTACACGATAAATCTGGGCTGGGGTCCGAAACCAGGCATCACAGTGTTTGGACCCGGCGTTGCAAGATGGGTAAGAAACGCTAAAGTTCTTCCTCCGATTAAGGAATTGGCCAATGAACGCCAGTTTATCGATGATATGAGAATAATTTCTTTCACGGAGTTTACAATATTTGAGACATTAACACACGACGCGTTTTATTCCGTATTGTCCAAAGGTAAAAAATGGAATCATAATGACCCATACACAAAGCAAACAGAATGATCAAAAGATAAATCAGTAATAAATATATAATAAAAACGCCCACTTTCAAGTGGGCGTTTTAAATGTATTTAGAAAGTACCCCCGACAGGATTCGAACCTGTGACCCTCGGATTAGAAATCCGATGCTCTATCCAACTGAGCTACGGGGGCATTTTTAAACGTGAAAAATATATTAAACTATTTACAAAATGTCAATCAATTTTATAGCAGGATCTCAAAAAAAATTATACATTCGAAAAGGGAAGGGAGACCATCAGTCTTTTAAACATGATTCGAATAATCCAATTAAACATAATATATCTTATGTGAACCATAGCTTGAGCGCCGGGATTCTAGGCTTCCACATTTCTCAGCATTTTCTTGGTTTGTTTTTTAAGATTGTGATTAATGGGTTTGCTTAAGATTCTGTTTAAAAAACCGATTGCTTTTTCTTTCTGATTTTTTTGTACTTGAATCAAAGCCAATTGGTATAATGCGAAAACATTTGTGGGTATCTTTTTATATGCCATGGTCAATTCTTCTGAGGCATCATCCAATTTGTCCGTTTTAACCAATGATGCACCCAGCAAGGTATGACATAATGGATCGTTTTTTCCAAGTTCAATTGCCTTTTTTAGAATCTGAACAGCTTTCTCATACTCACCAAGAAAATAAAGTGTCATACCTAAAGACTTATAATAAAGTCCACGATTATCATTCAATCGAACTGATCGCTTGAAACAATCTGAAGCCTCATGCGCTCTACCCAATCGAATTTGTGTTTCACCCAATAAATACCATATATAATGATCCCCGGGTTTAAAGTTAAGATAATTTTGATAGCATTTGGCTGCATTTTTAAAATCACTGGCCAAATAGTACTGTATTCCTTTATTTATCTGTTCCTCTTGATTTTGTAAGGATTGATCCGATTTTTCATTTACTTGTGATGCAATCATTTGAATCGATCTTTTGGCAAAATCGGCGATTTTTGAATTGGGCGCGAGTTCTATAACTTTTCTGAAATTTTTATTGGCCTTCTCGGGATCATGCATTAAATGATGAATTTTTGCTAATCCCAGAAAAGCTCTCGTTTCTTTGTTGTTTAATTGAATCACTTCTTCAAATGATTTAATTGCAGCATCAAACTGCTTTTGAATACTATATACTGCGCCTAGATTGAGAATTGCCAATACATTACGAGAATTTAATCGCTTACATTCCAGAATATGTTTTTCGGCACGCTCAAGATTTCGCAATTTTAAAAAGGTTATTCCAAGGATAAGATGAGCTTTTTCGTGTATTGGACAAATTTCAACGGCTTTTTTCAGAAATTCAATTGACTCTGTATATTGTTTTAGCTCAAAAAGCACAAGACCCAGCTTGTATAAATATTCAATGTCATCTTCTCTCAGAGTAAGAGCATGTTTCCATTTCTCGCTGGCACGAGCATATTGTTTCTCTCTTACAAGTCCAGTGGCTTCATGATGAAGTGATTCAGCGGCCTCATCTACCTCTTCAGGGTACCATTGAAGAAGAAGTACGTTTTTCTCAAAAAACGCCTCAAGCAATCCGGTCTTGGTTTGATAATGTGCTTCCAAAGCGTGTTTGATCTGATCATTGGAAAGCGATTCTCCCGGAATCTTCTGGAGAATCGGATCATCCTTAAGCGTAAGAATGTCTAATCGTACTGTAACGATTTTTGAATTCACTGATCCTGTCATGAAGCCCCCTAAGCCAAAGTGTTCAGGATTGAAGTGATGGTGTCTTTTAAATTATTAAATTCCACATGTTGAACTTCACCCGTCTTGCGAATTTTAACTTCTGCCTTCTTATCATTTAAACCACGTTCACCAATCACAACTTGAATGGGAATACCAATCAAATCTGCATCTTTAAATTTAAAACCCGGTGAAACTTCGCGGTCGTCATAAAGTGTATCTATATCCGAATCGGTCAAATCTTTGTACAAGCGTGTGGAAATATCTGATATTTGCTGATTATTCACTTTAAGAGCAATGAGATGCACCTTAAACGGCGCGAGCACTTTTTCCCATATAATCCCCTTATCATCGTGATTCTGCTCTATCGCAGCCGCAATGATACGTTCTACACCGATTCCATAGCTGCCCATTATAATGGGATTGGCTTTACCATTTTTATCGAGAAACGTGGCTTTCATACTGTTTGAATACTTGGTTCCCAGCTTGAAGATATGACCCAATTCGATGGCTTGAACGATTTTCAATTCATGATCGCATTTTGAGCATTTTTCGCCTTCAGCAACATTGCGAATATCAATATATTGTTCGGGTGTAACATCTCGCTTAAATTCAAGTCCTGTAAGATGGGTATCAGCTTTATTTGCGCCTGTTACAAGATTATGCTGTTCCCTTAAAGCTAGATCTGCAATAATTTTAATGGATGTCTTCAGTCCGACAGGCCCGATAAATCCAATTTCTGCACCGCAAACCTCTTTCACTTCATCGGGATGTGCAGGCCGGATCTCCCCGTGCATAATTTGCTGTAATTTGGCTTCATTTAGCTCATAATCACCACGGAGCAATACCATAACAAATTCTTTGTTGGACACATAAAGCAAAGACTTCATGAATTGTGTCTTTGGAAGTTTTAAAAATTCCGAAACTTCTTCAATGGAGCGTTTATCTGGAGTGTGAACCTCCTTAAGAGATTCTTCCTTGAATTCCGCTTTATTGTGAACAGACGTGGCTACTTCAAGATTGGATGCATATCCGCAACTATCGCATAGAATCAACGTATCTTCGCCAAATTCAGATTCAAGCATGAATTCCTGCGAGCTGCTCCCCCCCATCAATCCACTTGAAGCCCCAACAATATGATATTTCAATCCACATCGAGTGAATATCCGCTTGTATGCCTCAGCATGCTTCTGATAAGACTGATCCAGACCAGATTCATCCGAATCCAGGCTGTAGGCATCTTTCATGAAGAATTGACGTGCACGAATCACTCCGGATCGAGGCCTGGGCTCATCACGGAATTTGGTCTGAATTTGATACCAGATTTGGGGCATATCTTTGTACGACCGCACAAATTTACGAGCGAGATCGCAAATGATTTCCTCATGAGTCGGCGCAAGAGCCATTTTCCGACCTTTTCTGTCCGACAGGCGGAACATTTCATCCCCGAATGCCTCATTTCGTCCGGTCTCATCCCAGATTTCGATAGGATTCAAAACCGGCATAAAAATTTCCTGTGCGCCTATGCGATCCATCTCTTCCCTGATAATGGCCATCACTTTTTGCATCACACGCCATCCCAGAGGCAAATAGGAATACACCCCAGATGCCAATAAACGAACCAATCCAGACCGAATCATCAATTGATGGCTGGGAATTACTGCATCCGATGGAATTTCTTTTTGTGTAGGAATATAGGCTTCAGAAAATCTCAATGCTTAAAACTCCAATTCAATTCAGGATAAACTTATAATTATTTAGTCTTTATTTGTAAACGATCAATTTGTAGAGTCTTGCCAGAATCCGCTTCTACAGTGATTCGAACAGCGCAAAAAACAGGGTTGCCGATGCCGATTTTATAATTGCTGGGTGTTTGTGAAATAAATCGCTTGATGGCTACATCCGTATCCAGGCCAATGACAGAATTCATCGGTCCGGTCATGCCCGCATCGGTGATATAGCCCGTTCCTCTGGGGAAAATTGTCTCATCTGCAGTCTGCACATGGGTATGTGTTCCGAACACAGCACTGACCCGTCCATCCAGATACTTACCGAGCGCAATTTTTTCCGCAGTAGCCTCGGCGTGAAAATCCACTATCAGAATCTTAACTCGATCCTTGGCAAACTTCTGGATGATTTGATCAGCAGTTCGGAAAGGACAGTCAATAGGATTCATGAAGCTGCGGCCCTGCAGATTGATCACCCCGGCCTCGATTCCCTGCCGAGTTTGAATTTGACAGAATCCATGCCCCGGATTTTCAGGTGGATAATTCGCAGGACGCAGAATATATGGATTTTCATCCAGCATGGGAAATATTTTATTTTTGTTCCAGATATGATTGCCGGATGTAATCACGTTTATACCAAGCTCAAAATAGGATTGCATGATTCGAGGTGTTATGCCTTTGCCTGAAGCACCATTCTCTCCATTGGCAATGATCAGATCCAATTCAGACTTTTGCTGAAGCCGCGGAAGAGTGTCGGCCATAATCTCAAAACCTTCCTGGCCAACAATGTCCGCGATAAAAAGAATCTTGATCTGTCTGGATGTCAATTCAAATTCCTCTTCAAAGAATGCATTTATTTAGCGTAATCGATTGAACGGTACTCGCGAATGACCATGACTTTTATCTGACCTGGATATTCCATTTCCTGTTGAATGCGTTCAGCAATATCAGCGGCCAATTGATCAGACTGTGCATCATTGATGGACTCAGGTTGAACAAGCACCCGAACTTCCCGACCAGCCTGAATCGCATATGTTTTTGAAACACCTTCAAATGATTCGGCGATAGTTTCAAGCTTCTCAAGACGTTTTATATATCCCTCAAGGGTTTCGCGCCGAGCACCCGGACGTGAGCCGGATATCGCATCTGCGGCCTGAACCAGCGCTGAAATCGGCGAGGTCATTTCTACTTCACCATGATGCGCCTCGATTGCATTCAAAATCACCGGACCTTCGCCGTAGCGCTTGGCCATTTCCATACCGAGTTGGAAGTGAGTGCCTTCTGTATTCCGGTCAATGGATTTACCTATATCGTGCAAAAGAGCAGCGCGTTTCGCCAAAACCGCATCAAGCTGAAGTGCGCTTGCCATCAAACCCGCAAGATAGGCCATCTCAATACTGTGTTGAAGCACATTCTGCCCGTAACTGGTTCTAAAATTTAATTTGCCGAGCTGTTTCACAAGTTCAGGATGAAGACCATGCACACCGGTTTCGAGCATTGCCTGTTCTCCAAGTTCGACAATAGCTTCTTCCATCTCTATTTTCTTCTTTTCAACAATCTCTTCAATTCTGGCAGGATGAATCCGACCGTCTATAATCAGAGTTTCCAAGGCCCGTCGAGCAATCTCACGCCGGTACGGATCAAAACCTGAAAGGATAACTGCTTCCGGTGTATCATCCACAATCACATCAATGCCAGTGGCATTTTCAAATGCACGGATGTTACGCCCCTCACGGCCAATAATTCGGCCTTTCATATCGTCGCCGGGTAAATGCACAACCGATACTGTGGCTTCTGCTGAATGATCGGCCGCAGTGCGCTGAATGGAAGAAATGATGATCTCTTTGGCTTCTTTGTTCGCTGTCAAACGGGCTTGATCACGAATGTCCTTCATCTCTTGCGCCGCAAGTTGCTTGGCCTTGTAAAGCAGATTTTGTTTCAATTCTTTCATGGCCTCTTCATTGGACATTCCGCTGATTCTTTCCAATTTTTCATTTTGCACGGCGATGATATTATCAAGATCTTCCTGCTTCTTCTGTACATGCTCTACACGGTCTTTAATGCTTTGTTCAATACGTTTAAGTTCATTTTCTTTTTGATTTAAATGCTCAAGACGTTTATCCTGTTCTCTCTCGCGTTGCTCCAATTCCCGCTTTGCTTTATCTGATTCCTGTCTCTGGTTTTTTGTCTCATTATCAAAATTATTTTTCAACCTCAGCATTTCATCCTTGGCTTCGATCAGTTTCTGGTTGCGAATGGATGAAGCTTCTTTTTCTGCTTCTGATACAATTTTCTCGGCGAGTTTCTCTGCACTGGCTACTTTGCCTTGTCCGAGCTTGGTACTTAAAACCCACCCCAGAAAGAACATGACCACACTCACGCTTGCCGTAATAATTAAATAAAATATATTGTCCATAAAACCTCCAACTCAAATAAAAACCCGCAAGATCATTCCATACGGATCGTGAAGCCTACTTACGACCATTGAAGGGATGTCTTCCTGCGGGTGCGAACGAATAACTGAACAGCTGTGTGATCAATTATTCCTGATCGGACAGCTTTTGATCTATTGTAAGATTCAGTTTTTTAATTTTGTCCTCAATCTCTTTATTCTTCTTATCTTTTCCCACACGCTCTTCAAATAATTCATGTGCGATATTGACAGCAGCGAGAATTGCAACTTTTAAAGAAGAGTCAACGCGCAGATTTTGATTGACCTCACGCATTTTCTCATCGACGTATTCTGCAATTGTCTCAATGTATTTTGCATCTGCGTCGCCTCGAATATGGTATTCTGCGCCGTATATTCTGACTTTAAGGACATTTTTATCCGAACTCATCGGAACCGGTCCTGCAGGTTAATTATTGTTTTAAACAAACCCTTCAAAACAGGAATCACAATATTAGGAAACCACTTTAATCCATTTGCTCAAATTCCTGTAATTTATCAAGCAAACCCTCTACTTTAAGCCGTATGTTATCTTGCTTTTCTTTGTAATCAGCAATTTCAGTCTGCATGGATTGAGAGCTCTCAGAGACCGTGGTTAGTTCCTGAAGCTTACTCTCTTTATCCGAAATGATTGACTGTAGTTCCTGATTTCTCTCCTTCAATCCAGCATTTTCTTTTTTCAATTCATTTAATTTACGAAGTATCTGATCAATCTTCTCTTCTAACAGCTCGAAGGACTGGTTTTCCATAAAGTTCTCCCTTCGAAAGATTTATGTCCGCAATGTTGCAGACATTTCCGATTCAAGAGACTGTACAATGGATCCGATAACAGGATCGATGACAGAATCCGACAATGTATTTTCGTGCGATGTGAATGTGAGCGATACAGCCACGCTTTTTTTGCCATCCTCCACTTGTTCGCCTTGATACTGATCAAAGAAATCAATTTGTGTAAGGATGTTTGTTCCACTTTTTTGGATCCGGTTCTTAATATCTCCAACGTAAACTCTTTCATCTACCACAATGGCCAGATCCCTTTTCACTGAAGGATACTTCGAAATGGGACGGTATTTCTGGATTGGTTTATAGGCTCGAAATAACGGTGTGATTTCAAGCTCGAATGCATACACCGGATCTTCAATGTCCCACGATTTCAAAATAGAATCGTTCAATTCACCCATCCAGCCGATGTGCTCGTTATTCAGAATGAGTTCAATTGAGGCCGAAGGATTGAATAAGAATAACTGTTTCGATATCATATCGAATCCTCCCAGACGAAATCTATTTGCAAAGGATTCGAGTGTCCCTTTTAATTGAAAGAAATCGACAGCGGTTTCATCCTTTTTCCAATGCGGTCGCGGACGGGATTGTCCCGTTAATGCTCCGGATACCACCTGTTTCTCATCTGGAAGAGGTTGATTCTGTTTAATGAATATCTGGCCAATTTCAAATAATCGCAGATTGCTTTGAGACCGATTACAGTTCCATTTTACTGAATCCAGAAGACCAGAGATAAGCGATGACCGCATAAAAGCTGTATCCGGACTCAGAGGATTTTGCACAGATAGTGGTTCGCGTTTATCTTGAATGATTTTTACTGCAGATTCAGGAACCATGCTCGTGGTAAGTACTTCAGAAAATCCAGTGCCGCTGAAATAATCCCGAATTGATTCAACCAGTTCCAGATCACGCTCTATGTATGCATCCAATGTGTTTTTAGCTTCAAATTGCGGTTCAATATTGTCGTACCCGTAATGACGTACAACTTCTTCAATTAAATCAATCTCTTCTTTGAGATCGGGTCTGTAAGTAGGCACAATCACTGAAATCGGATCTTTGCCTTCAGTTTGCAAACCCAGACCGGCAAGGATTTTAATCACATCGTCGGTCGGTACAGAAACACCCAACACGCGCTCAATACGCGCAGAACGCATTGAAACTGTCCAAGGCACTATCGATTTTGGATACACATCGATGATCCCTTTCGCAATCTCACCCTCCGCGACTTTTGCAAATAGTTTAACGGCGCGATTTAGAGCAAATAGAGTTCCGTTCGGATCACATCCCCTTTCGAATCTTTGAGAAGCTTCAGTGCTTAGTTCCAAACGTTTTGCTGTTTTCCGTATGGTCATGGGCGCAAAATAGGCACTTTCGAGCAGTATATTCCGTGTCTGATCCGAGACTTCAGAATTCTCTCCGCCCATAATTCCTGCCAGAGCTATACCTTTTTCACTATCAGCGATGAGTAGATCATCCGCAGTGAGAGTGTGGGACTGACCGTCAAGGGTTGTGAATTTCTCTCCTTTTTGGGCTTTGCGTACGATTATTTTTTGTCCGGCAAGTTGATCGTAATCGAATGCATGCAACGGATGACCGGTTTCCATTAAAATTAAATTGGTAATATCCACTACATTGTTAATGGCACGAATACCCACAGCGTCAAGCCTGTCCTGAAGCCATTTCGGCGAGGGAGCGATTTTAACATTACGTATTACACGTGCCGAATAACGCGGGCAAGCTTCAGGGTCATGAATCTCAATCGTGCAAAATTTGTTGGCGGGCTGCTCGTCTTCGGTCAGTGTAGCATCCGGTAACGTAATTACCTGATCTGTCAAAATGCCCAATTCTCTTGCGATTCCAATATGACTGAGACAATCGGGCCGATTGGGTGTAATGCTCAAATCAAAAACTGTATCGGATTGAATGGATGGTTTAAATGATTGCCCGGACTGGTATTCAGCAGGATCCAGCACCATGATGCCATCATGGGCATCACTCAGCCCCAGCTCCCGCTCAGAACAAATCATGCCATTGGATTCGAATCCACGCAGTTTAACTGGCTTTATTTCAAAATCTTCGGAAAGCCTGGTACCTACAGTGGCGATTGGAACCAATTGTCCCTCTGCTACATTGGGGGCGCCGCATACGATTTGTAGTTTTTCGGTTCCCAATGCCACATCACAAATCGTCAATTTATCGGCATTGGGATGTTTTTCAGCACGCACTACCTTCCCCACGACAATCCCTTCAGGGATGGTTTTGCCGTCAATCACATCTTCAACTTCAAAACCAATCATGGTTAAACGATTCGCCAGATCAGCAGGTTTGAAATCAAGTGTTAAAAATGTTTTTAACCAGTTCAGACTGATTTTCATGAAGATCGTTCCTAAAACTGCTTTAAAAAGCGCATGTCATTCTCATAAAAAAGGCGGATATCGTGCACTTCATAAACCAGCATGGCAATACGTTCCACACCCATGCCGAATGCATATCCTGTATATTTCTCAGGATCATAGCCCACTGATTTGAATACGGCGGGATTCACCATGCCGGCACCGGATATTTCCACCCAACCAGTCCCGCTACAAACACGGCAGCCTTTGCCCTTGCACATCATACATGAAAAATCGTATTCCGCGCTCGGTTCAGTAAATGGAAAAAAACTCGGACGAAACCGTATCTTCATGTCCGATCCGAACATGCGCTTGGCAAAGGTTTGGATGACTCCTTTTAAATCTGCGAAACTGACACCTTCATCTACGCAGAGTCCCTCGACTTGATGAAACACAGGTGAATGCGTAGCATCAGGGGTATCACGGCGATAGCATCGACCCGGTGCGATAATCCTCACAGGCGGTGCTTGTGATTCCATGACATGTACTTGCACAGGTGAAGTATGCGTACGTAATACAATTTCATTGCTTTCATCTATGAAAAGCGTATCCTGCATATCGCGTGCTGGATGACCCTTCGAGATGTTCAATGCATCAAAATTATAATATTCAGTTTCCACTTCAGGACCCTGTCTGACAGAAAATCCCATACTTGTAAAACAGGATTTTATCTCACGCAGAATGGTACTGATGGGGTGAATTCGCCCCACATATCCCACATCACCGGGAAGTGAAAAATCAAAGAACGTTTGCTCGTTTCTGGATTCTCCAAGATCATTCATCCTATCCTGGAATTGCTGGTTCATTAAATTCTTCAGCTGATTTAGTGCTTGTCCGCCCAACCGTTTTTCTTCTGCCGGTAAAGAACCCAATAATTTAAACAGATCAGTCAATGCGCCTTTCCGACCAAGAAATTGAATTCGAAGTGCTTCAAGACCGTCCTGACCTGCTGACTTTTCCAGGCTGGATTTAAAAGCGGTTTCAACCGTGTTTATTTGTGCTTTTAATGTCTCGACTGACATGGATTCACTATGCTTTCTGAATAGATTCCACTATTTTTCCGAAAGCGACTGCATCTGTTGCAGCCAGATCAGCCAGCACCTTGCGGTTCAGGAGAATATTATTTTTTGCAATCATTGAAATGAACTGCGAATAATTCAATCCATGCGGACGCACAGCAGCGTTAATGCGTGTGATCCACAATTGACGAAAATCATGTTTCTTCTTACGCCGATCACGGTAAGCGTACAGCATGGACCGTTCAACACTTTCCATCGCTGTTTTTAATAACTTGCTCTTACCGCCTCGATAGCCTTTGGCGCTTTTTAATGTTTTTTTTCTTCTTTTTCTTGAAGCAACAGCATTTTTTGCTCTTGGCATAACTTCCTCACATTTTTATACAGTCCGCTCAGATTTGAATTAAACAGCAAGCATGCGCTTTACACGACGCTCTTGAGTGCTATCCACCAAGCCTGATTTACGGAGATTACGTTTTCTTTTGGGTGTTTTCTTGTTCAAAATGTGGCTTGTAAAAGCCTTACCTCTTTTGATCTTCTTCTTTGCGGTTAACTTGAAACGCTTTGCAGCGCCTCGCTTGGTTCTAATTTTCGGCATAAAAAATTGCTCCTTCTATTTCGGTATGAACGACGCAATAATACTGCGATGTTCAAATACGGGTGCATTTTCCATCTTGGCAATATCTTCTAATTCTTTGGTCACACGAGTCATCACTGCTTGTCCCAGTTCGGGATGTACAATTTGACGGCCCCGAAATAAGATTCGAATCCGAAGATGATTGCCCTGTTCTATAAACTTTCTTGCTTGTTTCACCTTGAAAGCAACATCATGCGTGTCAATTGTCGGACGAAATCGAATCTCTTTAACGTGAATAACATGCTGCTTTTTCTTGCTGATTTTATCTTTTTTACTTTGCTGAAACCGGAATTTGCCGTAATCCATGATACGACAAACCGGTGGCGTTGCGTTGGGTGCGATTTCCACAAGATCCAGATCGTTTTCTTCTGCAATCTTAATTGCGTCTGCAGGTTTCATAAGGCCGACTTGTTCCCCGTCTGGCCCAATCAGGCGAATCTCTGCCACTCTGATTTCTTCATTTAAACGAATACGGTCTTTTTTAATGACAATCCCTCCTTTGAATTTCACCCTGGACACGCTCAATAAAGTCTTCTAAAATCATGGATCCTAAATCACCTTCGCGCCGTTTACGAACAGATACACTTTTTTCTGTAATTTCACGATCGCCGATTATACACATATATGGAATTTTCTGTGTTTCTGCTTCTCTAATTTTGTATCCTACTTTTTCATTGCGGTCGTCCAAATGACACCGGATTCCACACGCTTTCATTTTTCTATAAATCACAGAGGCTTCGGAATGATGTTTTTCACTAATCGGAAGCACAATAGTCTGAATCGGAGCCAGCCAAATTGGAAGTGCACCCCCGTAATGCTCAATGAGAATACCAATAAATCGCTCAACCGATCCTAAGATAGCCCGATGTATCATCACGGGGCGATGTTTTTCTCCATCCGGCCCGATATATTCAAGTTCAAATCGTTCAGGCATGGAAAAATCAACCTGTATGGTTCCGCATTGCCACTGACGATTCAAGGAATCCTTGACATGATAATCGATTTTCGGCCCGTAGAATGCACCTTCACCTTCATTGACCTGGAAAGATATTTTCTTATTCTCAAGGGCATGCTGAAGTGCAGTTTCCGCACGATTCCACATCTCAGCACTGCCAATTGATTTGACCGGGCGAGTTGAGAGTTCAATCATGATATTTTCAAATCCAAAAGCATGATAGACCTCGGATATAAGATCAATGATCTTGACGATTTCATCTTCAAGCTGATCAGGCGTGCAGTACACATGTGCATCATCCTGCGTAAACATGCGAACACGGAAAAGTCCATGAAGTACGCCGGATTTTTCATGGCGATGCACAAGCCCCATTTCAGACAATTTGATCGGCAGCTCGCGATATGAATGCATTGCATTTTTATAAACGAGCAATCCGCCGGGGCAATTCATGGGTTTCACGGCATAAGGTTGCTTATCTATAGATGTGAAATACATGTTTTCTTTATAGTTGTCCCAATGTCCACTTAGATGCCAAAGCGCTTCATTGAGGATAATGGGGGTTTTAATTCCCTTATAGTCATGTTTATCAAGGGTTTCCTGCATATACTGCTGAACTTCATTATACAGAATCACTCCATTTGGGTGCCAGAACGGAAAACCCGGACCTTCAGCCTGAAAGCTGAACAAATCAAGTTCTTTACCTAATTTACGGTGGTCTCTCTTTTTTGCTTCTTCAAGCTGCGTGAGATATGCATCAAGCTGTGATTTTTTTGGAAAGGAGATACCATAAATACGCTGTAACACGGCATTGCGCTCATCGCCGCGCCAGTAGCTTCCGGCAACACTAAGCAACTTAAAATAGTTCACATATCCCGATGAGGGTAAATGTGGCCCACGGCATAAATCGACAAAAGTGCCATTTTCATAAATAGAAATAGAATCTTCGGACAGTTCTTTTATCAATTCAACCTTAAAATGTTCTTTGCGATCTGAAAACAATTTCAAGGCTTCCGAATTTGATATCTCCTTGCGGGAAAAGGCCTGAGACTGGGCAACTATTTCCTGCATCTTTTCTTCAATTCGAGATAAATCATCTACCGCGATCGGTGTATCAAGAAGAAAATCGTAGTAAAAACCATTCTCTATAGATGGACCTATTGCCAATTTTGCGTCAGGATATAACGCTTGAACAGCTTGCGCCATAACATGGGAGCTACTATGCCAAAAAACAGCCATGCCTTCCGGATCTCTGGTTGTTAAAACACGGAATTGAGTATCACCGGTAAGTTTCACACCAAGATCCATCAACTGGCCATCATGTTCAATGGCTACAGCAAATTTTTGCAACTTGGGACTAATGGCCTGGATTGCTTCAAAAGCTGTACTACCGGTTTCAACCTGCTTTTCTCCAGCTCCCTGAATTTTTACGACTATGGATCCCAAATTATATTATCACAAACATTATTTAATACTATTATAACCAGTTATATAAATAAATTTTGTGGGCGATACTGGACTTGAACCAGTG
>JABMRT010000175.1 GCA_013202295.1 Candidatus Zhuqueibacterota bacterium
GCCTCCAATTTACCGGGCGGTGTGTATTTCGCGCGGATTGAAGGGGAGAGCTTCAAGAAAACGGTGAAGATGGTTTATATGCCGTAAAAAAATGAGTAATTTTTAATTATAAATTATGAATTATAAATTTCGAAATAGTGAGGATGGGGAGGGTCTATGATCCTTCCCATTCTGGCATTAATCGGCGGGCTGGCTTTGCTGGCCTGGAGCGCGGATATCATGGTGGACGGGGCCTCTGGTACAGCCCGTCACATGGGCTTGCCGTCGCTTCTGATCGGTATGCTGATTGTGGGATTTGGTACATCCGCGCCTGAGCTGGTGGTCTCTGCCATTGCTTCTGTTCAAGGTAATCCCGGATTGGCTTTGGGCAATGCTTACGGTTCCAATATCGCGAATATCGCTCTGATCCTCGGAGTGGCTGCACTTATCAGCCCGATCCTTGTGCACTCCAAAGTATTGAAACGTGAGCTGCCGGTTTTAATGGGTGTAACCGCTCTGGCGCTTTTTCAGCTTTCGGATGGATTTATCTCCAGAGCGGATGCCCTCATTCTCCTGATAATTTTTCTAGGTCTTGTGGGCTGGTCGATCCGGGAGGGCTATTCACAGCGTCACGACGCGTTTGGCGATGTGGTGGCCCATGACCTGGACTTACCCCGTATGTCTCTGAAACCGGCTTTATGGCGGCTTATCGGCGGTATTGTGTTTCTGGTTGTGAGTTCACGCATGTTGGTTTGGGGAGCTGTGGAAATCGCGGAGATTCTCCATATCAGTGATACGGTCATTGGTCTTACGGTGGTTGCGATTGGCACGTCTCTGCCTGAGCTGGCTTCTGCTGTGGCTGCGGTTCGAAAAAATGAGCATGATCTGGCACTGGGAAATGTGATCGGTTCGAACCTTTTTAATACTCTGGCTGTGGTTGGGTTGGCCGGGATAATTCATCCCATCCGCGCGGATGCTGAATTGCTTGTGAGGGATGGGTCTGTGATGGGTGTGCTGACTCTGTCGCTTTTTGTGATCGGGTTTGGTTTTCGCGGTCAGGGCCGAATTAATCGTTGGGAAGCGTGTGGACTGCTGGCGATTTATATCGCTTATCTCGGATTTCACATCTGGACGCAGATTGGGTAAGGTGTACACCAAGACCTATTATTTCTTCTGATTTATGATATTCTTATCCATTCATAATACGTGTATGACATTGACATCATACTTGGGATGGATATGTCGAGTGATCAGTTCTCCATTGATCCAGGAATTATAAAGTTAAACTAAAAACATGAAGATTATTCTGGCTCCTGATTCATTTAAAGATTCGCTTTCTGCGCCAAGGGTTTGTGAGGCGATGGCGAATGGCATTCGGCGAGTGATCTCCAACGCAGATATTGTCCAATTGCCATTGGCAGATGGAGGGGAAGGAACAGTACAGGCACTGGTGGTTGCGACAGGGGGATCTTTTAAGAATGTGGAAGTCACGGGGCCGTTGGGTGAATCTGTCAATGCCCAGTACGGATTTCTCGGGGATGGTGAGACAGCAGTGATTGAGATGGCTGCAGCTTCAGGACTGGAGATGTTGCCAAAGGCAAAACGCAATCCACTTCACACAAGCACGGTTGGTACGGGTCAGATGATCCGTGACGCGCTTGAACGGGGAATGCGGAGAATCTTCATTGGGATCGGTGGATCAGCTACCACGGATGGAGGGTGCGGTATGGCACAGGCCCTGGGTGTCCGATTTTTTAATGTCTCCAATCAGCAAATTATGGAACCCATGACAGGAGATCGGATGGGGATCGTCCGGCGAATCGATCTCTCCGGTCTGCACCCTGCTGTTTGCAAATCTGAATTCCGGGTCTTATGCGATGTGGCAAATCCACTTTTGGGTCCTGATGGATCAGCGCGGGTGTACGGGCCGCAGAAGGGAGCGAGCCCGGCGGATGTTGAAATACTTGAACAGAATATGACAAGTGTCTTTGATGTGATTGAATCCGAGATCGGTCATGATGTCCGTCATATACCAGGCGCGGGAGCAGCGGGTGGTCTGGGTGCGGGCCTAATGGCGTTTCTCAACGCCAAACTGGAATCAGGGATTGAGCTGATTCTTGATGCCATCCATTTCTATGAAAAAAGTAAAAATGCTGATCTGATACTGACTGGCGAGGGGAGGGTGGATCATCAGACGGCATTTGGCAAGACGATAGCGGGTGTGGCCGGGGCAGGGAAGGCATTAAACATTCCGGTAATTGTTTTAGCTGGTTCTATTGGTTCAAACATAGAGAATCTGTATGATACTGGTGTTACGTCTGTATTTGCCATTTGTGACGAGTCGATCACTCTGGAAGAATCGATGAATCGGGCGGCTGAATTGGTGGCGAATGAGACTGAACGGGTAATTCGATTTCATTGGATAAAAGGGGAAGGATAAACTGAGTACAATGAATGGTGAAAGGAGAATGTAATTATATTGACAAGATCAGGATCGTTTTCTTTAATGGATCAGGAATGATCTAATCCTTAGATCCCAGAAAAAAAAGGGCAGGTCAATGACCCACGCTACAAAAAAATCACTTCCTCTTCTTCGACCGCTTTCTTTCCCTTTTTGTATCTGCATCGACCAAAGCCTGAAGATCATCCATTAGTGTGGAAGCGGGAGGTTCAAGCGTAAATGCGTATTCTTTCTTACTGATTTGAATCACTTCAATATTTTTATTAATAAACGTCTGAATCTCATCCAGGCGTTCTTTTTCCTCAGGGCTGCAGAAAGAAATGGCGATGCCTTTGTTCACGCCCCGTCCGGTGCGGCCTACGCGATGCACATAATTCTCCGCCTTATCTGGCAAATCATAATTGATCACATAATGCACGTTCGGTACATCAATCCCCCGGGCGCTGACGTCTGTGGCGATGAGAAGCTGACAGTCTCCTTCTTTAAACATTTTCATGACTTTTGAGCGGTCTTTCTGTTCCTTCTCCCCATGAATCGTGTACGATTTGATTTGAACACGCTCCATGGCCTTGACCACGCGCTCTGCACGAACCCGCGTCCTCACAAACACGATGATTTTGCTTTCCGGGTGATCGTTGATGAACCGCTCCAGGAAAAACCGTTTGTCATCCATCTCCACAAACATAACATAATGAGAGACATTCTTTGCGACCGGATCATCGGGCGAAATCTGAATGCGAATGGCTGAGCTTTTCACCTGAGAAAAGGCCAGTTTTTTGATTTCTTTATTGATGGTCGCGGAGAAGAAGAGGGTCTGATGTTTTTGCGTGAGTTTGCGTTTGACGTAGGTGATATCGTCAATAAAGCCCAAATCCAGCATGTGATCGGCTTCATCCAGCACAAGGGTATTCACATGCTTGAGATCCACATATCCCTGGCTGATCAAATCAAACAGACGGCCCGGTGTGGCGATCAATACGTCAAGGCCATTCTGCAGCTTCTTGATTTGCGGGTCCTGCTCCACACCCCCATAAAGTGCGAATGGATTGGTTTTGGTATGTTTTGACAGGCTTGAGAAGACTTCACCGATTTGCATGGCCAGTTCGCGTGTGGGCACCATGACGATGCATTGAATGCCTGCGGTGCGCCTGCTGCTTTTACCCCGATGAATCCGGTCTATGAGGGGGATCGCGAACGCGGCGGTTTTGCCTGTGCCGGTCTGTGCGATGGCCAGTACGTCTTCCCCTTTCAGGATAGACGGGATGGCCTTGAACTGGATGTCTGTCGGTCTTTTAAATCCAAGGCCCGCAAGGTTCTTCTTTATTTCAGGAGTGATGTTGTATTGTTCAAATTTCATGATCTGTCCAATTCTATAAATGCTGATAGAAAATATCGATTTATGGATTCATTTCAAAATTAAAAAAATTGTGAGTGGATCTTGGTCCACCATCATTCTATTCCAGATGAGAAAATAGATAAATTCTAAATATTTCCTTGGAGTTTTGAAAATTTATACTATATTTTTTTATGGAAAAAAAATCCATTAAATCTAGCAAACAACAAAAGAGGCAAAAACCGTCTGTGTATTAAAATCGAGGAGTGTGTTATGTCCAAATTCAAGTCCTATCAAAGTCAAGTCATTTTGATTGCGATTTTCATTGTTTTATTTTGTGCGTCCAATGTTATAGCGGGTGGCAAGCTGGGTATTTACTTTATTAGTATGGTGCCGCGTGGTGAAGATGCTGATAATTACAGCCGTCCGGGATATGGAGGAGGCATTCATGTGGTTGCGCCGCTTCCACAAGTGTCAAATTTTATCGCAGTGACCGGTGGTTTTGAATATATAAACCTAATGAGTGAAACGAAGGAATTTAGGCAGGAACTCACCCAATTAAGAATAGAGCAGCAAACAGATCAGCATTATCTCCGTTTTTACGCTGGAGGTCGTGTCGGCGGACATGGGCTTGGATTCATACGACCCTATGCGGGGATGAATTTGGCTCTCGTGGTTTATGGTATTGATATGGATGTGGTTATTCCGGATGACCATAATTATGAAAATGAAATAAATCAGGATTTAGATTCGGAAAACCACGCTGTTTTTGGTTCTGACATTACATTGGGTGTGGATTTCAATTTCTGGAACAAGTGGAATCTGGATACGGGTGTACGGTATCTGAAAAGCTTCTCCGTACCGGAACAGCTTTGGGAAGGATCTGAAAAAATCCATTCGGAGTATTTTCAGTTCTATTTTGGTGTTGGGGTTTCTTTTCGGACGTTACGAAAAGCAAGTACGGATTAGTTAAAGATCTTTCACTTTGATTAGGATGACAATAGAAGGGTGGGCTTAGGCCTACCCTTCTTTATAACTAAAACAACAATCCTTGGTGATACTCCAATTAATTTGTATAACTTGAATGATTCCGCTAGAATAACACAAACAAGATTTACGTTCTTTTGTCTTGATACAAAAGAACCATCCCCGATAAATCGGGACTAATCTATTGTATTTTTAGGATTTTGAAAGAAAATCAAGGCTATTTGAAAATTTACTAAAATCCTTCATGTTTTCCCTAAAATGAAAAAACTCTCCAGCCCAGTCTATAGGGATATCGATTTATTGAAGGGCGGGATCAAACAGTTTCCATTTTTTAACGGGAAAACACACGGATTTCTTAACGCAATTTTCAAAATGCCTAACATAAGAGCATTCATGATAGTGGTAGGGTGGATCTTGGTCCACCCTTTTTTATTTGGGATTTAACCTTTTCGCTTGATAATTATCAATGAGAGATCATCTGTGGGACGGGCGTCATCTGTGAAGGTTGCGACAGCATCCAGAACCAGCTTGCCGCACTCTTCTGCGGATTTATATCGAAAGGTCTTCACCAGTTCAAGCACACGGTTGTCCCCGAAAAATTCACCAGACTTATTCTGCGCCTCCGAGACACCATCCGAATGAAGAAAGAGAAAATCTCCGCTGTTTAGATCCACGGTCTGTTCTTTAAACTGAGCCTTGGCAGATAATCCTATGGCCTGATTGGTATGGGGTACTTCTTCGGTTTTAAATCCTCTTAAGATAATGGGCGGTAGGTGACCAGCGTTGAGCATTTGAATTCGGCCTTTTTCGGGGCAGAGTTCGAGGTAGATCAGGGAAGCAAAACGGTTGGGCAGGCAGTCGCGACAGAACACCTGATTTAGCTCTTTCCCCAACCAGGGGAAATTCTTTTTCATGCGCACAAGCGCATGAATTGTGGCCTGGAGCTTGGCCATGAGCAAGGCGGCACCGAGTCCTTTTCCGGACACGTCTCCAATTGCGAGCCCGTGACATGTTTCGCTTATAACCATATGATCGACCAGGTCGCCGCCCACGTCATTGGCGGGCTTGGTGTAAAGCCAGACGTCCCATCCGGGAATGCGGGGTTGTTCTTCGGGCATGAGTGCGATTTGCACGGAACGGCCGGTTTCCAACTCACTGCGGGCGAGGAGCTTGTCTTTCAATTCAAGCATGAGCACAATCATAAGCAGCGCATAGCTCGCGGTGTTGAATTCAATTCCGAATTGCACAGTGCCACCATCATCATACTGGTCGACTTTTGATCCGGCGGAGATTGCAAGAATGACCGAGATCACGAGTAAGATTCGCCTGCCGGGTGTCAGGCGTAGAATGGCTTCTCTGAGAATACGCCAGGACGCGGAGAGCCAACGACGAAACCATCCATGTTTATCGAGCCGGTCACGGGTTTTGGAGTCAATGTAAAATTCATACAGATCCTTCAGATCCTGCAAGAGTGTGCGTTTGATGTTTCCGTGGCGGATGTCGTTCCATACAGTTTCGCGTAGTTTGGGTTCTTTCTTTGTCTGCTGATTCACGAAGTCAGGTCTCCTAAAATAAGTCTAGTACAGAGTACGCAGGGAAGCAGTGTGTGTTTCCTTGCGCGGTTCAATAAAAAAGGCGTTCCCGAAAACCAGAAACGCCTTGATTATCAAAATGGATTTGGATTACACAGATTCGACAGACACGACTTCTGGCAATTCTTGTTTAAGTGTGCGTTCAATACCGGATTTTAAAGTCATTTGGGACATGGGGCATCCGGCGCAGGCGCCTTTCAGTCTGACTTTAACAACACCGTCTACAACATCGACGAGTTCGACATCACCACCGTCGGCCTGGAGGCTGGGTCTGATTTTGTCTAATGCGGCTTGTACTTTTTCTTTCATGATGTATGCTCCTCGTTTCGAGTTACTATTTATGTCAAGTTCAAAATAAAGCAGAAATTTTAACATAATCAAGTGAAAAATGGTTCCTGAGTATAAACTTTCAAATGATTTGACTTTCTTTAGAAGAATGGGACGAAAGAATCAGCGTTTTAATTTATTCTGATTTCATTGTCCTTTTCTTTGGCGCAAAGAAAAGGACTAAAAGAAACATGCCTTTTCGTATGCGTGACTTAAGCTAAGTGATATCGCGAATACGGATGACAAACCACCCACAATCCACCAAAACTTTCCGAGTCTCTTCGAACTCGGAAAGAAATCTTCCATTCTATTCTGATGATACAGAAATAATTGAATGATGCACGAAAAGGCGAGCCCTACCCATCCATTATATACTTTAACCTCTCAGTCATTCCAATTTGTTGAGATGGTGCCACCTCTTAATTAATATTAATTTCCTTCCGGGAATTCTTTTCCCTGATACAGATTTTGACGTTCCAGAGCTTCGATGATTTTTTGGATCATTCGGGGCTTGGGGGATACCCATTTGGGTGCGATGAGCATGGAGGTGAGAATGTCCCCAAAGAGGCGATGAAGTACCATGTCCGGTCGAATTTGGGGAATGAGTCGAACCATGAGTTGGATATAACTCTCCTCGTCAAACACTGAGACACGCCCCTGTTGAAACCAATCTGCGAGCACGGTGTTTATAACCACTTCCAAATGGTGGATCTTCACACCGTGAATCTCCATTTGATTTAGAGTTTGGATCGTATGCTCCATATCTGATTCAGTTTCGCCGGGCAATCCCAGTATAATATGCGCACAGGTGAGCAGGTGCTGATGTACTTTGACCCTATTCACAGCATCCAGAAATGATTGCACATCATGGCCGCGGTTGATGCGCTTAAGCGTCTCATCATTCGCGGATTGCAATCCCAGTTCAATCCATACCATGATTTCCCGCCCCAGCTTTGAAAGGATGGCGATGTTTTCTTCCGACAGACAATCAGGCCGGGTGCTGACAGAAAGCCCAATAATGTCCTTCGGAAATTCCAAAACCGTACGCCACCAGGCCTCGAGCAACTCCGGTTCGGCACAGGTGTTGGTGCCGGTTTGAAAATAGGCAATGAGTTTTTCCTGCTTTCCACGATCACGAGCGTCTGAAATTCCTTGCTGAATCTGTGAGCGGATGTTTCTTTCCTGCTTTTCCAGATCGCTGAATCCCGATTCATTACAGTAGACGCATCCACCATGGCCGGTTTTGGCATCCCGATGCGGGCAGCCAAGATAGGTATGTATGGGCAGTTTTCGGATGGGTACTTCAAAGTGTTCATCCAAAAATTGCTTCAATGTATAAATGGTTCGTTCCATATTGATTATAACCATTTGTCAGGCGGGGAAGATTCCGAAAATGATTTAAGGCAGCAAAAATCCAATAAACACATTATTTAATCAAGATGATTTTCCGGTTCTGAATGACGGATCCAGCCATCATGCGAACGAGATAAATACCACCCGATACGGGATGGCCTTCATCATTCCGGCTGTTCCAGCGGATTTCATGATGTCCTGCGGATTTATTTGCATCCAGTACAGTTCGCACGCACTGGCCCTGCAAGTTGTAGATTGTGATTTTAACTCGTGAATCCTTAGCGAGCGCGAATGGAATCACGGTTTCCGGATTGAAGGGATTGGGGTAATTGGTTCCGAGATAGGTTGTGCTGGGTAATTGAGGTTCGTCAAGGACTGCAGTTACAACTGCCACATCAGATGGATTTGAGGAAAGGGTCACTGTGGTTTCACCAAGTTTGTTTTCTTCCTCATCGAGAAATGACACAAAGAGTTCATCGCCGGGTTTCCATGCAGAGTTGAAGTTTCCGCATTGAACGGTCCAGACTTCATTGGTGAGTTTACATCCGGGCGAATTCTGAGTTAAAATGTCCCCGGGCCGTGAATTAATATAGGCACTCAATCCAGCTATCCCGGAAACCGGTTCACCCCATACCAAATGGGGGGCCTGACTGGATTCCGAAACAGATCCATAAGATTCTACAAAAAGATTCTGTTTCGATGCCGAGGAAGACGGCCAGGTTCCTACAGAAGTGACATTGACCAGATAGGGATGTCCAACCTGAATCGCAAAATCAGATCCGGGAATGCCCGGATCGTATTGATCTGAATACCCCTGTGCGGAAGCATCCCATTGGGCCACTGCATTACAATTGGGGATGTCATCGCACAAATCTGATGCATCCGCGAGATCGGTTCGATCCAATGGTAGAAGAACCTGATTGAATGAACTTGTCGCGGATGTAACCAAAGTGTACGAGGGAGAAATGACCTTTCCGGTCAATGTCCAGAACGAATCCGAGGACACGTTTACATAATAGACCTGACCCATTGCGACTGAAAAATTATTGATATTATATTCCGGGATATACTGTTCGAATCCCTGATGTTGCGCATCCCAACGGGCGACGCTATTGCATCCGGGAATCGCGGACATCAACGTACTCGCGGTTCCGATCCCTGATATCTCAAGCGGGAATCCCACGGCATTGAAATCCGTCCCTGAGGTTACTACGAGGGTGTAATCAAATTCACCATAGACATCCGAAGGATCTCCTTCATACAATCCGCTGATGGCGGTGACTTTGTAAAAGTACTGTGTATTCGGGTCACCGGTCACGCTTCCCGGATCGGTCCATTGCAACTCCGTGACTCCAGCTGCCACCTGTTTGGCCGGTGTGATTTCAACATCCACATCGGTATCGCGATAAACATTAAATTCGCTCACATTGTTCATTTGCTGCCAGGTGAGGGTCACCTGATCCGGCGCGGTCTGTTCGATTCCGGTTAAAGTCACTGGCGACAACTCCACCAGATTCAATTCCGTGATATGAGAGATGCCCACCATGCCGTTCGTATTTGAAGAGCGGACCCTAAGATAATAATCCGTATTTTGCAGAAGTGTATCGATATGGATTGAATGGGACGTATTTAACCCAGAGTCTTTCGTCGAAAGTTCACCCAGGTTCTCAGTGGTGCCGAACTCAATGAGAGAGTTTGAGGATTGGTCAGTCTGCCATGTGATTGTCGCGCCACTGGCAGTGACTTCAGTAATCTGCACATTCGAGATGGTTGGATAATCCGGATATGTATAGCTGCCGGGTGAGTAGTAATTCCAATTTTGTTTTAACCGTCTGTAGAGTGGATCTTCCCATTTTGGAAACTTAGGCTGATAAGGATTGTCTGCTGCGTTCCAGAAAACTTTGAATTGTCCGTCTGCTGAGTCATACACGATCATTTCTTCACGTCCATCTCCGGCGATGTCGGCAACATAAAGTATGTGTGCCTGTATTGAGGGATAATGACCCATGGATGTCCACAATGAGTCGCAGGTGATCGCGTCAAATATGCCGAAATGTCCTTCAACCCAGCGTGCCTTGGCTGCTATATTCTCCTTAGGACTACCGGTCCAGTCTATGGTCCAGATCATCTCAAGACCCATTCGATTGCCCATCTCTGGAAATGTGTTAAATCCTAAAGGAAGTCTTTCATAGGTTCGATAAGTTGCGATGATGGAACCAGTGCTGTTAAAAACCCATGGCCACTGGGAATCGAATGGCCGGTAGTAAACGGCCGGATCTCCGCCACCGAGACGTGAGCGCACCCAGATCTCGGTGTGTGGGCTGGATAAATTGAAATTACCCACCGCAGTGTGTTGCGGCTCTCTGAATATTTCATACCCGCCAAAATTTATCTCTTCATACCATGCGACTCCCTCGCTGGAAACCAGGGCGGTGTGATATTCTGACAGACTTCCATCCTCTTCGGTGACCACCCATTCGAGACCAGGCAAATCCGGCCTGAAATTTCCGACCGAGACTCCATCCAGATGGTCGACAAAACTGGTACTTTCGTCGAATGAAAGCCAGCCGGTCGGGTATCCGATGTCATGCACACTGCCATCATCTTCAATCAAATTGCCGCCGACGACTTCATCCAATCCATCCAGATCGACATCGGCCGCGAAGAAGGGGCCGTGCGCCTGTCCCCAGTATCCTTCATAAAGTCCATCGCCCGGATCGGCATTTTGTTTCACCGTCCAAAGCGTGTCGCCACTTTCCAGATTCATTGCGATGAGGGTTCGGTTCAGATAATAGCCGGTGGCATGAGCTTGATAATCATGATTTTCATCCAGGACATCGCAGGTTTGAATGATGGCGTCACGATCGCCCATATTGCGCAAATTCACAATAGCTACATGACATCCCAGTTGATTGATATCGAGAGGCGGCAGGTCGTAAGTGGTCTCCAAATCACCGCTGGCACCATCAAAGATCAGAAGTTGTTCACTATTGTTAAGAGCAACCACTTCCACATTACCATCGCCATCAACATCGGCAGCACCATGTTTTACCCCGTAATTATTGATTGTCGGTCCTGGATAGGGTACGTTGGTGTACCAGAGAAGGGATCCATTGTGCCGGTAAGCATATAGAGTCGTTTCAGAACGAAATGTGAAATCAGGCAAATCGTCATTGTCCAGATCGGCTACGAAGAATGTACCCCAGAAAGGGCTTTCAGGCACAGAGAAAGTAAATGGATTGGTTGCATACTCTGGGAAATCTGCATGCGAAAGCAGTGAGAAAAATATAATATTGAGAAGAAGTAATCGTGTGAGATTCTGACGCATTTGATTCCAATCATTGTATCACTGTGCAACCTGTTAATAGTGTTGTTATTTATGCAAATTTTATTCCGTACTGATGAGGATTTAATTCTACATAAAATTAACATTATAAATTCTGGAGTTAACTCGAATTTTAAATAATCTGTTCCCCAAAATATAAAAATATCTTAACCTTATGTTCGAATGTAAACCGATCTTATGGGCAGTATCTGACCAGTGGTTATAATATGTCGGATTTCATATAAATCTTTACTTCTTTAAAATCTGAGACTAAATGATAACCAGATTCACCATGGTCCAATCCCCGATAATAATTAAATCTTTTAGTAAACAACTCACTTCCATGGACATATGTATCAACAGCGTTGCTGTCCGCGAAAGCATATCGAATTCTGAAATTGGTCAGAACCACATCGGGATCAGTTAATTTTAAAGAATCATTTGTTGCATAATAATGGAAATTGACATTCAAATATTCCGGGGGGATGTATGTAAAATGATCCGCTAGGATCTGCTGTTCAGGAGAGATATTTTCTTTAATCCATTCACCGGCCATGATCGAAGGATTCCTGACCGCTTTACCCAGCAGGTAGTTCTGAAATTCGAATAAGGAGTGGGTAGAATAGGATACATCTGCAATTGTAATAACGCAGAATATCATCAATAGAATTTTATAAATCAATTTTGTTTGATGGTTTAACCAGAAGAATATCTGGCTCCAGGTTATGGCAGTAATGACAATGATTGATGGAATAACGGGTAATAAATATCTCATTCTGGCCATATTAATACGAACCGCTAAAAATCCGATATATAGTACAGTCCAGCCCCAAAAAAGAGTTTCCGGTACCGACATGATGTTTTTTCTATATCTGATAAAATAATAGATAATGAATGCCAATCTTGAGAATAATATCGTTGTAAGGAAGATCCCGAAAAACGGCTTTGAAAAGAGGAAACCAATCCATGTTATTAAAGTAGATGATTCCTGAAATACATGTCCCGATGCAGTGTGATGGGATTCATATAATATACCGGAAATAAAATTGAAACCGATAAAAGATGCGGGGGATGTGATAAAAAAGGCAATTACGAACGAAATAAGAAATAAATATGATGTTATGAGCAGATGATAAAAATTTACCCATAAAGTGTGAATGATTCTTGTTTGCTGAAATTTCCATTTTATTATGTAAATCAGGATGAATATTACTACACATCCCAATGATACAAACCTCAAAGTTTCCAACATACGCAGCATTGTAGGATTGTCTATCACACCATCTGTTGTGATTAACCTGGCGATGATTTTTGGAGAGGCTAATAAAGAGAACACAATAAAAAATACAATTGTCAGGATATGACTCCAGGTTCCATAGCAATCGGAAATGAGAAGTGAATGGACGTTCTCTTTTTTATTCAGTTGAATCATAACCAATATGGGGACCAGGATGAATATAAATATACCAGAGTATTTACATGCGAAAGCGAGTCCACTTAAACATCCCGCAAGGATCAACCATTTAATCGAATGACGTATATAGAATTTGTATAGAGCGATTAAACTACCTGTTATGAAAAACATTTGTAGCATGTCAGGATGTGAAATGATCGCATAGTCATGTGCAATAAATGTATATATTGCGATTATAATAATGGCAATGTACGCACTTATTTGATTGATGTGTTTTCTAATGAAAATAAAGAGCAGTGCTGCTGTAAGGTATTCAAAACATAATGGAATAATTCTCAATGTTAATATGATTGTTTTTTCTGATATAAATGTGAAAAGACTTATCAATTTTAACAATATTATCGAGAGATTAAAATAGAGATGTCCATAATTTGAAAAAACAATCGTATAGTTGGGATCCTCAATAGAATTTTTCACAATATCAAGATGCAGTGCTTCGTCGACATTATTGGCTTCAACCATTCTTGCATTTTCAGAAAAGGTTTGGATGATATCCCTTGAAAAAAACAAGTAGAAGAGCAATAGAGTGAGGAGAATAATGGGTAGCTCAAAATTCAGTTTTCGCATCATATATTTTCCTGATAAGTTATCTCTATCCATTGAGAAATATTTGAAATTATTTGATACCCGATAATCCAATAATTAGACTATCTGACCAAAAGGATTTTTTGCTTAAAAATCTGTTCTGATGCAGACAATTCGATCAGGTACACACCACTTGCGACAGAATGCCCCTGATCATCCATGCCGCTCCAATTGATTTCATGTTTCCCAGCAAACATTTCCCGCTTAAGCAATGTGCGAACCAAACGTCCAGTGATATCCATAATGCGGATATCCACTGGGCCAGATGCTGCGATTTCATAGGGAATACGTGTTGTACTGTTAAACGGATTGGGATAATTGGCATATAATTGCGTTATATAAGGCTGATGGTCCGGTTCTTCAGGATATAATAATGCGGCTTTATCTGAAGGATTCCAACTGAGAGCCGCTTCATAATATTTGACATTATTATTTCTGTCTATAGCCTGAATCGTAACGATTTCACCTTCTCTCCATCCAGATGGAAGGGAAGCGCATTGTATCACCCATCCCGATTCAAAGATATCACATCCCGGTGAATCTGCTGTGAGGATTTCATCTGGTCGTGAACCGATGAATGCTGCAAGTTCAACAGGTTGGAACTCATGCTGCGAGTCCTGGACTCTCCAGATGATCAGATGTGGAGCGCTGGAACATTTATCTACCAGAACAGGCTGCTTGGGTGATTGATGTACCGATTTATTGGAATTAAGCAAAGGGGTTGGCCAGACACTGTTGTCTGTGACATAGACCAGATACCCATATCCTGGATATATGGTAAAATCTGTTTCAGGGGCAGATGGATCGTATTGAATATAACCCTGTATTGTTACATCCCATTTTGCGACACTGTTGCAGTCATTGATATCGACCAACAGATCGGAAGCATTTTCTATATCCTGCTTATCAAACGGAAGTGTGATTGTATTGAAATGTGTGCTTTCACCGACGGCTAAAAGTGAATATACTGGCAAGTCGTATTGTCCATACATTATATAAAATGTATCGGCAACAACATTTATGAAATATACTCCATGTGTCATCACATCGAAATTTGTTGAATGTACTTCATCAACATATTGAGAATACCCTTGATACTCTGCACTCCAATACGCAGCAGAATTACAGGCTGGCACAGCTTCGATAAGGGTTGCTGCATTAGAAATATCTGTTTGGTGAAAGGGAAGTGCGATAAGATTAAAATTAGTAGAAGACGTTGTAGACAATGGATACCTAATAAATCCAAATACCTCAGAAGGATCTGATTTTTTGCCTTGATCATCAATTGCACAGATTTTATAAAACTGAGCCTGATATGAATATCCAGACAACTCAATATTTGTATCAATAAATAAATTATTGTTTAAAATGTCGGTTGAATCTGAACTCACGCAATCAAACTCCGGACATGAAGCGTGATATAGGCGGTAATGTGAAATATTTACTGGATAATCATACACATCAAGTGTAACCGGTTGCCATTGAACTGAGGGATTGTTTCCATCGATGGATATTTCCAGTTCATCCACTGGTTTCGGTTTATGGACGCTAGAACGAAAAAAGGTTTTTGCCATGAGATATGCACCAAGACCCCATACTCTGTTGTTGCCCAGCGGCACATTGACATAATAGTTATAATCTCCAATGGTTGTTCCACCAGATATGCTGTGTATAATAACTTCACTATTCTGGGATTGGATGTATACCCTTTCATTTAACCCATCATTTCCCAGCTGGCTATAGACAGAATGATCAAATGGAAGCCATCCATTTAGAATGCCTTTTTCAATGCCGTATACATACATTGCTGAAGCGGATGTTTCAAGGTAATTCCCCGATGCCCCTCCCTGGTCAACCACGGTATACCACAATCCAGTCGCAGGATCCTGTAACGACAGCAGCTTATTGATTAGATCTGAATATAATCCTTCAAGGGCGGTTCTGTTTACATGATCAAGAGGAACATAATCTAGTAATTCACTCAACACAACAACCGCCCATCCGTTACCCCGTCCCCAGAAACAAGCCGATTGATGGGTAACCGGATTTGCCCATATCGCAGATCCATCTTCATCCCAACCATGATAGAACAGGTTCGATGCATCGTCGAAAATGTACTCCTTGTGCCATAGCATCTGATTTACTGCTTCATCAATATAGGTCATATTTCCAGATACTTCAGCGTAATACATCAGAAAGATGCTGGTCATAAAAAGGGTGTCAATCCATAATTCATCTTCAAATATATGGGCCAGCGCTCCATTGGAAACACGTAATACAGTATTTTGAATATAATCCGCGACGATTTGAGCGGCAGTGAGGTAGTGCTGATCCGATGTTTTTTGATAGAGAAGGGGCAGCAGTATTGCCGGTGAGATTTTATTTGCATATGCAATTGGATCAATATGAACAGTAATATTTCCGTTCTGTGGAACATAATGGTCAATATAATCCTTTACATACAAGTAATATGCCAAATTCCCAGTCGCCTCATAAGCCTGCCACAATCCATACATTAACACGCCTTCTCCCCAATTCCAATCCCAACTGGAGGGATCTGGATGAAATTGCAAGATTGAGTTTGCCAGAAGGATGAGCCAATCCGGTTCGCTGTTGGAATTTAATGATGGAAGTACCTTTTGCTGGTACGTATTATCAGGCAGGCAAGTGATCTCGGTAGTTGACGCAATACTTCCCTGCCATCCTAAAAGGCTTAAGAGAATTATTATTGCCAAGGTGAACTGTGGAATATTTGCAGCCCATTTAGGCATTTATCCTACCCCTAAAGCATTCGATTACATATAAAAGATCCAGTTTAACTATATAAAATCGTAGGAAAATGGTATCGATTATTTCAATAAAAATCAAGAGATAATTCAGTTTCTAATTATTAAGTGGTACAGGCTTCCATCCAGGAAATTATTCCATTTTCCAAAGTTACTTTATTTATGAGTCAATGCGGCCAACTGTAAGGCATTTGAAGATTCTATATAATCCTTGCACGACTCATCAGTTTTTCGTAAATTATACATGCTTGTGAATGATAAAAACTTTGGTGCGCCGGATTTCACACAATCTGTAGTATGTCAATTCCTTTCGGCACTCAAAGTTTTCTTTTTATTTAAATTCCGCATTCATATATTACCCTTTATTGAATGGTGAAAGAAAGCGGAATAGAGCTCCCGAGAATTAGGATTTTACATGATGTGGTGGATAATCCCGGGAGTCTAGAATTTTGATAATTGATGAATGAATTTATACAACAGTTAAATCACATTTTACCGCGCGTACTCAAACCCGGACGTTATGTCGGCAATGAATTGAATGCCGTCCATAAGCCCTGGGAGAGTGCAGAAGTACACTTTGCGCTTGCCTTTCCAGATGTTTATGAAATCGGCATGTCGCATGTCGGAATGCAGTTGCTGTATCATATCCTGAACAGCAAGGAGGCTGTACTTGCCGATCGTGTCTATGCACCCTGGGTGGATATGGAAGCAGAGCTGCGAAAAGCCGAACTGCCTCTTTTTGGTCTTGAATCCAAACATGCGTTGCGGGATTTTGATATAGTCGGATTTAGTCTTCAGTACGAGCTGCTCTATACCAACGTGCTTAATATGCTCGATCTGGCCGGAATTCCCCTGCTGAGTCAAAATCGTACTCCTTCTGATCCTCTAATCATTGCGGGTGGTCCCGGTGCGTTCAATCCCGAACCTCTGGCCGATTTCCTTGATGTCGTTGTGGTAGGTGACGCAGAGGATATCGTCGTCGAAATTGCGGACATTATCCGCCATGCAAAAAAAGAGGGAAGAGCACGTAAAAGCATCCTTCGTGATCTCGCACGCCTTCCCGGTGTTTATATTCCGTCGTTTTACAAAATTAAATATGCGGATAATGGCTCAGTCTCCAGCATAGAAATACTCGAAAAGGAAGCTTCAGAGACTGTTCAGGCGAGGATGCTGAAAGGATTGGATTCCTCTTGTTATCCCGAAAAACCACTGGTGCCGATGATTCAAATTGCGCATGATCGCTATTCTCTTGAAATCATGCGAGGTTGTGTGCGGGGTTGCCGGTTCTGTAATGCGGGCATGATTTACCGACCATTGCGAACCCGTCCCATGAATGAGCTGGTAAATCAGGCAAAGACCATCATCCGCAACACGGGTTTTGATGAGATCTCACTGGTCTCTCTTTCAAGTTCTGATTATCCCGATTTATTCACATTGCTTGTGAAACTTCAGCAAATTTTAAAGCGGGATCGTGTTTCCATTTCGTTTCCATCACTTCGTGCTGAGACTTTTACACCGCAAATCGCCGATTTCGCTCAGGATTTCCGGCGTAGCGGAATCACACTCGCGCCTGAAGCGGGCACGCAGCGGTTGCGTGATGTGATAAACAAAAACAATTGTGAAGAGGATTTGTTGTGTGCACTCCGAACCGCGTTCGAACGGAAATGGCGCAATGTAAAGCTTTATTTCATGATCGGGCTGCCCACAGAAACCGAAGAGGATTTACAGGGGATTGTCGATCTCGTGGGCAAAGCGGCCAAACTGGCGAAGGGATTTGGGAAGAAAGAGATTAACGTGTCCATCTCTCCCTTTTCACCCAAACCACATACGCCATTTCAATGGGAACGTCAGGATTCTGTTGAAATGCTCAATGAAAAGATAAATTTCCTAAAAAAACACAACCATTGGAACAATGTCAAATTGAGCTGGCGGGATCCCGAAGTCTCTCATCTCGAAGGCGTTCTGGGTCGGGGCACTCGCCAGTTAGGTGCAGTGATTCAAACCGCATGGGAGAGCGGTGCCAAATTCGACGCTTGGACCGAGCATTTCAGACCCCAGATCTGGAAAGATGCCTTTGAATCTGCTGGATTGAAATCGGAACTCTATTCACAGGCACGAGATGTTGAACAGCAGCTTCCCTGGGATCATCTGCAAAAAGGACTATCCAAATCATTTCTTCTGAAAGAGAGAGAGAAAGCTTTCATTCCTGAGAACACTGGTGACTGCCAAACCTCAGACTGTCCCGGTTGTGGATTATCCAAACACACTGCCTGCAAAGAAGAAAATATAAAGGCTCGAAAGATAGCGGCTGGAAAGATTCTTCTTCCTGAAAAAGAGTATGACCGCAAGGTGCAAAGAATTCCGACTGAGACGATGACATGTACTTTCCGGGTAGGATATCGGAAAACAGAACAGGTGCGGTTTACATCCCATCTTGACACACAGCGTGTATTGGGCCGTACATGCCGCAGGGCGGGCATTCCGGTTGCGTATTCCGCCGGATTCAGGGCGCATCCTAAAATTTCATTGGGGCCGCCTCTCGTACTTGGGTACACAAGTGATGCCGAGTATTTCGATATCGAGGTGGAAACGCCCATGCCCCATGATTTGATGGAACAATTGAATCAAAATCTGCCTGCGGGATTTGAAGTATTCGAAGCATTGATGATTCAATCTAAAGTTCCCTCGCTGAATCAGAGTATCAATATTGCGGCGTATCAGGCCTTCTGGGACGAGCCGCTTGATCGCAAATTGTGGGAAGTTTCGATCCGATCCTTTCTCCAAAAGAACACGTTTAAAATTACCCGTCGTGATAAGGAAGTTGATATCCGGCTTCACGTGGTATCCATTTCACTGAATAGCAAAAGTATTGAAATGGTCATTCGCATGGGCGCTTCGGGTACGGCTCGGCCTGATGAAGTGATCCGGGCCATTCAGCCGCGACATGAATCACTAATCGAACCAAGAAATATCCACCGCGCAGGGCTCTTTATCCATCAACATGGAAAACAAAAGACGCCCATTGAGCTGGTGTGGGAAAAAAATAGATAAGAGCATCCAAATTATATATACAAAGTGATGCTTAAAGGACAGGATTTAGATGAAAAAAGAAATTATTATTAACAGTTCTTCCACGGAAACCCGAATAGGGATTCTGGAAGACAGCCAATTGGTCGAAATATTTATCGAACGGCCCGAAAATGAGCGCATGGTGGGTGATATATTTAAGGGACGGGTGGACAATGTGGTCAGCGCGGTTCAGGCGGCATTTGTAAATATTGGCCTGAACGCCAATGGTTTTCTGCCATTTTCGGATGTTGGAGAGCATGTACATGAATTCAGTGCGCTGGCTGAACGTGTCACAGATTCAGATACAGATGACGATGAATCCAAAACAACTTCTCGGCACAGAGGCCGCGGCCGGAGAAAACCGGCTCGAACCAAGTCTCATTTGAAGCGGGGGCAGGAGATTCTTGTTCAGATCACAAAGGAACCGATCAGCAGCAAAGGTGCCCGGTTGACCACAGATATCTCAATACCGGGACGGTACATTGTGCTCGTTCCGCAGAATAATTCAATTGGTGTTTCACGCAAAATTGCCGATTTCAAAGAACGCAGACGACTTCGTGTCGTCGCCAAAACCCTCCGGCCCGAAGGATTTGGTTTAATTGTCCGTACTGTAGCAGTTGGTAAGGATTTACAGGCGATCAAAACGGATCTGGAAAATCTTCTGAAAATCTGGAACCGGATTACGGACAAGGTTAAAACTCAAAGGGAGCCAGGCCTGATTCACAAAGACATGGGGATTACCTCAAGCGTGATCCGTGATTTATTCTCGCCAGATATTGACAGTCTTGTTGTGGATTCCAGAAAATTGTATGGTGAGATCCGTAAATATTTAAAAGATGTCGCTCCGCAACTGCTTTCCAACCTGACTTTGTATAAAGGCAAAAAGCCGATTTTTGATGCCTATCCCATTGAAGAAGAAATCGTAAAGACTTTATCCCGAAAGATATGGTTGAAAAAAGGCGGTCATTTGGTTTTTGATCAAACCGAAGCAATGGTTGTGGTCGATGTAAACAGTGGTCGTTCTGTCAGTCAGAAAGACCATGAATTGAATGCTCTGCAAACCGATATGGAAGCGGCTCGTGAGATTGCAAAGCAGCTCCGTTTGCGTGATAACGGAGGCATTATCGTCATTGACTTTATTGATCTTCAAAATGAGAACAATCGAAAGAAGGTGTTCTCAGAACTCCAAAAGGAACTGAAGAAAGACCGGGCCGCGTTTGATATGCTGCCCATGAATGATTTCGGACTGATCTCAATAACGCGCGAACGCATCCGGCCCAGTCTACTGTTCCGGTACAGTGAAGAATGTCCACGATGTGGTGGTCTCGGCCGCGTGCCTGCTAAAAGCACACTAATTACACAGCTTGAGCGGCGCATACAGAAACTCAAATCAAAGAGCCGGCATCGCAGGCTCGTGTTATACGCACATCCTGAAATGGCACATTATTTAACCAAGGGGCTTCGAAGCCGCATCCGTCAGCTCATGATGAAATATCTGGTGACCATTGATGTGAAAGAGAATGACTCTCTCAGCGATGAGGATTTTAAATTAATGCCCCGACATGAGGATGTTAAACAAGCAGAATAGAAATATTATAAAGCAGGACAGGAAAATTACCTTCCATCAGTATGTGCGAAACCTTCCAGATTATAAACCTGGAAGGTTTTTTAAATATCATCAATGTCCTTCTTTTTTTACCTCAGAGTTGTTTTTCTCCAGAAAATCCATATATTTAAAAACAATTCACCTCCAATTGTAAAATGGATAGATCGATCGTATGGGCAGAGAAAGACGATTGTTTAAAAACTTTCTGATCTACATGGTCGGGAATTTTGCATCCAAAGTGCTGGGATTCATCCTGCTGCCGGTATATACAATCTATCTGTCCCAATCCGAATTGGGCTATTACGATCTAATTATTACGACAATACAGATTGTGATTTCCATTGTTACGCTCCAAAGCATTGATGGATTATACCGTAATCTCCTCGATGCCAGGGATGAAAGCATCATCCGTCAAAATATTACCAATGCTTTCTTTTTAATTACTCGCAATGTTCTGCTCTTTGTGATGGTGTCCACAGGATTTTTCGTTCTGAAGCCGATTCCCCATGCCTGGCTGATTATTCTTGTTTCTATTTCACAGATTTACTGGAACCTGTGGCAGCAGACAGTTCGCGGATTAAAACGAAATTATGATTTTGCTATGGGTGGACTGATTTTCACTGTCATCATGCTGGTTGGAAATTTGCTCCTTTTGAAATTCTTCCACATGAAAGTTGCGGGAGTGCTGATTTCCAGTATTGCATCCGCTGTGATTGTGATACTCTATCTTGAGATCAGGGTTGGAATATTTCGATACATCCGATTGAATGATCTGGATAAAAAACTCCAAAAATCCATTATCACTTATTCGATGCCATTGCTTCCCACAGCAATCAACTGGTGGCTTCTCTCTTTCGCAAATCGGTATGTCATTAATTTGACGATGGGAAGTGAAGCAAACGGACTCTTTGCTGTGGCTAGTCGATTTGCTGCAATCTTGGTGATGGTGAACAATATATTTTATCTCGCCTGGCAGGAATCTGCCATAACTGAATATAACGCAGACGACCGAAACCGTTTTTATTCACAGATGTTTGATGCCTATATGCGTGTACAATTTTGTGTAATCCTATTATTGCTGCCGATCACTCCGTTTGCTTTTAATTTAATCATTGATGCCAAGTTCTCAGAGGCCTGGCAATATATCCCTTTTCTCTATATCGGTACAGTTTTTTCTGCTTTCTCTGTCTTTTATGGTACAGGGTATCTCAGTTCGCGGGAAACAATGGGAGCTTTTACTACCACACTAATCGGCTCCATTATTAATTTAGTTCTGATGTTCCTGCTTATTCCGATTTGGGGACTTCAGGCAGTGGGTTTTTCCAGCATGGTCTCACTAATCGTGCTATGGTTAATCCGAATTGTTCAAACGCGTAAGTATTTTCATATACGGATTAACGTGGGTGTTCTCCTCAGTTTCATCCTGTGTGTTACAGTCTATACCCTTGTTTTTTTCTTGAATATCCCGTATGTTAATGTCGGTTTGCTGGTTTTTGCCATGATCGTGACTTTCTTTATGAATCGGCGATTTATCCAGAAGGTGATCATAAATCTTCAACAGAAGATTAACTTTAAATCCGGCTCAGAGTGATGAAAAAAACATTGGCCATTTTAGGCGCAATCGATCGCTTCAATTACGGGGATCTGCTCTTTCCCCTCCTTATTGAAGAGGCGCTACAGAATGTGAAATTTCAGTATCAATTCGAATATTTCGGCTTTAAAAGAAGCGATCTAAGCGCGACCGGTGCGAAGAAGACAAAGTCCATTCGTGATTTAATTCAGCAATCCACATTGAAGGATGGTGACGTTCTTCTCGTGGCAGGGGGGGATGTGCTGGGTATTAACTGGATGCCCATGCATCTCCATCAACTCAAATTTTTGCAGGCCCGCGTTTTTGAATCTTATTTCAAGTTTTTCGGCAAGGCCCTCAAACAGGGGATGGCCATCAATGCCAGGTTGGCAAAACGATATGGCGCTGAATCCTTTGTTCTGCCCTGGATCATCCCACGCTCCGCATTCAAACCGGGAGTCCGGATCGTCTATAATACAGTAAGCGGGTCGAAACTTCACACTCTACATCCGGCATATCGATCCTACTTAAAAGAGAATCTAAATGGTGCTGATTTGATATCAGTCCGAGATAGTGTGACACGAAATCAACTTATTCAAATCGGCATTGAGATTCCTGTAAGTCTAGTCCCTGACTCAGCTGTGATTATGTCACAGTATTATCCTATCGACCGGCTTAAATCTATGATCCGCCCTGAAATTCAAGATTGGATCGACTCACACGCGGGGCGGTATCTTTGTTTTCAAGTGAAGCAATCTCTGGAGAAGAGGCATTTACAGCAAATCGTGCGGGAATTAGAAGCCATATATAATACTCAGAATCTAAATATCCTTCTATTGCCGATCGGGCGGGTGCCTATGCATGAAGATCACCTCATTTTAAAAAAGGTTAAGGACCGACTTAAGGTACCCTGTTTTTTACCACAAGATCTGACTCTTTTTGAAATTATGTATTGTATCGCATCTAGTAATTTATATATTGGAACAAGCCTGCATGGAGTGGTCACCGCTTTATCATTTTCTGTGCCGCATCTGGGAATAATTCAGGATACACCCAAGCTGGCCGCCTTTCTGAATGATTGGGATATTGATGCATTGAAACAAGGCATCCGTATTGATGAAATCAACAAGAAAGCAGCTCAGGCCATTGGAATAGATAAAAAAGAATTAAAGGGAATGAAAGATTATCTCATGGGATTGGTTCTGGATCATTACAAGAGAATTTATTCAGAAATTCTGCCTATCCCAAATTAATCGGTTGGTCGATGTCTTACGGGGGATAATGATTATTAAATATATTCAGAAACCTATTTTCATACAAGGTTCTGATTCTCATCTCTGTTACCCCTACGTAATCATCGAAATTTAATTCGCATTTTATAATGTATGAACGATCTATGGAAAAACAGAATCTCCGGATAATATTCTTCTTGCTGCTGGTCCATTTGTTTAATGCGTATGGAATTGTATTCGCACAAGACAGGATGGAATGGTGGCGAGACGACAAGTTTGGCATGTTCATTCACTGGGGGATTTATTCCGTTCTGGGCCGTGGTGAATGGGTGATGGTCACGGAACTGATACAGAATTATCCGGTTTCGAATATATGGTTTGATGCAGATTATCAGATTGGGTATTCGGATCAGGATGCGATAAATCTGTACAACTTGTGTCTTTATCTCAATCCGGATATCATTGTTAATAATCGTGTAAATCATGATTTGCCAAATGCAGGTGATTACCTCACACCAGAGCAGGAAGTTCCAGAAACACCACCAGAACGTGATTGGGAAACTTGTATGACGATCAATTCCAATTGGGGATTTCATCAGTATGATCACAATTGGAAAACGAGTGAATCGCTCATCCATACTTTACTGGAAATCAACTCAAAGGGCGGTAATCTTCTTCTCAACATTGGTCCGACCGCTGATGGTGTGATCCCCAGCCAAGTGTGAATGTACTGGTTGAAATGGGTGAGTGCCTGGAAGGCTGGTGAAAAGCTGATCGTCCAGTTTCGAGATTTAGAAAAAGTATTGCTTGAAGAAATTGAGGTTCCCCTGAGTTACAATCCTGATGATCAAGCAGGGGAAGTGAATTTGGATGAAATGAACTTTCTGCCATCCAGATTTCACCTCGGTCAAAATTATCCGAATCCGTTCAATCCGAGTACGATAATCAATGTTGCTGTACCGAGATCTTCGCAAGTTCGGGTCGTTGTGTATAATATCCAAGGGCAAATTGTCAGAATTTTAAAAGATGGGGATATGACAGCAGGGTTTCACCAGGTCGTTTGGGATGGCCATGATGATATGGGACGTTCCCTCGGGAATGGTGTGTATTTGATACAAATGGAGGGTGTTAATTTTATTCAAAGGCGAAAAGCCTTGTATATCAAATAACGTTTTTAATTTTCCTTCATAAATTTTACTGTATTTTTAAAACTTGTTGCCAAAGGCACATTCCCGTAATCTGCATAGCGTTGTTTGAGTTCCTCCAGTTTTTGCGGATTGTCCAGTCCCTTGCGGATTGAAACGAAATATTCTTTCGCATCCCCAATCGCATTTTTATCAGCGATCTTACCATGTCCGGGAACAACGGTTTTAATTTGCCACTCCGCGAGTGTGTTGAACGCATTGATCCAACTATCGATATCCGTTCCTTCCTCCCTAAACAAGGCGGGATGGATGTGATGGAAGATGATGTCTCCGGTTGCCAACAACTGCTGCTTCGGAAGATAAACCACGAGGCTATTGTAGGTATGGGCACGTCCGACATTTCGCACGAATGCAGTGTCTGCTCCGATCACAACAGGATATTCTTCTCCTTGTTTTACAAGGATGATCTTAGCTGATTCATTCGGAATCATTTCATCCTTTTCACCCGTAAGGATTGTGGCTCCGGGAAAGAGTTTGTTGCCGCCAGTATGATCAAAATGAGGGTGTGTGTTCACGATGAAGACGTCCAGATTTGTACCAAGTGCCTCAACATGCGATTTCAGTTTCTTTGCACCACCGAAGACTTTGGTATCCACAATTAATACTTCTTTGCCATCCGGATCACTCAAAACGACAGTATTGCCACCATATCCAAGTAGGACAGTCAGATTGTCATCCAAATCCGTACTTGTATAAGTGAAGAAGTTTTTTATATCGGGGCCGGCAGTGATCGTGATATAGAGGATTAAAACGATGATCAATCCAAGTATTCCAAAAAGAATTTTTTTAATCATGGTTTGCCCCTGATTCTAGTTGTATTTGACATGAAGAGTTGTTATTATATTCTTGTCGCGCGTTATTTCAAACATAAGGAGATGAACATGAAAAGTCAACTGAATTTCCTGCGTGCGTGACGTTATGTTCGCCTTTCCTGAGAAAACGCTTGGGAAGGGTTTTATATATATTTGAAAAAGGGTCCTGTTTTAGCCGGGCCCTTTTTCATTTTAATCTTCATCCTCTTCAAAAAACAGTTCGTAGCCTTCTTTAAATAGAAATCCGACGATGATCAATCCGACAATGGGATCGGCCAGCCAGAATCCGAACAATGTGTGTGTGAGAAGTCCAAGCAGCAGTGCAAGTGACATCCAGGCGCAGACGAGTGTTTCTTTGGAATCGGCCACGAGTGATTTCAGATTCAATTCCAGTCCCAATTTTAATTTGGCGCGGGCAAGAAGCGGCATGATGATGAGTGAGAGGGAGGCGATGATGATTCCTGCCAGACTTTTCTCCGGTACTTCCCTGAACCATATTTTTTGAATGGATTCAAAGGCGATGTACGCGCCTAGCAGGAAGAAACTGATTCCTACGAAACGGGATGCGCGCTGTTCGATCCGTTCTTCCTCTTCCTTTGAAATCGAGCCGTGTTTCTTGAGCCGCCATATCAGAATGAAGCCGGATGTATTTTCCACAATACTGTCCAGCCCAAAACCGATTAATGAAATGGAACCTGAAATCTTGCCTGCGATGATGGCCGCGCCTGCTTCCAGAAAATTGTAAATGATGGTGAAATATTCCAGCCGAAGCGCTTTTTGAAATCCACTCTCTCTCACAGCCATTTAATCTCCCACATAAAATCCATATTCTTTGGCGTTCACATTGTTCCGTTTTTCCCAACCAATTGTGGATGTTTGGGTCGGTCCATAATCATGACCGGGAAAGACGACAGTGTCATCCGGCAATTCCATTAATTTACGAATCGAAGCGCCTAGCGCAAGGCGATCTCCGCCGTCCATGTTGGTTCGTCCACTGTCACCCACGAAGAGCGTATCCCCTGTAAAAAGACTGCCCTGTGCGTAAAGACAGATTCCACCAGGTGTGTGGCCCGGTGTGTGAATGATGTCAAAATGGATGACACCGACCTGGAGGGTTGTCTCCTTGTCCAGAACAAGATCCGCGTCAGGTACCTGTTCTGCATCCCCTTTATGGATGATGAGTTGCGAACCGGTTTCGAATTTGAGCCGGGCATTTCCCGCGGTATGATCGAAATGTCCATGTGTATTTAGGATGTATTTGATGTTGAGTTCTTCCTCTTCGGCCATATCAAGAACCGGATTGGGATCTCCGGCCGGATCGATGACCAGTGCTTCCTTGGTGACCACACATCCGATTAGGTAAGTGAAATTATCCAGACTGCCGATGCAAAGTTGGTGGATGAACATGATGGTATCCTATATTCCTATTCTTCTAACGAAGCAGTGTAATCTTTCGTGACGCCGAGAAATTCTTCGCCTGCATCCGGATCAAATAGATACCACTGCTGACCTGTTGATCCATCTCATTGGAGCCATCCCAGGTGAGACGATATTGACCTGGTTTATGGCCAGCATCTATTAAAACCTTAATTCGTTGACCCCTTGAATTATATATTGTGATGCGCACGTTTCCCGATCTTGGCACGATATAAGGGATTGATGTATCTGAATTAAATGGATTGGGGTAGTTGGAACCTAATGAGAATGAGGAGGCTTGTTGATGATCTGAATCTGAAATTCCGTTTTGGATGCCGATTGAGCTGCCGATAACTGTGATCATTGTCTCACCCAGACCGAGTGAAAAATCTGTGGTTAACTGCGATTCACCATTTTGAATTGAGATTTCATACTCACCCAAAAAACCTCTTGTTGCTGCCTCACCTTGACTGTCGGTGAAGAGTTCCTCGTTTGTCCACCAGGTTTCAGTGACCAGTTCCACCCATGTTTCACCATGGGGCCGCAGGTTCCAGTCTTCATCCCAAAAAGCTGCGGTCGGTTTCCAATGCTGTCCGGCCCAGAATCCCCAGGTTAAAATTCCAACTGTAGAAGGATGGGCGAAATAGGCAGTCATGAAATCGCGCGTGTAATCGACTTGCAGATCCTCATAAGGTGAATCAATATCAAATTCTGTGGCCTGAATTTCCAGTCCATAGCCAGCAAGATGATCCAGAACCGCCCAGATGCGTTCCGGGGGAGTGACATTGGTACCGAAATGGCATTGCGTACCCAATCCCTGAAGCGGTGCACCATTGTCCAGCAGAAATTGAACTGTATTGTAGAAATCTTCCTGATGGGCAGCGTCTACACCTCCACCGGAGATGATGTTGTTGTCGTTGAGATAGAGTATGGCGGTCTGATCCATCTCGCGGGTTTTGTTAAACCAATCCACCATAACTTCATCGCCGAGGACATCCATAATATCATGGTTCCAGAAGGGTTCATTGATCACATCCCAGTCCACAAGCATACCAGACAGAGCTCCCGCTTCCTCCTCAATGTGATCAAGCACCCTGATTTCAAGATAAATCGGATTATTTTCGTTCTCTTCCAGATCGTCTGGCGTATTATTCCATGACGGCCAGACGAGACAATGGCCGCGAATCTCAATTCCCATATCATTGAGCATGTCCAAAGCATCAAGTGTGGCATTTCGGTCCCAGCTTTCCCACGGTCCCCATTTCAGATCATTCTCCATGACCACACGATTGAAATAGGTTTCAATGGTCTCATTGTATTGCTGGGCATCCGAATCGCCCTGCATCATTCTCCGGGCATCGACAGCTGAGCCGAATTTGTAGGCGTGCTTTTTCATCTCCACGCGAACGAGGGCGTCCTCTACCGGATTGCTATTATCATCCAGAACCAAAATAGAAATGTCCGCTTTGCGATATGTGTCAATCATTTGCTCAGCTTGTGCACGCCAGGGTGCATCCGGATCCTTACCCTCATAATCCGGCGTGGTTCTTGGCAGGTCTTCCACCTCATAAGCGTCATGATAATTCAATAACTCCAATCCACCGAACTGAATGGTCTGGGGATTGTATCCCAATCGGAACAGGACATTTGCACCACCGATTGAATAATCCTGAACGGGACTGAACGGGATGAAATACTGCTTCCATTCACCTACGACAGAGATTGGGAATGAGATGGATTTATCCCATGGATCGGCTGCGGTTTCGAAAATAAATTCAGAGAAGGCTTCTCCGCTCTCCTGACTGGATTCAATCCCTCTTGCATAAAAGACAGCAAGCAGGGCATCGTCTTCATCCACTGCGGCGGAGATAGAAAGGCCGAGTTGTACGCCCCAGGTGTTATCTGGAAGTACGGTTGTCTCGGCCTGTATGGCCCGGTCGAATGGCATGCTATCCACATCCACAATTGTTCTTCGCCCCAGACTGCTGCCCTGCAAACTCATCCGAATTGCTGCATCCTCCGGTAAAACAGGATCGCCACCAGTGGGAATTTCCTGTGAGAGAACCGGGATGGAAAGGGCAAGGCCGATTAATAAGATTGATACAATAGTGTTTTGCTGTGCCATGTTTATCCTCGTTGTGGGTTCTTGTGTTGTGCTAGAATATATAACTTTAACATGAAAAAGTCATTTTAAATTCATGTCATAATTCCTGAAAAGTGTCATAAATTGTCCAAGACCTGTTTAAATGCTCGATATTGGTAAACAGTTTCATTATATTGTCAATCGAAAATCCAAATCTATGAAATGCTGGAGGGTGTATGCAGGATTCAAAACATGTCTCACGAAGAAATTTCCTGAGCCGGACGGCTGCCGGAATCGGAAGCCTCAGTCTGGTTGGAGGACTAAAAGCACAGTCTGCAGAAGATAAACCATCCCCGGATAAGATTAAAAAAATCATTACGCGTACACTGGGGCGGACCGGCTTAGAAGTCCCCGTGATCAGTATGGGTGTGATGAATGCCAGTGTGGATGATCTCTTGGCATCCTCTTATGAAATAGGCGTGCGTCATTTTGATACGGCCTGGATTTATCAACGCGGCAACAATGAACGGATGGTGGGCAAGGTTATTAAGCAGATGAATTGCCGGAAGGATGTGATTATTGGTACAAAAATCCATCTCGGTGATGTGATGGGTAAGAAATCATCTGAAGAATTGCTCGCAATTTTTAAGGATCGGTTTGAAGAGAGCCTTGACCGCCTGCAGACCGATTACGTGGACATCCTCTATTTTCATGACATCAATAATCCGGAACATATGCAGTGGCCGGAATTACAGGAAATGCTGACTCAGTGGAAAGCTGAAAAGAAAATCCTGGCTACTGGAATTTCCTGCCATAGCAACATGACGGCCATACTCAATGAAGCGGCTCGAGGCGAATTCTGGGATGTTATTCTGTTTGCTTATAATTTTGCTATGGTCGATGATCAAAAAATCCATGACGCGATCAAGCAGGCCGCAGATAAAGGAATCGGACTTGTCGCTATGAAGACACAGGCTGGCGGAGATTGGTATCGTGATGGAGTGCAACAATCGGATGCGTTTAAAGGACTGCTGAACCAGACCGCGATGCTGAAATGGGTGCTGAGCAATCCGCATATCACGACAGCTGTTCCCGGATATACCAATTATGATCATTTGAAAGAGAATTTTTCCGTGGTGTATGATTTGGCTTATACATCCGACGAAAAGAAATTTTTGGAAGATCGCAACATTAAACTTGGCTTGGGATATTGCCATCAATGCGGTGAGTGCAAGCCATCCTGTCCCAAAGGCGCTGATGTGCCGACCTTGATGCGGACACATATGTACGCGTATCAGTATCACAATCTTGAGCAGGCACATGATGCCATGCAGGAAGCCAACCGCAACGGCGGATTGAATCTCTGTATGGATTGCGAAACCTGCACAGCACAATGCACTCAATCTGTTGCCATTAAGGATCGAATTGCGTCACTCAAGACTTTGGCGGATTATCGCTGGGCGTAATTTTTCTATCCTATTATAAAATTTAGACCTCAAAGCTTTTAAAAACCTTTGAGGTTTTTTAATTGATTTTCTTCTGGATTTTCCTGCCGCATTGTTTTATCTTTTCATAATTCAATTTTCGCACCAATGGGGAGACCTTTCATGAGCACGGCAAATCAATCTGACCGCAAGAAATTTTCAGGCCAATACTGGCTCGTCATTCTTTTCGAATTCTTCGAACGTGGCGCGTATTATGGCATGATGAGTTTTATTTCAGTCTATTTTGTGAACGTGCTTCATTTTCCAAAAGAGAATGTAGGCGTGATCAAAGGTGTCATCCAACCGCTGCTTTATTTCCTGCCCATTCTCTCTGGCGCATTGGCCGACCGGTTCGGATTTCGCAAGCTGTTGATGATTGCGTTTTCCCTGTTAGGCGGAGGCTATTTCCTTACGAGCCAGACCACAACATACGGGGCAGTCTTTGCCGCGCTCGTGATCATGGGTGTGGGTGCCGGAATTTTCAAACCGCTCATCTCCGGCTCTATCGCCAAACTCACGGATGAGAGCAACAGTACGCTCGGTTTCGGCATTTACTACTGGTCTATTAATATCGGCGCGTTTCTCTTTCCGCTCTTTCTCGTGCCCTTTCTCAAGGCCATCAATCCAAGCTATGTGATTATTGCCTCTGCGATTTGCACGGCAGCCATGCTGATCCCAACCGCATTGTTCTTTAAAGATCCTGTCCAAAAAGAAAAGGCGGAGAAACGCGAGCAGACGAACCTGATACAAACTCTGGCGAATGCGTTCGAGATTATCTATTCCCCGATTGTATTGATCTACCATCAGATGAAGGGATCCCGAACTGCGCGCCTCATCTGGGGTACAGCTCTCATTGGCCTTCTTGTCTGGTCCGGATTTCAGTACGCGGGCGACCGTACAGTAAGTGCCAGGTATTCAAAGATCGGTGTCGTGCGCGAGGGAACAATTCTTGTTTTTGATATTTATCGCAACATGCTCAACCGATCTGACTATGCACTTCAGACTCAAGAATCGGATTCGACCCATCACAGTTTGACTTTATTTAAACCATCCTATTTATCCAATTACGCGGATGAACTCCTCGCTAAGATACAATCCTGGCCGGGATTTGAAGGAACCACTCAATTGGATCTTGAATCCTGGATCGCCCAATCCAATCAAAAAATCCTGTTGGAATTCATCCCTGACAAGGATCAGGAACGCAACTTTATCGCGCAAAAAGATGCGGAAGGCGCATTCTCTGTCCATCTTGATCCTGAATTGGCTTCGATGAATCTTGAGATGGATTTGACAAAAGCACTTCAATCGTATCCTGAACTTATCTGGATCGCGCCCAAAGACTGCACAGATCTGCTAAAGTCCCTGAAGGGGCGTCCTTTCTTTATGTTATATGTGTTCGCATTAATAGGGATTGGTCTGGGCATCATCACACTTGCCGGGAAGAAGAATCCCAAAACGAAAACATCCGGCGGTAAAGGAGTGCCGTTCGCGGCAGTTCTTGTTTTTGGTGGATTGATCTGGCTACTTCCAGGGATCGGATTGCTTGGCCGGATCATCGCATCCGTGATATATCTTTCCATCACATCCCTTTTTATTATTGACTCATCCAGTCAATCCCGGTTCGCTGACCATGCCAAGTTTCTGCTCATGATCTTTCTGTACTCCGGATTCTGGGTGCTCTATTTCCAGATGTTTGATTCTGTGCTCTGGTATGTGCAAGCTTATGTGGATGGCTCTTCACTGAATTTGGCTGTGAATAAATTCCTTGGATTTTTCGGCGCGGATACAGATTGGTTCTTTGATGTCGAGCATGTGACTGTAATCAACGCGGGTACAATTATCCTGCTGCAGCTCTGGGTGTCGTCCATCGTCAAGCATAAGAAAGCCTTGCCAACGATGATGTTTGGTATCCTGCTGGGTACGATTGGTATGGCCATTCTCGCGATTAATACGAGTATCTGGGTGTTCTTCGCGGGGATCGTGATTTTCTCCGTTGGCGAGATGACCGCGCATCCCAAGTTCATCAGTTATATCGGGCTGGTCGCACCGCAAGACCGCAAGGCCATGTACATGGGGTATCTTTTCCTCTACGGCGTGTTCGGCAGCTCCATCGGCGGGATTTTAGGCGCAAAGCTCTATGTCCATTTTGTGGATAATCTGAATCAGCCGCGCACACTTTGGCTGATATTCAGTGGGATCGGGGTGTTCACGATTGTGGCGCTGGCGCTGTATAATAAATATTTGAGTCCGAAGGAAAAGTAGTAAACAGTACACAGTATACGGTATACGGTATACAGTATACAGTTTGATATTCCTGGCTCTGATCTCCCGTCTCATTGTGAGCGGGTATATCGTGAGGTCGTATATTGTATGTCGAATTTAAAATTCATCATTATTAATTCAACATTGGAGCATTGATATGCAGGGACATATTCCGGCACTGTTGGTTGAAGGGCAGAATCTCGCGCAGGCGTGGGAGAAATCCCTGATTGAATTGTATGAGAAGGGGTGCGATGTCAAGACTGAGTATGACAAACCGGAAGATCCTCCGAGCAAAGACTGCTCCATGACGATTGTGGTGCATGATCCGCTTGCCGAGCCGATGATTCATATGGATTTCCCCGGGGGTTTGGAGGATTTGCAGGAATATGTTATGGAGGTGCTGGACGGCATCAAGGATCATTGTGTGCGAACCGATTCCGATGATCCAGACGATACACGATGGGAATATACGTATCATCAGCGCTTGTTTGCATACAAAGTCCCTGGCATCAAAGAAGTGGTTGACCAGATCGAGATTATGGCTCAGAAGCTGGCGAAGACTCCTTTCACGCGGAGGGCACAGGCAGTAACGTGGCAGGTGTGGGAGGACAATACGTGTTATGATCCCGCATGTCTGCAAAGTATCTGGTGCCGCTGCCTTCCAGATGAGAATGGCGATCTCGCGCTCAATATGAACATTCGCTTCCGTTCCAACGATGCATACAAAGCGGCTTTCATGAATATGTTTGCACTGGTTCAGCTCCAGCAGAAAATCGCGAACCGCATTGCCGAACTCTCCGATAAAACTGTGAAGCTGGGGCGATATGTGCATCAGGCGGACAGTTATCACATTTATGGTTCCTATTTTAAAACTTTTGAAGAGCGGTTCATCAACGCGCTGAGTGAACGCACCTTTGAACAGCGCACTTTTCCCTATATGATGGCCAAAGAGATGATGGATGCTGCGATTCCGTCCATTCTTGAGAAAGCGAAGAAGATGGGGGAGAGGTCGGAGTAGAACTCCTTTTTCTTCTGGTTCCCAGACTCTGTCTGGGAATCTACTCATGCGTTACCAGGCAGAGCCTGGTAACGAGTAAATGGAAATTACAGCAATTAAAAGCGGGATATTTTTATCCCGCTTTTTTTATGGAATTTTGTGTGATAATCCGTCTCATTAATATAGGTGGATTGGAATTTTAAAATATTCCTTGCATTTTTATCAGATATTTATTAATTAGAATTAATTAATCTTTAATTGTATTACATCTTTTGAATTGACAGCGATTTATTTATTGTTTTTTTACGAATTGGGCAACTTGCATTGGTTTGCTATCCCACATAATAAACGGAGGTAGGACTCATGATGCGAAGAATTCTTGCTGCTTTGTTAATCCTGATTAATCTGATTCTATCTGCATTTATATTTGCTCAAGAAACCGGCACAGTGACCGATATTGATGGCAATGTCTATCAAACTGTTAAAATTGGTGTTCAATGGTGGATGGCAGAAAACTTAAAAGTTACACATTATAATAATGGTGATGCAATACCAAATGTTACGGACAATACTGAATGGGATAATCTGACATCGGGTGCTTACTGCAATTATAATAATGATGTAACTAACATTGCAACCTATGGCAGACTGTATAATTTTTATACAGTCAAGGATGCCCGAGGAATCGCTCCTAATGGTTGGCATGTATCGACTGAGGGCGATTGGGAGGTCCTTGCGCATTATCTGGGTGGTGCTGCCAATGAGGCTGGAGGCAAACTCAAGGAGGCCGGTTTTGCCCATTGGAATTACCCAAATAATGGAGCGACTAATGAGAGTGGATTTACAGCATTGCCGGCAGGTATGCGTTGGAACGGTAGTTTTAAAAATTTAGGAGGAAAGACACTCTATTGGAGTACTGTGACTTCGAGTCCTCCTTCTGGGACTTCTTATCAAAGTCAATTAAATGACTATTCTGCTGCTATCTTTATGTCTGGAATTCCAAATAACTGGTGGATAAATGATGGTTATTCAATTTGCTATGTGAAGAATTCACCTGCCCCTGGTACAGATTTCATTGGAGAGCCTCTCTTTGGAGTTGTGCCTTTAGAAGTACAATTCTTAAATAGGTCAACGGGTTATATCATTGGATATGATTGGGATTTTGGAGATGAGACGAGTAGCACCGAACAGGATCCAATTCATATATTTAACACACGAGGTATATTTACTATTAATCTGGATACAGAACATGTGACTTTTATTCAATCCGAGATGAAGGAAAATCATATCCTCTGCCTTCCATCATTACCACCTGAGTGTACTAACGGCATTTTTTCTGAAGATTTTGAATCAATAATATCCGATCTGTGGACATATAAAGATCCCGGTCATTGGGCCATTCAAGATAATAACAGTTCCTTGTGCATTACAGATTCCGATTATTCACCCGAAGTCATTAGTGTCCGGTTAAAACATTAAAAAACAAATAAAAAAGGCCCGATTAACCTCAAAAATTGTTATATTTTATTGCCCATAAACTATAACAAAACAGGAGGTTGTCAGGCCATGAAA
>JABMRT010000176.1 GCA_013202295.1 Candidatus Zhuqueibacterota bacterium
AAGTAGGCCACTTTGGTTTCCGGATTTTCAATCGTATCAAGCATCAGCACCGCACCCGCCTGGGCCATGGCTTCGACAATTAAAACGCCTGGCATGATGGGATGATCCGGGAAATGCCCCATAAAATGAGGCTCATTCTGTGTCACATTCTTCACACCCACCACTTTCTCACCGGGGATGATCTCAATGATTTTATCCACAAGGAGGAAAGGATATCGATGCGGCAGGATCTTGTTGATCGCGTTACAGTCCAGAACCACACCTTTTTTTGCAGGGATCTTCTGAAACTTGCTTGTCAGCTTTTTGGTTTTGTGGACTTGGCGAATCTTTTTAACCAGCGCAACATGGGCGGCATGTCCAGAACGAGCTGCAAGCACATGCCCCTTCAGCGGTGCACCGAGAAGCGCCAGGTCACCAATTAAATCCAGTGCCTTGTGACGCACAGGTTCATTGTAATATCGCAGGGTTTTTCCACCGAGTATGCCATTGGTGCCAAGCACGACCTCTTCCTTGATTCCGAATTTATCGGCCAGACTTTTAAGCTCGTTCTTTTCGATTTGCCGATCTACGATGACAACGGCATTATCGAGATTGCCACCCTGAATGAGCCCATTGTCATACAACTGCTCGACTTCATTGAGGAAGCAAAAGGTCCGAGCCGATGCGAACTCTTTGACGAACTCATCGGTCAGCGAATACATTGAGGTATATTGTGTGCCTAACGCGGGATTGCGATAATCCACCATAAAGGTGATACGAAATTCATCCGAAGGGAAGACCACCATGTCAATCCCGGTTTCGGGATCGGTATAGGCAATCGTATCCTGAATTTCAAGATACTCCCGCTGCACGTCCTGCTCCTTAATCCCCACTTTCTGAATGGCCTCGACAAAAGGCATTGCACTTCCGTCACAAACCGGCGGTTCGTTCGAATCCAGTTCAACGAGGACGTTGTCAATTTCCAATCCATAGATCGCGGCCAGCACATGCTCAACCTGCCGAATATGCACTTCTCCGATGCCTATTGTGGTATCTCGAAAATTATCAATCACATGGTCGATGTCTGCGGGAACTTCTGGACAGTTTTCTATGTCCGTGCGTTTAAATCGAATGCCCGTATTTGGATCGGAGGGTTTGAATGTCACAGTCACTTTGTTTCCGGTATGAAGCCCGATGCCCGAGCAGGATGCTTCTTTCTCAATCGTTCGCTGATTTATGATCATGTACTCCTCGTGTTTTCGACCAACTGCTGTATCTGTTTTTTAAGCTCTTTAAATTCTTTCAGAAGTTGAGGAAGCCGATGAATTGTCGCCTCTTTTCTCAACTCTTCCTGATGTGGCCTGGCCGGATAACCTGAGACCATCACACCGTCCGGTACGGATTTGACAACGCCCGCTTGAGCGCCGATCGCTGCACCATCCCCAATCTTCATATGTCCTCCGAACCCGGCCTGCCCGCCCACACGTACGCCCTTTCCGATAATCGTGCTTCCGGAAAGCCCTGCTTGCGCGGCAATTACAGTATGTTCACCTATTTCGCAATGATGCGCGATCTGAACCAGATTGTCGATCTTGGCACCCTTTTTAATGCGTGTCTCTCCAATTGTTGCCCGGTCGATCGTCGTGTTGGCGCCAATCTCGACATCATCTTCAATCATGACTGTGCCCACTTGCGGGATCTTTTCATACACGCCATTGATGGGCACGAATCCAAATCCGTCACTTCCGATTACTGAGCCATCCTGAAGAATTACGCGATTGCCTATGATCACTTTTTCTCGGACAGAGCAGTTGGCGTGAATCATACAATCTTCACCCATTTGCGCACCATCTCCAATTACGGTTCCGGACAGGATGACTGTTCCTTTTCCGATCCGGCACTTTCGGCCGATAACCACGCGAGCGCCGATAGAGACGGAATCGCCAATCTCGGAGCCCTCTCCGAGAATTGCAGAGGGATGAATTCCTTCTTCAATCAAAGGTTCAGGCGGACTAAAATAGATAACTATTTTTAAAAAAGCAAGATATGGATCTTGAGTTACAATACGAACCGGACCCTGGCATGGCGAAAGGCCCGGCGGAACAAGTACGGCCATCGCTTTCGAAGATTCCAGATGTTTGGCATATTTGGGATTGGCGAGAAATGTGATTTGGTCAGATTCAGCTTCCTCAATCTTGGCTACTCCTGTGATGGAGCCATTGGCCTCTCCCTCAATCTGACCCTGAACCAATTCAGCGATTTGTTGTAAACTCAGAGACTGCATGGATTACCTTCGATTTGGCTGATCAGTCGATTCCGGGAGATCGCTTTCGAGCTCATCCAGCACATCCTGTGTGATATCAATATTCTGTTTGGCGTAAAGTACATTGCCCTGCACTGTATCAAGAACGATATCATAATCGTCGTCTTCACCAAGCATATTAATCACCTCATTGATGCGATTAAAAACAGGCCTCATGAGCTCTTGCTGGCGCTGAAAATATTTCCCGTTTTCACCCCATGTATTTTCTCTGAACTTCTGAATTTGATCAAAAAGCGATCTCAACTCTTCTGTGCGTTCTTTACGTTTTGCTTCGCTGAGCAGCAGGCTCTGGTTGTCGAGCTCCTTTTCCTGACGCTGTAACTCTTCGGTCAGTTTTTGGAGCTCCTGCGCCCATTGATTGTTTTCTGTTTCAAGCTGTTTGTTGGCATCCACTGCAGCCGCATAGGTGGATAAAATGCGCTGAGAATCCACAACGCCTATCTTCACATCTGCCGCATAGAGTGAATATGAAACCATAGACAGTATGGCCACTGCTGTGATCAGAATTCTTTGAACTTTCACGCCTACCTCCTTATTCATCCGGATGGCGGAAAAATGACATGGCTGGAATACAAAGTATTCCAGCCATAAACAGGATAAAAATTATTGTCGGATTTAGGTTACTATTGTTTGTTTAATTCTGCTAAAATCGCCTCGGTGACATCATGCTTTTCCTGAGCATAAAGGAGATTGCCGGCGACAGTATCGAAAATATAATCATATCCCCCAGCATCGCCCACATCCTGTATGACTGTATTGATTTTATCAATGATGGGCTGCAGTAATTCCGCTCTGCGTCTTGCAAATTCTCCCTGCTCACCCCATTTTTCATTCTGAAACTGCTGATATTGCATCATTTTGTTTTGAATTTCCTGCTGAAGCTCCTCTTTCTTGACGTCACTCAGCATGAGACTTTGTTGCTCCAGGCGTTCCTGGGTTGAGCGAATGTCAGTTTCCATAGCGCCCAATTCCTGCGCCCATTTGGCTGCTTCTGCCTCAAGTTTTTTCTGTGCGTCAATGGCCGGTTGATACTGGGCCAATACCGCTTGAGAATTCACATAACCCGTTTTAAGTTGAGCAAAAGCCGATCCTGTCAGCGTCAAGCAGAATAATCCAAGAATGATCGCTCCAAAAAACATGCGTTTGTTTATCACCGCATCCTCCTCTTTCATCAAATAAATGGCCAATAAAATGAATAAGTTTTGTTCGCTTTAAAAACTCTTGCCAAATACAAAGTGGGGTTTCCATATACCCGCTTTTTCACCGTATGCATTATAATGATCAAATCCATAAGCATAATCAAAACCAAGCATGCCGATCATTGGCATGAAGATTCGTGCACCCACACCCACAGACTTTCTTAAATTGAATGGATCGGTGCTTTTCAGATCCAGCCAGGTGTTGCCCGCTTCCGCAAAGATCAATCCGTACATTGTGGGATTGGCGATCAGTGGAAATCGCAGTTCAAGTGTGGTCTTCATCATAACGCGCCCGCCCTCGTAATAATATGCACCCCCTGCGAGAGGATCATCATAACCACGTAAAGGCGTAGCGCGAGAAAGACCGCTGCCACCCATAAAGAAATATTCAAGGTAGGGAATGCGGCCATTGCGAGTTAACAGCCCCATGTATCCCGTCTGGGCGCGCGTGAGCAATATCAGCTTCTGAAAAATTGTGGGGATAAAATATTCAGCGCTAAAGATGTGTTTATGATACCCGACATTGCCACCGAATGGACCGCCTGCAAGTTCAGTCGTAAAACTGACCTGTGAACCACGCGTTGGGAATTCAGGCTGATCCAGACTGTTGCGTGAAATGATCTGAGTAATCCCGCTGGATGTAAGAGGCCACTCTTCATTCACAATATTGTTGGGATTTCTTTCAATGATATAACTCGAAAAATCCTTCAGTTCGGTTTGATCGAGACGGTAAATCCAGTCACCCCGGAAATAATTATCCGGCCATTTGAAACGCCTGCCGAAACGAAGTGAGAGCCCCCGGCTGATCTGGCTGTACCCGATATAACGACTGTTACGTTTGATGTCATAGATGCTGCCGCCGATTAAGGTGGGTGTATTCATGAACCAGGGTTCGGTAAAACCGATATTGAAGGAGCGATAATATCGACCAAAATTCCAATCCAAAGAAAGCCGTTGGCCATTGCCGAATAAGTTGTTCATGGCCAGACCAACGCTTCCGATCAATTTGTCAAGTTCACTCCATCCACCCGAAAGGTTCGCTGTGTCAGTACTTTTTTCTTCAACATCAATGGTCAAGTCAATCAGTTCTTCATCTCCAACATAGGGAATCACATCCGGGACGACATTGGAGAAATAGTTCAGCATCATCAACTCACGCGCGCTTCGCACAAGCAAATCCTTGCTGAACAAATCGCCAGGCCGTATGCGCAATTCACGACGGATGACGCGATCCTTTGTACGTGTATTGCCGGAGATCAGAATCTTACGGATCTTGACCGGCTTGCCCTCAGCAACCATGAAATGCACATTCAGAGTATCTTTGCCGCTCAGGTTTTCTATTGGATTGATCTGGGTACGGATGTAACCCTGGTCATAGTAAGCGCCCTGGATGTTTTCATACAACGATTTGATATATTTTTCCTGGCTGAAAGGATCACCTTTTTGAAGTTCAAGCAGGGAGTTGAGTTGCCGAGCTTCAAAAATCGTATTTCCTTCCCAGGTGACATCGCCAAGATAGTAGCAGTTTCCTTCATAAATCCAGATATCGATAAACATATCCTTTTTTTCGGAATCATAATATAGAGAGTCTCGAAGAATTTCTGCATCTCGATATCCATTGTTACGATAAAATTCAAGAACCAAGTCCTTGTCTTCAATATACTCTTCCTGATCAAAATCAGCACCGCGCCACCAACGATCCTCTTTGGTTTTTTTCATCTGTTTGCGAACTTTACTGTCTTTGAAAAATGCATTGCCAAAGAATTGAATTCTCTTGATCTGCACCTTCTTGCCTTCATCAATGGTCAGGCTTAAAATAACACGATCAGGATGCTCCGAAGGCAATGTGTCGCCCCGAACTTCGGCAAGAGTAAAACCCTTCTCCGCATACATTTGAAGCAACTTCTGACGCGCCTTTGAGATCTGTGCCGGACTAATCACCTGGTAACGGAACAGTCCCAGCTCGGTTTCAATTTCATCCGACTTGATCTTTCGATTTCCTTTTATATCTACCTTGTCGAGTCGTGGATATTCTTTTACCTCGATCGTCAGAATCAGTCCGTCTGGTGTGCTCTGGTTTTGAATGATACGAATGTCTGAAAAAAGATTGTGCGCCCAGAGATTTTTTATTGCTTTCTGGACATCCTCATAATTAAAATCTTCACCCTCTTTCAAACCGGAGCTTAATTTAATCACACTTTCATCAGAGGTTTTATTGCCCGAGACATTCAGCTGCATAATGCGGCCGATTTTCATCTGTTGTGATAGAGCTGACTGAACAAACAACAGAAGTAAACATATTATAAAAAATTGACGCAAATTCATAAAAAACTTAATCAAACTGGCACTCCTCCGATAATGGTCATAAATAATACAAAATATTTCCTCTATTGTAAAGCAGAAAATCATACATGAATTAAAAAGGAAAGATATGACGCAGCCATATTTTCTTATCTTCTCTTCGGTCCAAAAACAGCTGGCTGTCATAGGTATATTCCATCTCAAGAAACAGATCGGGACGGATCGAATATTCCAGGGCAAGAGCATGCCGAAAGCCTAAACCGTGCAAAGTGTATTGAACCCCCATGTCATTTTGAACTTGTCCTGAATATGTGATAAAAAATCCGGGAGCCACATATTTCCCCAATGTAAGCTTTGTACTCCGGAGCAGCCATTTTGGATCCAAAACAGGTTCTTCGCTGGTTCGAGACTGCATTAAATTTCGACTAAACATAGAGGACACACGTACAATATCAAGACCAAGATGGCGCCGGATTTGTCTTTCTATTGGACGAAAAATCGGCCGAAAAACCATATTTTCTACTTGAAGTCCAAGCGCATCATAGGCTCGATCCTTCATGCTCGATTCTGAATAGCCCATGGCCGCAAGCAGATCTGCTTCTGTCCGCCCCAGATTTGGATTGTCGGTTTCGAAGCGAAAATAAATCTGATCCAATGCTCCACCGCTCGATTGTGCACCGGATGCTTTATCCAGTGTGGTAATCGTCAACCACACAGTCGACGGAATACCCAAAGAATCAATCACGGTTGTGTAAGCACGGCCGCTCAGGATTGGAGAATCCACGCCTTTGGGATAATCAAACGTAATCTGTTCAGGTCTAAAATAATAATCAAGCACATCCAGGGTGCCTTCTGTGGATGCGAGTGTGCCCCATATCTCGAAATCCCCACCTTCCGGAGTCCCCTGGAATTTCAAATCTCCAAACGATTCACGAAGCTGAAGATCGAGATAGACATTTCCCAAAGGAGTTAAATAGCTGCGCACATAATGCACATCCTTTGTCGGAACAGCCTTGACATCCCAAGAACAAACCGCCAGTTTGTTCAGGAAACGGCTGGTCTCTTCGCCCTTGACTCCACTATGAAACGGATACGTAAACCTTTGATCTTCCAGCAGAAAAATACCGCGAATATGAGGGGATTCTACCGGCCCCGAGACTGTGAACATCTCATCTGAAGCGAGTCCGGAAAATCTGAATCTGCCCATATCCCCGGATTCCATCAATCCGGGAATAGACGCAACAATACCTCGTTCGGGTGTTTCAATGCGAAGTATTCCCAGATCCAGGCGCAGTGTATCCAGTCGCAGCGGGTACAGCCGAACCGGGCTATCTTCGGCTCTGATGTTGGACAAGCGGAGAAGTCCACCGTCTATTTTTCCACTGAGCGAATGAATTTTAACAAACCGATCTCCGGATTGAAGGGAAAGAGCACCTTCGATTTCTTGGATAACAGGAAAAAACGCAGCGGTTTCTATAACACCCTCTGAAAATGATGTTTCCAGACTACCGAGAATCCAGGCCCCCGGTTCGCCCGCAAGACGCATTTCCAAATGACCGTTTACATTGCCACGGACAAAAAACGGGACTGAAGCTGTAAGAGGTGCAAAAAGATTACCGTCTGCAATTAACTGAATGTTTGCATCCTGAGATAATTGATGGGGGATCGATCCCTGAATGCTCAGTTCCAGACCATCGGGATTTTGAACGTAACCATTCTGGATGAAAAAAACACGCGTATGCATAGTATCATTTTGTACTGTGCGATCTTCCAACTCAATGAAAGCTTCGTTTATTGCAAGCGGCCCAATATGCCCGGAACCGAGATGAAGGGTTCCTTTGACAATTGGATCCATGGAAAGACCGGAGAGAGAGACATCCAGATTTACCTCTCCTTGTAACCAATCCCTCTGAGGTAAAATTCGAATTTGATCCTTTCCTAACTGGATCTCCCGACCGGTAAATTGCCCACTCAAAGAATCTGTTTCAATATCGCGTTTCACTTCTCCGGTAATAAGTTGTATATCATTTCGGCGCAGGGTTGTGGAAAGCCGGTTTAAACCTTTCTGATCCACCATCGCTATAAGCTCGCCCTCAAATACACCATTTTCGAAGAGGGTCCCCTCCCGCAAAGCGATGTCCATGATCAATTCAGGATCATGCACAGTACCTGCCAGATCGATTTGACCGTCAAGGTCTCCCTCAATAGCATTCAACGGCCAGTATAAGGCTCGCAGAAAATAGGCGGGCATTGCGTCCAGTTCAACCGTGCCCCGAAGTAGTCCTGCATCCTGAAATGGAATCTCTGCATCCATTGTGAGAAATCGATTTGCTCTGAATTGCTCAACTGTCAATTGTTTTTGAGTGATGTGCATTCGTGACTGGAGACGGGCAACCGGACCCTCACCCACCCGATAGGTTCCGTGGATTTGGAAACGGCTTTTATCCGATTCCGATTGTGCTGAAAGACTCAGCCGTTCTATTTCATCACCCGGAAGTTGTCTTTCGCTGTCAAATTCTACGCGCCAATCTGCCTGTTTAGCGGTCGCTGAAGCGCTAATATCAGATCGCCCCCATCGCTCCCGCCAGCTGTTGCTTAACACTAAATTCAACACGGATTCCAGATGCTCGCCATCAAGCTGCCACATATAATCATCAGTGAGGACATGTTCCGCCGAACCACGGATCAATAAATTCTGATCCGTGGTAATTTCGCCGGTACAGGTATGATCTTTATATTCAAATTCGGGTTGAATCAACAATACTTCGCCGGATTTCGAGACCATTCGCATACTGCCATTCACATGACCTTCCGGATTGGAGAACGATCCATATACAAGAAAATGTAAATCGCTATCCACTTTCTCAAGTCGCCTTTTTAGAATTTCAGGAAGGGATTCACTGAACGGACCTGACAGCTTCAGTTCAGCCCGGATCATGGGATCGCGGGAATCGGAAAACTGCATATCGCCATCCAACCGGATTGCGGAGCCTTCTGTCGGATGCACCGATTCACTTCGGATTGTCAAATGCCGGTTCTTCAGCCACACCGAAGTTTTAAACCGCTCCAGATCCATGACTGGCGTATCCAGACTGCGGGAAGTAATCGATCCGATCAGTTCAGGCTGGTTTAATGAGCCGATCATTTGAAGATCAATCCGTGCCTGGCCCGAAACAGGAATATGAAGATTGGGCATGGCCTGATGAAAAAAATGATGCACATAGAAGGAATCGGATTCCGCTTTTAAATCAACTTTTGGATTCCAAAAGTTTTGAATGGTTCCGGATACATTGATCGGAGATCCATTGAAATCGCCAATACGGCCCGTAATTTGAATATTGCGCGATTTCAAATCAGCCCGGAACGCGGCTTCATTTAAAATGAATGCGGCATTTTGAAACGAGAACGTGCCTTCGCGAAGCTCAAAAAATCCGGTTGCGCCGTCTGTTCTGCTATATGCGCCCTGACCCACCATGGTACCTTCGGTGACTTGGACGAAGGAGGGAAGAAAAAGCGGCAATTCTGGTGATGGAGTGGATTCATCCAGCGTGAATGTCATGCGGATTGGGAGACGGGTAATTAAATTCACTGCGCCTTCAAGGTGCAGATTCTCCTGCTCTGATTCAAACAAGTTCCCATCCATGCGCACAATGGCTGAATCCGCATGCGTGGAAAGCAGTATACCATCCAGACTGTTGGCCATACAAATCTGCCGATTTTGCTGGTTTTCAATATGGATTTCAGCATCCACCACAGCAATCTGATCGATGTGCTGGATAATACCAAAAGATTTCCGAATCTCCATCAGAGGGAGATTTTCCTCAACAAGATCTTGCTGCATTGAAGGGAATATTGGGTGGATGGTCAGACGTGGATGCACCAGTAGCACTTGATTGGCCACTTTTTCAGGCGAAAAACCAAAGCGAATCAGATCGATCAGATTGTATCCCAACTTCATCTCACTGATCTGGAGGTCGAACATCTGATCTTTCGAAATCAGATGCACCTGCCTCAAATGCAATGAACTGAGGTCAAACTCAACTGAACCGATCTCTGATTGTGGATCCACGAAGGGTTCAATCTCGGTGAGAATGCGCTTTCGTAATTTTTCATTGATGCCCGTACTTCCCCAAAAAGTATAGATGCTCACAATGAGCAACGCAACAATAGAGGCAAGTACCAGCACCCATTTACGTTGTTTCATAAATTCCTTTGACAAGCACAAACAAGGGACAGCGCCTTGGGTAGACTGTCCCTGAAAAAAATAGACTTTGTCACCTTGGTAGGACGCTTTTTGTCTATTTTAGTTCCGGGTTCTGGAACAGTTGACAGTTTCAGCTTTATATAGAGAATACAAGATTTTATGCCAATTGTTCACTCACGCGTCCGAACCGTCTCTCGCGGCCCTGATAACTTTGGATGGCCTCGAACAACGCATCCCGCCGGAAGTCTGGCCAAAACACATCGGTGATATAAAATTCGGAATAAGCCGCCTGCCATAAAAGGAAATTGGAAATACGAAACTCACCGCTGGTTCGGATGATCAGATCCGGATCGGGCAGACTGGCTGTATACAAATATTTGCTGAAGGATTCGGAATTGATCTGCTCCATATCCATTGCATTATTTTGGACGTCGGCGACAACGTGCCTGATTGCTGAAAGGATTTCTTCCCGGCTGCCGTAATTCAATGCGAGATTGAGTGTTAATCCCGTATTGTCTTTGGTGGCATCGATCCCCTCGACAAATTCTTTACGGACGGCTTCGGGCATGCGCTCCAAATCACCGATCGCAGTGACGCGAACATTATTCTTCATCAAGTCCGCGATCTCTTTTCGCAGGGTTTGGATGAGGAGACGCATCAGAGCGGACACCTCGTCACGGGGCCGATTCCAGTTTTCGGTGGAGAAGGTATATAATGTCAGAACCTGAACGCCAATCTCGCCGCACACTTCTACTATTTCGCGAACGGATTTAATCCCCTCACGATGCCCGGCCACGCGCGGCAGCCCCCGCTTTTTGGCCCAGCGGCCGTTGCCATCCATAATGATGGCGATATGCGCCGGCAGATTCCCCTGCTTCAATATCTCTTTTTCATTGATCATCAATAGGCACACAATCCATTAATTCTCTAGCAATGAAAAAATTACGGGCAAATCGAGACAATGTCAAGTTCTTATTTTAAGTTGACTTTCCTTTAAAAAGTGGTTAATTTCATCATCGTCTCGGAACCCTGAGTATTGAATAACGTTACACATTTCAATAGATACTGTTGGGACAAAGATATCCATTGTTTCAGGAATCCCGATTTTTAAGCCACATTTGAATATATGATCATGGAGCATCCATTGTATGTCTGAAAAAAAGAGCGATCTTGAATCCATCGATATTCTCACCGAATCGTATGCCGCGTTAAAGAAAGAGATCGGCAAAGTCATTGTCGGGCAGGATGAAATCATCCACAATCTGCTGATCTCACTTTTTTCAAAAGGACATTGTCTGCTCGTCGGCGTGCCCGGACTGGCCAAGACCCGGCTGATCTCTACCCTGGCTTCTGTGCTGAACCTGAAATTCAGCCGCATTCAGTTTACACCGGATCTCATGCCCACGGACATTACGGGGACCGAGATATTGGAGGAAGACCGAACCACTGGCAAGAAAGTGTTCCGCTTTATGAAAGGTCCGATTTTTGGAAATATCATTCTCGCGGACGAGATCAACCGTACACCCCCGAAAACCCAGGCCGCCCTTTTACAAGCCATGCAGGAATATGAAGTCAGCGCCGGTGGAGAAACTCTTGCGTTGGAAGAACCCTTTTTCGTCCTTGCCACTCAAAATCCGATCGAACAGGAAGGCACCTATCCCCTTCCCGAAGCACAGCTGGATCGCTTCATGTTTAACTTGTGGATGGATTACCCGACCCGCGATGAGGAAGTGGAAGTCGTGCGAACCACGACCGGATGGGAAACTCCGGATCTCAAGCCGGTATTGGATGGCGAAACCATTTTAAGACTTCAGGAGTTGGTTCGGCGTGTCCCCGTTTCGGAAAATGTCGTCGCGTATACCGTGGATCTGGTTCGCAAGACCCGTCCCGATGCGCCGGACTCCCCGGCCTATATAAAGGAATGGATCAGCTGGGGCGCAGGTCCCCGCGCTTCGCAATATCTGATCCTCGGGGCCAAGAGCCGATGCGTACTGGATAGCCGGACCACACCGGATATCGAAGATGTCAAAGCCGTAGCCAGACCGGTCCTGCGGCATCGTATCATCACCAACTTCAACGCCGAAGCCGAAGGGATCACATCCCTTGAAGTAGTGGACCGATTGCTCGGGGATGAAAAATAATCAGCTACATGAAAGTTTGGAAGGGTTGGGGTTGCCTTTTCGAGCATTTCAAAGGCTTCAATGTAGCATTAATGGAGAGGGGTGAGTTTCTTTCTGTTAACACACAGAAAGACGAAGGGTTGGGGCTGGGTGAAATGATTAGGACTTCTAGCAAAAGATCTCTCTGATCGTAACGTATTCGAAAAGGCAGATTCTTTTCGTCCTTTTCTTCTAAAGAAAAGGACAATTAAAAAACTATCTGGAAAAAAATATTATGTCATTCTTCGAAGCCCTCATGCTCATCTGTTTCGGCATCAGCTGGCCCATATCCATTTTCAAAGCGCTGAGGACACAAGTGGTGGATGGAAAAAGTCCACACTTCATGGGCATTGTGATAATCGGATATCTGAGCGGACTCATCCATAAAATAATCAATTCACCGGATTGGGTCACCCTGCTTTACCTTCTGAATCTCGGAATGGTGGGCACGGACTTGTATTTATACTTTAAATATCGGACAAACACACATGACATTATCGCCTGAAATCAGCCTTCTGCTCGGCACCGCCGCGACGATCGGTTTGATCCACACGGTCACCGGGCCGGATCACTATCTGCCCTTTATCGTGCTCTCCAAAGCGCGCCATTGGAGCACACCTAAAACCATGTGGATCACCTTCTGGTGCGGCATCGGTCACGTGGCCGGTTCGGTCGTTTTGGGATTGATCGGAATCGCGCTGGGCGTTTTTGTCAGAAAAATGGAATGGATCGAATCGATTCGCGGCGAAGTCGCGGCCTGGATGCTGATCGGCTTCGGCCTGCTCTACGGCATTTGGGGCATGAAACGGGCCATGCAGAAAAAAAGTCATACCCACGAACATGCGCATGAAACGGGTGATGAACACCTGCACACCCACACCCATTTCGGCGGGCATCAACATGTCCATTCGAAAAAGGATGAGAAGAGCCTCACCCCGTGGATTCTTTTCCTCATTTTTGTGTTCGGACCCTGCGAACCCCTGATCCCCCTTCTCATGGTTCCTGCCGCGAAAAACAGTATGCCCGGATTACTTGCCGTCACCCTGGTCTTCGCAATCACGACCATTTTAACCATGCTCGTCATGGTTCGGATTACCCTGCTCGGCGTGAAGTTCATCCATCTTAAAAAGGCTGAACGGTTCGCCCATGCCATTGCTGGATTCACTCTCGTGCTCAGCGGTTTGGCCATTCAATTTTTGGGTCTTTAGGAGGAAATCCTCCCGAAGGCTGTTCGGCTTGTCAGGCTCGACTCTGGAGCCTTCGGGAGGATAAACATTATAATGAGAGAAAAGATTTGCAGAAATACATTCCTTATTTTGTCCCCCTAATCTTAGGGGGACTTAAAGCGGGGGTATACAATAACCATTATTTCTGCAAATCTGAACTTGATAAGGTAAATTACAAATTCTAATAAAGGATAAAACCATGCTAAACGTCTACTCCACCAACTGGTGCCCGCACAGCAAACGAATGGTGCGCTTTTTGATGGACAGCCACATCGACTTTGTATATCGGGACATCGAAGAACAGCCTGATGAGATTATCAAACAAGTCGTCGATGCCAATGGCGGCCGTGACTGGGTCGTGCCCACACTGGAATTCGAAGGCAAATGGCGCCCCGGTAAAACACATAATGAAAATGAAATCCGGGCCGACCTGAAAGAGATGGGGGTAATTGAATAAAGATGGAAAAGCCGAAAGCCGTTTACAATCATCCGTCTCCGTTTTATAATATTGACAACAATGAATTAAGAAAGCAGGGAATAAGGACTTCTTATATCTGTTATAATTGAAAAGCCTAATTATTTTTCACTTTACAAATAAGGTTATTAATTGTACATTTAATAAGCATATTATTTGTACAAAGGAGAAGTGGCATGCAAAGGGTAAAATTAGACACTGATATTCGCCCTCTTTCAGATTTCAGAGCAAATGTCGCATCAATTATTGATGAAATCCGAAATACAAAAAGACCGCTTATCATAACTCAGCACGGTAAAAGCGCCGCTGTGATGTTAGATGTCACTGAATACGAAAGCATGATGGATAAAATAGAATTATTGTCAGAGATAAATATTGCAGAAACTGAGATACAAAACGGAAAGGGGATAAATCATAAAGATGTAAAAAACATGATCTATAAAAGAGCAAAAAGATGAAAATAATCTGGTCGCCATTGGCAGTTGAGCGAATGCAGGAAATTGTGGACTATATATCTTTAGATAATATGGATGCATCCATCAGATGGGCTGAGAATATATTTAATAATATTGAGAAACTGATCGATTTCCCCGAAAGTGGCCGAATAGTACCAGAAACTAAAAGAAACGATATAAAAGAAATTGTATTAGCCAACTATAGACTGATTTATCGGATTGAGAAAAATCGAATAATAATATTAACCATCAGGCATTTTAAGCAAATTCTTCCAACAGATGATTTAACCATGCCATCCAAAACAGATGAAAAAATTACTTGAAGCCGGAAAAGCTTGAAGGCAAATGGCGCCCAGGTAAAACACACAATGAAAATGAAATCCGTGAAGATTTGAAAGAGATGGGTGCTATTAAATAGAGATGGAAGAATTCCCTGCTCATTAATTTTATAACTTAAACAAATAGCATGTAAAAAATCAACTTACATACATCACATTAAATTATTATTCAGATATAAACAATACGATATGAAATCCAAACGTGCAAAAAAAAGCCATAAAAGTAAAAACAAGAAAGCAAAACAAAGAGATAAGTTTAAAGTTGGTTATTACGCATTAGCCTATTTGGATCTATTAAATCAAAAAAATGTCTTGCTGCGAATGAAGGATTTGCCTAACAGCGACAATGAGTATGAGGAATTTAAGCAGTTACTTATTGATAGCTATGGTGTTGTATGCCATTTTAGAAACAATTTTGAACAAGTGATTAAAGGTATAAATAGGGCAAAGCAAAAATCAATATATGTTGATCTTACTGATGAACAGATGCACATATATAATAAATTTAATAACTCTGGCATTCAACACCAATATTTCTCAGATACTGTTTTATACTATACTTTTATTAATCATGACGCAAATTATTTACCTATATGTGATATTTATGACCTTTTAGGTATTACAGCTTCAGTATTTTATACTGGTTTATCTAAGGGTATAGTTTCAAGAGGTAGCATAGACGTTGGCATTGGTAGTGACTTTTTTAAAAATGAAATATACGGGCCCATTTTAGGCCGTGCCTACGAGCTTGAAAGTACAATGGCGAAATACCCACGAATAGTAATTGGACCCGGCTTGGTGCAGTATATACAGGCAGAATTAGAGAATCCAGGAAATTCACATGAAAATAATATTAGTAAATTATTTGCTAGAAAATGTAAGGAATTGATAATTGTTGATAAAGATGGTGTAGCCATTTTAGATTATATGGGTGGCATTGTCCGGAAATTCCCCGTATTCGATGATGAATTGTATAGAAATACTATGGAATTCATTGATAAAGAAATAATAAAATTTGAAAAAGAAAATAATAATAAATTATATGAGCGGTATGTATTATTAAAGGAATACATTTTAAAATAACCATAATCTTTATGGAAGTTTGTATTAATCCATGCCATCAACCGACTATAAAAAATACCTGAAACCCGAAGTCGTCTCCCGACTCTCGCGACTCGACCTCGTTGCCCGTCTCGTGGTCGAAGGCTTTATCACCGGCCTGCACCGCAGCCCCTATCACGGTTTCTCCGTGGAATTCTCGGAATACCGCCCCTACATGGCCGGTGACGCCTTGCGGCATGTGGACTGGAAAGTGCTTGCCCGCACCGAACGCTTCTACATGAAGCAATTCGAAGAAGAGACCAATCTCAAATCCTATTTGCTTTTGGATGGTTCGGGCTCCATGGGATACGGCTCCGGCGAAATCACCAAGCTTCAGTACGCGAGCTATCTGGCCTCCTCTCTGGCCTATCTCATGCTTCTGCAAAGGGACGCCGTCGGTCTGCTTACATTCGACACAGCAATCCGGTCGTATCTGCCGCCGCGATCCGTGCTCAGTTATCTGCCCGTGATTCTGAAACAGATTGATGGCATCCAAAGCGAAGGCGAGACCAATCTCTCGGAGATCTTTCACGGGCTGGCCGAGCGTATCAAACGACGCGGCCTGGTTCTCATCTTTTCAGATCTGATGGATGACCCCGATAAAATCCTCAGCGCGCTCAAACACTTTCGGCACAAAAAGCATGAAGTCATCGTATTCCATATCATGGATCCCGAAGAAATAAAATTCGAATTCAAAGGCGAAACCGTTTTTGTGGACATGGAATCCGGCGCGCAGATTCACACCCAGCCGTGGCAAATCCGGGATGCGTACAAAGCCAAAATGAAACATCTGACCGAACGCTTCAAACGCGAATGCCGGTTGAGCCGCATGGATTACGTGCCCATCAATACGGCCGATCCCTTTGACAAATCGCTGTTTCAATACCTGGCCCTGCGCAAGCGGATCGGGGGTTAACGTGCGTCTCTTTTTATTTTGGATCGGCCTGGCCATTCTGGTTGTCGGGGGCTACTGTCTCTGGCTCTGGATTCACAACCGGTCCCGCTCCCGATTCAGGAGTCGTCTTACCATCCTCTTTCTCGTTTTCACATTGCTGCCCGCGATCCCCCTGACATTTTTGAGTGCCTCCCTGCTTTCACGGAGTGTAGAGGTGCTCCTCCTTCCCCGGATCGGCCTCGCGCTCGAATCCGCGCTTTGGACATTGCGTACACAGATCGAAAATCGCGGCCGCCGATTTTTGGATACCAACCCCAATCCCAAACAGTGGAACCGGGATGTCATGACAGCCGCCGGGATTTCCTTCGGGGGCCAGATCAGGATCGTGAAGGGAGTGTCCCAGAAAGTGCTCAGAATCAACTGCCCGGACTCCTCCATCCCTTTGTCGTGGACTCCGGAATCGCGATTTATTGAACAGGTAATCAGCAGTGGATCAACGTCAGAGCTCGTGGAAATGGACACTTGCGCCATCATGGTCATTGCGAATCGAGTTACGGATTCCACAGTCGTCTGGATCGCATGCCCGATTGATCAGCAAACCTTGAATGCAAAGGATGAGATCAATCGCGCAGTCACGATTTACAATACCCTTTCACTGTTTAAAGAATCCATCCTTCAAAAAAATATCATCTGGGCGCTTGCTGTTTTGTTGGTGTCCGGACTGGCTCTTTTTGCAGTGCTCAATGCGAAGAAACTGTCGCGCGGCGTCAGTGAACCTGTTCAGGATCTGGTTGCGGGCATGCGCCAAATCGCAGACGGGAATCTGAATACCGAAGTCAAATCTGATGCAAAGGATGAATTCAAATTTCTCATCGCTACATTCAATCAAATGGTTCTGGATTTGAAATCTGCCCGCTCCAAATTGCTCATGGCCGAACGGTCCGCGGTCCGGGAAGAAACTGCCCGACGGATTTCACATGAGATGAAGAACAGCCTCACCCCGATTTCAATTTCACTGCACAAGCTGCGTAAACGGGTCATGGATCAGGCGGATTTAAAAACCATGGAATCGGATCTGAACGCGCTGGAAGAGGAGTTCCAACTCCTTCAAAACATGGCCGCCTCTTTCTCTGAATTTGCCCGTATGCCCACAACAGAGAAATCAAACCTCCAGCTCAATGACATCGCGTTTCACACGGCCCGCTTCATGGAGGCCGCAGCTGAAGGTCGTAAAATCAAAACCATCTTTTATCCGGATCTGCCGCTTCTCCTGGCGGACAAGGAGCAGATCAAACGGCTGCTGAATAATCTGATCCAGAACGCACTGGATGCTTCATCAGATCATTCAACCGTAACGGTCTCCACCGACTTTGAGCCAGATGGTCCACTCCCGATCCATCTCGAAATCCAGGATCAAGGCTCCGGCATGGACGAAGCCCACCTGAAGCAGGTATTCAATCCCTACTTCACAACCAAGGCAACAGGCACGGGATTGGGGCTCACCATCGTCCGCCGCATCGTGGACGACCATGAAGGCAACATCCAAATCCTGAGTGCACCCGGCGAAGGCACAAAGATCATCATCCGCTTTCCTGTTTAAATTCCATATTCTTAACAATCAAATCTGTATCTCACTATTATATTATATAGAGGGTTGGGTCGGGTTCGCCTTTTCGGGCATTCTTAATTCTTTAGAAATATCATTAGTATTAAGGGGTGGGTTCCTTTCCGTGATTTTTTCAACACGGAAAGACTTGGTGGTAAGGGTGGGCAAATTGAATGATCCTGCATATTAAAAAACAAGATGATTGGAACGCCTTCGAAAAGGCATGTTTCTTTTCGTCCTTTTCTTTGCGCCAAAGAAAAGGGCAACATCTCCATTTACTAAAACGGGAGAATAGGTACCGTTCACCCTTCCCCATCCTGACTGCCATCTCCTGTCTCCTCTTCTGGTCCGCACATAGTCTAATGCCCATCCCCTACAAACCACTTGACAAACCCGCGGAAACTTGCTATAATGGGAGGCGTTAAATCGAATGAATTTGAACCATTTAAGGAAGCCGTTTTTGTATACTATATTTATAGAATCCCGTTTTTCAGCCGCGCATCGCCTCGTCGGATACGAGGGGCATTGCGGCCGCGTGCATGGCCACACCTGGAAGGTTCGCATAGAGGTCAAAACCGATCAGATCGATGAAATTGGAATCAGCATTGATTTTAAGGATTTGAGAAGTCTGACTGATTCCGCACTCTCGAAGTTGGACCATCAGAATATCAATGAAATCCCGCCCTTTGATAAAATCAATCCCACAGCTGAAAACCTATCGCGCCATCTCTTTGAAGAGATTGGCCGAGGTTTGCCAAAACCGGTTCAGATGGCCAGCGTCACCGTGTGGGAATCTGAAAATCATGCCGTCACCTACACGGATGAATCGTAAAAAGGATTCGCGCCCGTGCTGAAAGTCAACGAAATTTTCTACTCGATTCAGGGTGAATCCGGTTATGCGGGATTGCCCTGCGTTTTTATCCGCCTGACCGGATGCAATCTCAGATGCGATTACTGCGACACCGCCTACGCCTACGACGAAGGTGAGGATCTTCCTGTTTCGGAGATTTTGGAGCGGGTCAAATCCTACAATTGTCAACTTGTGGAAATCACAGGGGGCGAACCTTTGCTTCAGCGTGAGACACCCGGGTTGGCAACCGCGCTACTCCAAGAAGGATATCAAGTCCTCGTGGAAACCAACGGCAGCAAGGATATTGACATCCTGCCGGATGGAGCAATCTGCATTATGGATATCAAATGCCCCGGCAGCGGTGAAGCCACCCAAATGGATTGGGACAATCTCAACCGTTTGAAATCCGGCGACCAGGTCAAGTTTGTGCTCACGGATGAAAACGATTACCTTTGGGCAAATACTCATTTGTCCGGAATCCCTGAAAGAGTGGATGTGTTTCTATCGCCAGTACAAGGGAAACTTGATCCGGCCCAACTCGCCGAGTGGATGCTTATGGATCGCGTTCGAGGACATCTTCATTTGCAGCTGCATAAAATCCTTTGGCCCGATGAAGAAAGGGGCGTATGACCGATACCAAGAAAGCAGTCGTCTTGCTTAGCGGCGGCATTGATTCCACAACCGTCCTCGCGATTGCTAAATCGGAAGGGTACACCTGCTATGCCATGAGCTTCGATTACGGCCAGCGACACAAGTCCGAACTGGAAGCGGCTAACGTGATCGCCCAGATCATGGAAGCCGAAACACACATCATTCAGAAATTGGATCTACGAATAATTGGCGGTTCTGCATTAATTTCAGAAACTGAAGTCCCGAAGGATCGAAGTGAATCAGAGATGTCCGATTCCATTCCCGTAACCTATGTGCCCGCCCGAAACACCATCTTTCTGTCGCATGCTCTGGGATGGGCCGAGGTGCTGAATGCGAATGACATTTTCATCGGTGTCAACGCGTTGGATTATTCCGGTTATCCGGATTGCAGGCCGGAATACATTAAAGCGTTCGAACGCATGGCCAACCTGGCTACTCGGGCGGGTGTGGAAGGCCAACATCTCAACATCCGAACGCCGCTGATTGAATTAACCAAGGCCCAAATCATTCAGAAGGGATTGGAACTTGGAGTGGATTACAACATGACACGCAGCTGTTATGATCCGGATTCAGCGGGACTGGCCTGCGGCCATTGCGACAGCTGTCAACTACGCAGGAAAGGATTCCATGAAGCAGGTGTTCCGGATCCAACCTTATATAAAGAAAATGGAGATGATGATGGCTGAGTCCATAAAAAAGGGAGAAAAGAAAATTCGGGATGCGAAATTAACACCCGTACCCAATCAATATCCTGATCGGGATTACGAGGTGTCAATCTCATTACCGGAATTCACATGCAAATGCCCGATGACCGGGTATCCCGATTTTGCAACCATAAATATAAAATATTGCCCGGATCAGGAAATTATTGAACTGAAATCCTTAAAGCTTTATATCAATCAATTCCGGGACGAATCCCACTTTCATGAAGCGATTGTGAACAAGATTTTGGATGACCTGGTAGCGTGCATTCACCCCCGATGGATGCAAATCGAGGGGGACTTTAATCCGAGAGGCAATGTAAAAACTGTTGTGAGCGTTCAATATAAACAGGATGATAAAAACGCCTAATTAGAAAAATATTACTTTTTTTATTGATTATTGAAAAAATATGTAGTATCTTCAAAAAATATCAAAACACTTATATTTTGCTTTTCCGGCCGAAAACGGTCTCAAACCAAGAGGGATGAAGAATACAATTTGCAATAAATGAGTCGAAAAAGCAGATTTGCATCGTGTCATAGGGGGGCACATCTATCTACAAGCAGACCATATTTATTCTGTCTTTATCAAATTTGATAAAACCTAACCATTTTGACTTATCACGGAGGGTGTGATGACGAAGCAATTGTTCTGGATTCCCGTTATCATTCTGCTGCTTCTGGCAGGATGCACTGAAAATGTCACCAATTACTACAACAACTTGGAAACAAACGGCCGTGTCATCGGCTACGTGCATGGTGTCGTCACTGATGCAAACACCAACGCCCGTCTCGACAGTGTGGATGTGCAATGGGCCGTCAATGGTGAGTTGATGACCACATTCACCAATAATTTGGGGTATTACACGATTTCTCAGCTGCCCCCTGGATATTATGAGGTCACCTTCTTTGGTCATAACAACTACGCGATCAGCCGATCCATGGTTACAATCCCGCGTCTCGAAGAACTTTTTGTGGATGACATGCCCACCGAAGAGGATTTTGATTACAGCGTCACAGAGGATATCGATCTGTATCGTTTGAATGCGGGCGCCACAGGCATGGTCTATGCGCAAGAAGATGACGATAAAGAAGTCGATCCGGATCACCATGACTTTCATATCGCAACACGTGTAACCGTGATTGCAGATTTCCGCGAATTGGATATTTCACCTGATGAATATCTGACGCTCACTGACATGAATGGTGCATTTGAATTTTCGAATTTACCTGCAGCTACAGGTGCCAACCGAGTCTACTTTAGAACCATGCCTTTCGCCGACACATCGGGATCTTATGCAACCCAGGAAATCGGAACAAACGGATTGGTTTATAATGGATCCAAGATCATCAAAGATATCTTCTGCGAAATTGATGTCCCGGATCCCTTTGTCATCAGTAACAACATCGATAACCGTGATTTCGGCATTGATGACAATCTGGTGCTGACCTTCTCAAAACAAATGGTACCCACCAGCTTTGACATCACATTGGAGACTGGCGAGCGCACAGAACAAATCGGATTCGAAGCAACCTGGAGCAATAATATTACGCTCACTATTAATCCTTACGTCACATTACAACACAATGAAACCTACCGCCTTGAACTGGATGGGTTGTCCCAGGACGATCACCGTTACAATGAGGTCTTCGAGATTGATACCGAACCTGGGATCGAATATGTGCATAGCAACATTCAGGAAATCGAAAGCGAAGACCTGCGCGACTTCCCGATCAACTCGAATATTGAAGTGACCTTCAACCTGCCGGTCAACCTGAACCATCCGCACAGCGATTTCAGTCTGTATGATTGTGTGGGTACCCACGACGACACCTCGGATGACATTCTTGTCTCCACAGCTATCACTGTCTCCGGCGATGCCATGACCGTGATCCTGAATCCTGATTACAACCTGGAATACGGCACGTTGTACCGTCAGCACTTCGACGTCTACCCGACCAGTGCCACCGCAGACACCGACAAAGACAGCGGCGACATCTGGTTCTGGACGGTGAGCAATGAAACACTTCCCGCTCAAGTGACTGGATTGGAACGCGTTTCTGGTCACGGCCCTTATGATTACAATAGAACCGACTTTTGGTTCATGTGGAATTCTGTTGTAAACGCTGATCACTATCTGATTTTTGCCAAAGACAATGACAAAAACACAGATCTGGTACATATCGGCACTGTCGATGCGGACGATCATCTGGATGTCATTGAAATGGCAGAGCCTGTAATCCTGCCCGAACAGTTTGATGTATTTGACGATGATGCAATCCAAACACCTTTTGCGGATGGTGTAGATGTATTATTCTATGTTGCTGCCGAAAACGAAATCGGTATTGGGCCCTATTCAAATATAGCTTATGGGAGCGATTGGCAAGTTCCCACTCTCACCGGCACAACCCAAACCGGGGGCGGCGGATCAGCCGATCAGACTGGTGAAGATGCGGCAGACATTCTCGTCACCTTCTACTTCTCTGAATACATGGATGCAGAAACCGCGCTCAACATTTCAGTGCTCGAAGATGGTGGCGATGATGAGTATGTGATTCCCACATCGCGTATCGATTACGAATGGTCAAGCGACAGAACTTTCGTCATCTTTACCTTGCATGTGCCGGCAGATGCGAATGCGGCAGGTGACAAATTGATCATCACCAATTTCAAAGACAGCAGCCTTAACAATGCGACTGCGGAAACATCGCACACACTCTGGTAGAATTCATAATTTAGTCTAAACAAAGGCAGGAAGTCAATATCGACTTCCTGCCTTTTCTATTTGCAAATTCATTCTGTCATCCTGAGGATCCCGCCATGGCGGGAGACGAAGGATCTCGTTTTTGATTGTCTCATAAGAAAATAAATTTAGTTCTGTGTCGAATCGAGTGGGTGTTTAAGAAAAAGGGCCACAGATATACACGGATGAAACACGGATAGAATGAAATGATTAGATACAAAATAGCTGTTATGATCTGATCTGTTTTCAAGGA
>JABMRT010000177.1 GCA_013202295.1 Candidatus Zhuqueibacterota bacterium
ATTATAAACAACCAATTTCACTTTGCCGGCTTTAGGCATTTGGTAGAGGATGGTCGTAGTCGGATTAAATGGATTTGGATAGTTCTGGCCCAGCATAAAGTTGGAAGGAGCCAGTTTTTTATCCTCCACAGCATTACCTCCCATCTCAAATGAAACATTCAAAACAGGAGGTTTATTCGCACTTCCGTTAAAGGATTCATACTCCCTGTTGATATCTCTTGTTTGTGTTGGGTCTCCCGTAATCACTATCAAGATATTATTTCCTGCGGCCCATCCATCTTGAGCAACTATTTCTTGTATGATAGCGCTAATATCAGAGGTCCGCTCAGACTCGGTTGCATCGCCAACTGCTACCGAGGGTGCCGGAGCCCAGTCCACCTGTGCTGTTGTCCTGGGGTGTGATGAAATATTAAATGGTGTCCCGGTGATTACATCCACTGTGGGTTCTTTTGCTCCATAGATATAAATTCCAGGTAAGTCAGCATCTGTTGTACCCGGCTTAACCACATCAACGGTAAATTGAACATAGGCATTTGTTATGTTTGCATTTTTTGGTATCTGTACATCCCTGAAAAGCAAACCTATATATTGAGGTTCGTGATCAAATATGATTTCCAGATCAGAGCTACCGAGATCCATTCCTCCCAGGGGACCATCCGGTTCAAGTTCTGCAGCATATTCTTCTGCGTCATCGGTGCCATTAATAATTGGAATAGAAATATTGGGCGCAGGCCCCGGATCTTCAATGCAACTGCCAAACATTACGGCAGGAAGGGTAAGAGCGCTATCCGGTACGAGTAGTACTCTGTAACCCTCAGCATCGCCACATGCACCGGGTACAGATTTTTCAACATAATTGGTTTCGGGATCAGGACCGTTCTGGTATGCGAAAAAATATTTCAAATCGGTCCCCGGCAATAATGGTAACGTATAAGTGTAAATACTATCACTATCCGTATCAGTCATGATGTAAGAAGAATCCCAGGCACCAAAAGCCAGCCAAACAGCACTCCCTTCATATAAATCTGTGATATAACCTAAATCAACCTGGAAGGTAATGTCTTGAGAAGCTTGATCGCAACTGCCATACAAAACAGGAGGAAGAGTAAGGTTGCCATAGGGTACGCTTAGAAATCTATACCCTTCCGCATCACCACATTCAGCAGGTACAGTTTCATCATTAAAGTCAGTATCGGGATCAGGACCTGTTTGATATGAGAAAAAATATTTCAAATCGGTTCCGATTGCCACAGGCGGCAACGTAAAAGTGTAAATACTATCACCATCAGAATCAGTCATTACGAAAGAAGAATCCCGGACACCAAAAACCAGCCAAACAGCACCCCCTTCATATAAATCTGTAACTTCGCTTAAGTCAACCTGAAAGGTAATTTCTGAGCTGCTTTTATTGATTCTAAGCGAATCAAAAACAACCTGGTTTGCGTCCATGGCTTTCATCATCAGCCTGTCCCCGTCAATATCAATATTGCAGAAGTGTCGTTTACTCACTGAATTATCCAGCCACCAGAGACTGGGATCTGCCGCACCAGACATAGGTGCTCCGGCGCTCCCTGCCACAATCTGACAGCGCCCCTGTCCATCGCCGCTTCCATAGTTTTCGACAGGAGAGCCTGTACTTACATTTCTGTTAACCGGTTTGGTTCTCTGGTAATTATGCGTATGCCCGTTGAAGATCATATCGACACCGTAATCATCGAATGCCTTCCACCATGTATTAAAATAACCATCCATTTCTCCGGAATGTGAGGGACTGGTATAAAAAGGTACATGGAAAAATACAAACTTCCATGTCTGATCATTATTTGCTTCCAGGGTGGACAGCAGCCAGTTGTATTGCGTTGCATCCCCGGCCCGTTCACTATTGAGGCAAATAAAAACGGCATTACCATAATTAAATGAATAGTACATTTCATTTCCGGGCAGTGTAAACAAACCTAAAAAGTTGTCAAATCCACTTGGGGAGTTATCATCATCATGGTTACCGATACAATGGTAGATAGTCTCCCTGGAAATAAATTCTTCTCCATAATCAAACCAGTTTTGCCAGTCAGACGCATTTTTCCCATCGTTAATGATATCGCCCAAAAACAGGGTAAAGTCAGTGTCCAGAGTTGCATTCGAAATGGTTCTCCACTCTTCAGGGTAGGTCCGGCTGTCACCAAATGCTGTAAACGAAAACCGATTAGTGGATGCGTTCGATGCTGTTTTGAAGGTCCGCTCCTCAGTCCATACGCCATCTTTTGAATCAAATAATGCATAATGAATGGTTGAACCGGCAGTAAGAACAGGGAAAGTATATTCAAATCGAGTGCCAGTTATCGAAGTACTTTTCTGCCCTCCTGAAATCCCATTCTCAAGATTAGAGGTATATCCCCATGCAATACTGTCAGCAGTCCCACTGCTATTCCAGGCTATGGTTAACCCGTTCAACGGATCACCTGTGCTGCCAAATCGGATATCGGTTATACTTGTTTGTCCAGATGCAGGATTTACACTGATAAAAAGAAAAAACAGTAAAACAACGACCAAATACGTTGATCGGTTTGGAGTGTTCTTACTGATAAGAGTTTTCATGTTTTGCTCCTTAAAAAATAATAGTGTAAGTTCAAGTAATAAGTGCAACTGTTAGAATGTAGGGATTAATTGCTTAAATTAGTTGTTAACCCCGACGGTCAGAAACTCACAGGAGCACAAGATGTGCTACTAGCAATTAATACTTGAACCAAGATATAAAATTTGTGAATACATACAAGCAGAATTTTCAAAGATCAAAATAGCGGATCGGATTGGTCTGAGTTATGCGGAGTTTATGCGGAAACGCGGAGTTTTTCCGCGGAAGGTTTTCTGTGTTTTGTATTGATTTTTCGCAGAAAATGTTGTATCGTTGTGTTGTCATCATGACATTTAATTTGTTAATAATTGTTTTACATTGAGAACTGAATTCTTTGTAACTCGGATTTAATTGCATGTCATATTCTATTGAAAATGATATTTATTATTGAACTCCTAAAAATTCAAATTTGTTGTCATTAAAAAGATAAAAATTATGGTAAGACAATAGATGTCTGATTCAATTACGAAATATAAGTCTTTAAGACCGCTTTATAAGAGTTTTACTGACAAACTTGTAGCCTTATTAAAGGAAATATTGGATGATAATGGGATAAAATATTACTCAATAGAAAGACTGATCGCCTCGGGATTCCCATCCCGGGGTGTTGAAATTTGTAGAGGATTGAATCATCTTAATCATTACGCCCAAGGATCGGAATCCTTGTACGATCAGAAACTGTATACATCAATATAATTATAGTAATAAAACATATAAATAATATATTTCACATAAAACTGAGAAAAGTGAATATATGAATTATGAACCATTAACAGTTGATGAATTTGCAATGCTTGAGAGAGCAAATGGTACAAATGTGATAAAAATAGACGATATTTGGTGGACCGAAGTAAAACCTTTTTTTTTCCGTCCATTATTGCCATTTAGAGAGATAAATCCAATATTTAATAAAATTCCCTTAAAATTTTTAATCGGTGGTTATCAGCATGTTGTTGATTCCAGGATACATTCAAATTCAACAATGAGCTTCTTTGCTTTTGATGATATTCAAAATTATTCATTTGACAATTTGAGCAGCAGCCGTAGAAATGTGATACGGAGGAGTTTGAAAAATTTTTCAGCTAAACAAATGAAGGATGAGAAAGAATTTGTGAATGATGCATTTAAGGTTTATGTATCATTCTATGAGCGAACTAAATATTATTATAATAAAAAGCGAATAAATAAGAGTTATTTTTCAGCATGGGCAGAAATTCTTTTTAAATTCCCAAAACTGATGATTATTGGCACCTATCATCAAGATAAATTATCTGCCGTGAGTATTTCTTTCTTAATAGATGAGAATATTATTGATGCAACTTTTTTTTCTGATACACAAAGTCAGAAAATGCAGGTAACTGATTTCATATTGCACACTATTAGAGAAACTGCATCCCATTCAGATGCAAAGTATATCCTTAGAGGAATGCCTTCCGGGAAAGAGGGTTTGGATAATGCAAAGTTAACAAGAGGATGTAGACTAATTAAAAAACCAGCTTATTATAAAATTAATCCAATTACATCATTGGGATTAAAGCTTTTTATGAAAAACAGCTTCACAAAAATTGAAGTTGACGACTAAATGCTCATGATATGAAAATTGAGTAACCTTAATATAACACCTCGCTGAGACTCCCGCCTCTGCGGTAAAACCATACATCCCATTGACGGAAATCCTTGCGTGATCGGGGATTCAATTTATTTGCTAACCAAATCGAATGTGATAACGTCTCATATGATATACATTCTGTTTTTATCTAACCTAAAAATCAAGAGAGGCCCTCAATGAGAAAAGGTATTCGATTTACCTTGGTCTTACTCTTCATCCTTATGCAATCAAGCGCTTTCTCCCAGACAGACAATGGCGTTCAGATCGGTCACCTGGAAACCGTTCATTCCAAAATCCTGAATGAAGACCGGCCGATTTAAATCTGTCTTCCCGGCGATTGCTTGTGCCGCCCAAGGATCGGAATCCCTGGGCGATCGATTTTATTTTTCCTTATTTTAACAAAATCATTTTCCGAGTCGATGAAAACTTTTCCGTTTCAATTTTAACCATATATATACCGCTCGGGACCGGCATGCCGGTCGCGTTCGTGCCATTCCATTTGATTTCATGGTGGCCTGCGCTAAAGACGCTGTTTGCAAGGGTCTTGACAATCCGGCCTGTCAGGGTGTAAATCTGAATGATTGTTTCGCTCTGGCTGTCCAAACTAAACCGGATTGTGGTTGCGGGATTGAACGGATTGGGGTACACCGGATACAGGTGAAATGCTGAAACATTTTCCACGCCCGGATTGACACCGGAGGAGTAGTTCACATGGGCGGTCACTGATTGATTGTTATAAATCACCATAGACGTGGATGTCAGGTCCGCCTGTTCCACATCTCCTTCCCAGTGATCAAACGTATAATCCTCAAAGGGCGCGGCTTCGAGCGTAATCCGGTCGCCTGATGCATAGGCATGGATCCCTACGGGTGGAAAGAGGATACAAGCACTGTCCGGTTCCATGGAAAGGTCCAGATAAACCGGGTCTCCGAAGCGAATCATCATCGTGCCCCGGTCCTGTGTTAAGGTATCCCCATTGTTCAACAGGGCATTCGGACCCATGGCTCCTGAGAAAACAACATGATCTCGGGAGTCCGTACCGAGTGTTCGGCAGTAATCATATCCTTCACCACCGATTGTATGCAACCAGCCGATGTGGCCGTCCGAATCAAGTTTCATCAGATAGATATCACGATCGCCCTGACCCTGTCTGGTTTCATCGCCGAATACCGATTCCCCCTCAAAGAAACCGCTTGTATAGACATTGGCAGAGTCGTCCACCACAAGATTGGCGGCCTTGTCGATGTTTGGCCCGCCGATCACAGTGCCCCAGAGGCTTTGACCGGACGTGTCGAATCGGGCGACGTACACATCCTCCTGAGTGCCGTCATTGGTATACTGGGTGCCTCCCAGCACAATCGAGCTCACAAAATCACCGGTCAGATAGAGGTCATTGTCGTTGTGCAAGACCAGTGCAGTTCCATCCCCCCACCAGCCGATACCCAGACTCCTGGCCCAGCAAACGCGTCCGTCTGCAGTCATTTTTAATAAAAAGCCGTCGGTGAGTCCCGGGGGTGTCATGGAGTGAGGTCCGATCTGGATTTCCGCGCCAATCGAGCCGGTCGCGTAGCATTGACCCGATGCGTTAATCGCCACATCGCTTCCATATTCAAGGCCGCCGCCGTAAAGTTCGAGAGCCCAAAGTTCACGGCCCGACGCGTCAAATTCCGCTACAAATCCGGCCGTCATATATTCAAAGGGCACCGTAATCGTATCGGATTGAAATGTGAGTGTCCCTGACGTATATCCGGCAATGCCGATGTGACCGGAAGCTCCGACATCGATTCCGTTTATCCTGGAGGATCCGCTCCCGGGAATCACTTTCATCCACTCTTCTTCTCCCTGCGGGCTGAGTTTACCGATGAACAGATCGTGTCCCGATTCATTCTGATAGGTCTGATTGTTGAATGTCAGGGTCGATTCAAACCTTCCCGCTATAATCAGGCCGCTGTCGGGAGCAAGGCAAATATGGTGTCCCTCATCGTCGTCAAGACCGCCGAATGTATAGGCCTGAATCACATTGCATTCTGAGTCCATGTGCAGAATGACCACATCCCACGCGTCCTGGCTGATCAGGGTATACCTGCCCACATTGAGTGTGTCCTGGAATGGGCCGATGCTCCACATTTCGCCATTGTTTGTCTGTATGAAATCCAAAATCGGCAGGCTCTTTTGTGACCAGATTAATCCGGGAGGCGGTTCCAGCGCAAATACCGGGCTGGTGATCATGATCCATATCAGGAGCAGGTGGCAATGGAACTGGCAGGTTTTAAGCATGGCAAACTCCTTGATGGTACGGAATGTGAGACTCTGGCGTCTTGAAATCCCGACCGTTGTGATTGGTGCAGCTTAAACAATATGATAAAATGAAAGCATAACTATGTAAAGATGCAAGAAGGAAATAGAAAATGGCTGCCTGGTCAGAGATAAAAAAACCAGTTGTAAAAATGGAACTTGTCTTGATTTCAATTATCCATGATGTGGCTTCAGGATTGTATAGGTCACTGTCATGATAACCTGTCTGGTCTCCAGGCGAACCTGCCAACCTTTCAGCACCACCTGCCTTGTCTTCATGAGAACCTGCTGTGCCTTCATATTGACCTGCCATGCCGTCAAGAGTACCTGCTGATCCTATATATAAACCTAAGACACCCTCCTGAAAACGGTCGATGCCGAAATACTAACCTGCTCATGTGAAATATTGGTCTGCGATGACGATATTGAACACCTTAGGATTTTCATCACGTGTTAGTGCTTTCCTTTGCTTTTCAACGATCCTTCTAAAAAATCCTTGACTAAAGGGAGTAAAAAAACTACATTTTAATGTAAATCGTGCGGATTTGATAGCCCCGTTATATGCTTCGTAACAGCTAAGGATGATATCCATAAATTAGGTAAAATAAAAATATAGGTGCATTGCATCTAATCATTCAGGACATTTAAATGAAAAAAGGGAATCAGATGATGGATAGCCGAACAAGATTGAGTCTATTAATTTTCTTGTTTTTATGGACAAATCATTCCGGAGCGGTAGAGATTTTACCCACGAATTCAGATATTCGTTACACCGGGCGATGGAACTTTGACGACCTGTCCATCCCATGGGTGTCGTGGCAGGGTTCCTCCATCATCGTGGAATTTGAAGGTACAGGTATCAGCATTGATATGAGTGGTACCAGAACCGAACAATATCGTGTAATTATTGATGGTGAACCCGAGAACGATCGCCGATATTTTTCCTCAAGCAGAGATACTTATATCATGGCTGAAGGCCTTGCTAACGGAATCCACACTCTGGAAATAATGAAAGAAACCTTCAATGGTAGATCCTATTTCTATGGTCTTAATGTGACGGGGAATGGGATTCTTCCACTTCCTGACCGACCGGCATTACGCATCGAGTTTTTTGGGGATTCAAATATGAACGGTTCTTCAAATTATAGTGAAAAAAATAGCGGTGATATGGGAACTTATTACGCTTTTCCGGCAATGGTTACACGAATGCTCGGTGCTGAAATGAACAATCAATCGGTGGGCGGCGCCCAACTCTACGGAACAGGTGACAATTGTGTGGGTTCCTTTATTTTTTCTGAAGATTACTACACTCAGGATCCGGATTACCGCAGTGGTTTTGATCCGCATATCATCGTAGTCAATGCAGGTGCCAACGACATTGGGAACAGTAAATCCGTCATCAAACAACGGTACAAGAATGTCGTTGCCGATCTGCGAACCGTTTACGGTGACACCCCGCAGATCATCCTGATGAATTCCTATAGCTGGGATGTCAACGAACCTGCAAACTACACCCATGAAGTGGTGGCTGAACTCGGTGACCCGAATCTTTCGGTGTGCCTCTTCCCCTGGCTTTGGGAACAGTGGCATGGCTGCCAGTGGGATCATAGCGGTGAGGCACATGTGCTACTCGATCACATTACCGCACTTAATCCGGACTGGACGCAAGTGAATCCCGGTGATATCTTTGATGGCTTCGGCCGAAATTCGGATTTTGCCAATGGGAGTTTCGAACACGCTGCATCTTTCGGCGGATTTGGCTGGCGCTATCATGAAGATGGTGTGGAGCGAATCCATGATCCGAACCGTGCAGCAAATGGTGAATATTATATCCGCCTTCAGGCTGGAGAAAAAGTGCACCAGCCCACCGATGCAACCGGTGACTTTTTGCCCGGCGCCACAGTGGGAGGTGAAACCTACTTCATAACTGCCAAAATTCGTGGGGTGAGCGAGGGGGCGCAAGCACAGATCATTACTGATTTTCAGGGACAACAAATCTGGACACGCGGCAATGCACAATCCACACCCTTTTCCCTTACGACAGAGTGGGAAACCTATACGGCCTCTGCCGTCGCTCCGGCCGGGATATGGATTCTGTTCAATACACTGCAAGCAGTTACCGGTACGGTAGAATTTGACGCTGTCAGCATGAGCAATATTGATCCGGAAGTTACTGGAGTGGGTGGTGATAAAACAACTGGTTCTCTTAAACAGGCCAAGGATGAAATACAAGTATATCCCAATCCATTCAATCAATCAACGACAGTGGCTTTGCATCTAAAAAGCAACTCAGAGGTTAGACTTGATGCCTATAATATTTATGGCCAGAAAGTTACAGAGCTGGTCAATCGAGATATGGATGCTGGAACATTTAACGTAAACTGGGGTGCGAAAGATTTACCAAGCGGCATGTACTTTTTGGTTCTAGAAGCAAATTCAACATTTTTAACAAAAAAAACAACTTTATTGAAATGATTATAGCGTCCAGGGGAATACCCCTGGAGATTTAAAAAGGAAATGATGCCTCATAAGCTCTCTGATCACTCTGGATTTCCAATCCGGGGGCGAGAAAAATCTTGGAGGTTTGAATTATCCTGAAGGTGACATCCAAAGGAGGCAATAAATTAAATCCATGACAACGCGTCAGCGACTGCTTGCCGCATCAAAACAGCAGCCGGTGGATATCATTCCGGTTTCACCCCGACTCGGATATGCCGCACATTATCATTGCGGATCTGCCTCTCCGCAGAACATCCTCAGACTCAAGAAAACATATGACTTTGATCCATTCATTACTCTAGATGGCCAGGATCTTCCGCTGGTCAGTCCTTTCGGAACATTCCGTTTTGCCGATGGTGTTGAAGTCGAAATCAAAGTAACCGATCTGGGCCCCAAAAGAAGTGTGGACCGAACCATCCACACCCCAGAAGGTGATCTTCATGAGATTCAGATTGTACCCAATCCGGGACGCACTCAATATGGTATGGCGCCGGATCCCGTTCATACAGAGTACATAGTAAAAACCCGCGATGATTTGCCGAAATTAAAATACCTTATGCCTCCGGTCAACATATCTTTTGCCGATGAGTACCATGGGTGGGAACATGTAGCCGGTCATGAGGCCGTTACGAGGCTTTGTGTTTATGGCCCAATCGGCTATCAGGCTGATATGGTTATGTCTCATGAGGATCTGATGATTAACTATTTAGTAGACCGCGAATTCATTATCCAACTCGTTGACCTCTTTTTCCAGAATCTGCAGGCTCAGACCAAAGCCCTCCTCGAACATGGGGTTCGATATTTCCATTCCTCGTGGTATGCTCATTCACTCTCTGTAGGCTGGTCTCCCGAGATGTTCCGTGAGTGGTTTCTGCCCATGATCAGGGACCATGTCAAGCTCATTCACAACTATGATGGCATTGTTGATTACTATGATGACGGCAAGAATATGGGAATTCTTGAGATGCTCCTCGAAGCAGACGTGGATGTGCTTGAGACCTGCACGCCACCTCCGGTTGGAGACATGAACCTTGAAAAGGCCAAAGAAATTTGCAGTGGGAATATAACCCTTATGGGGTATACCGATCTTATTTACGTCATTCACAGAGGAAGTGTCGAAGATATACGGAAAACAGTCGAACAGGCCTGTTACATTGGTGGCAAAGACGGATCTTTCATTCTCGGAACCAGTGATTCTATGCGGGAAGGAACTCCAGTTGAAAATATCGATGCTTATTTTAAATATGCCAGACATTTCGGCAAATGATACTAATCCGGAAGAAGGAGGCACATGGAAAAAGTAAAAATTGATCGAATCATATTTACATCATCCATACTGGTTATCGTTGCGGTCTGTATCCCACTGGTTCTGTTTCCCTACAAAAGTACAGAAATCGTAAACAGAATATTTTATTTCATGACCTCTCAGTTGGGTGTCATTTATATCTGGACTGGCATCGGTTGTCTGGGATTTCTTTTCTGGCTTTCATTCAGCCGACATGGCAGTGTAGTGCTCGGATTCGAGAACGAAAAACCTAGATTCTCCCTGTACAGTTGGGTTAGCATGCTCTTCTGTGCCGGCGTAGCAACCGGTATCTTGTATTTTGGAACAATAGAGTGGGCTTATTATTACACCTCGCCACCTTTTGGATTGGAAGCGGGTTCTGATCAGGCCATAGAATGGGCTGCGACTTACGGCATGTTCCATTGGGGGGTAATCGGCTGGGCATTTTATGCATTGCCGGCTGTGGCAATTGGATACTTTTACTACATAAAAAAGATTCCTTACATGCGACTCAGCACCTCCTGCTACGGCCTTATCGGCAGTCGTGCTGAAGGTACCTTAGGCAGGATGATTGATATTACTTTTATGTTCGGGATGATCGGATCAGTCGGCACCTCGATCGGCTTAGGCACCCCAATGATCTCTGCCGGTATCAGCCGACTGTTTGGTATTGAAGGATCATTCGGCCTTAATCTGATTGTGGTCTGCATCGTCACAATAATCTTCGCCATCACTGTCTATGTCGGTATCGAAAAAGGAATAAAAAGACTGGCTGATGTGAATATGGCTTTGGCATTATTCATTCTGCTCTTTATTTTAGTCACTGGTCCAACCGTTTTCATCCTGAAAATGGGCACAAACAGTATCGGTATTATGCTCCAGAATTTTATCCATATGGGCACATGGACAGATCCTCTTACAGAATCCAGATTTGTTGAAGACTGGACAGTGTTTTACTGGGCATGGTGGATCGCTGTTGGACCGTTTATGGGAATTTTTCTTGCAGAAATTTCACGTGGCAGAAATATTCGGCAGGTCATACTCGGCAGTTTATTTTTTGGCAGCTTTGGTTCTGCCGTGTATTTTATAATCTTTGGGAATTATGCGCTTTACCTTGAAATAAACAACATTGTACCGGTCATTAACATCCTTGCCCAGAATGGGGCTCCATCGGCTATCATCGCAGTCATTTCTTCACTGCCCTTTGGTATGCTTCTGCTCTTTCTGTTCTGTCTCGTAAGCATTATCTTTATGGCCACGACCTACAACTCCTCATCATATGCCATGGCCTCCTGCGCCTCCAGCAAGATAAAGATAAATCAATCTCCGACAAAATGGCACCGACTTTTCTGGGCCTTTGCTCTCGTTTTACTGCCTCTATCCCTTATGTTTATAGGCGACCTTGACTCGGAAGGTTTTAAATCCAAAGCTTTCGAATCATTGAAGACAGCTTCTCTTTTAGTGTCGTTGCCCTTACTAATCGTGTTTGTAATAATGTCTATTTCTTTAGCAAAAAGTCTAAAAGACGACAATACAAAGTTCTCTAAGAAAAACTGACGGATATCAGTGTATAAAGATTGGAGTCTTCATCCAATCAGTCGATATTCATTTAGAACTTATTATTCAATTGACCATCACTACCATTCCCTGTAAACCTTTCTTACATTTTTATTGTCTTATACCCTGAAAGTGGTTACACTTCAACAACTCATATAAAAGGAGTAAGCGATGTTCAGCAATAGCCAGAATCAATCCCAATTCTCAATTCATTCCGCGACACTGCTTTTAATTATACTATTAACTTTCATCAGTGCACCTCTGTCAGAGAACACCTGCTTTGCAAAAACCCAATCACAGGCTGAAGAACTGGTCTTTGCTTCGTGGGATCAGAATCTGGAACAAATCAAATCGCTTATACCCGATAGCGTTGATGTGAACACACAGGCAGGGCCGGGATTAACTGCGTATCATTGTGCAAAGCTGCGGGGTAATATAGATATACAAGATTGGTTGCTAGAAAACGGCGCGAAATCGGATATAAAGATGCCAGAAAGAAATGAAATTGCTGATTTCATATTCAAGAGAAACGCAGATCCCGATGCACCGGGTGGAGTGCTGGCCATTGTTCGGGACGGAACCGTGATTCTCAAGAGCTGTTACGGCCTGGCCAATCTTGAGCATGCCGTGCCCATCACATCAACCACTGTGTTTAAACTGGCCTCGGTATCCAAACAGTTCACCGCCTTTGCCGTGTGCATGCTGGCTCAGCAGGGCAAGATTTCGCTTGATGACGATATCCATAAGTATATTCCTGAACTGTATGATTTCGGGTATCCTATCAAAATCAGACATTTGCTGAATCACACAGCCGGTTTTCGTGATACCATGGGATCTTTATGTCTGGCAGGCTGGAATCTGGACGATGTCATTACTTATGATCATCTTCTGACCTTCGCCCTGAATCAAAAAGGATTGAACTTTGAGCCGGGATCCGAGCATCTCTATTCAAACACCGGATATGTTTTACTCGCGGAACTGGTGCAGCGGGTGACCGGTGAAACCTATCGGGCATGGGGAGAAACCCATATTCTTGAGCCGCTTCAAATGACAAGCAGCCTTATCCGTGATGATTATACGGAACTGATTCCAGGCAAAGCTTATGGATACAATAACGGAAGGGATGGTAAATTCCATGCGGCTTCCGATAATTATGCAATGCTTGGCCCCAGTGGTTTTTACAGCACAATCGAAGATATGACCCAATGGGTCATCAATCTGGAAACACATGAAGTGGGTGGGCAGGGAGTGTTTGATTTGATGTTTCAAAAAGGCGTGTTGAACAATGGAGAGCAGATCTCCTATGCCAGCGGGCTTGATATTACCGAGCACCGCGGTGCGACAAACATCGGACATGGGGGTGGTGGTGCGGGTTTTTTGACTTATATCATGTATTTTCCAGAGCACCATTTTTCTGCGATAGTCTTGTACAATTACAACACGGATGTTTACAGAACCATGACTGATATGGCAGACATATATCTGGGTGATCAACTGACTGTTCGGGAGATAAAAGAGCCTGTTGAAGAAGCTCCGCAAATTCATATTGCTGAAGAACTGCTTGACCGGTACATCGGAACCTATAAAGTGTTTCCAGCTTTTTATATCACGATCTCCCGTGACGGAGATCAGCTCATGGCCCTTGAGACGAATAAAGAGATATGCCAAATCCAAGCCATCTCAGAAACCGAGTTCAGGCTTGCTTCCTGGAATCAAAACCTGAAATTTAATGTGGATGAATCCGGCGATGTAGCCGAGTTCTCCTTTCTGGGAAGAACCTGCCCCAAAGTAGAAGAAGGTCCGGCGCCTATCATGTCTTCCTTATCTGAAGACCTTACAGGCAGTTATTATTGTGAAGAATTAGACGTCCGATACACCATCGCGATTGAAGATGGCAGGCTGGTTGCCAAGCACAGACGTCACGGTACTGCCAATCTGACTGCGGCCTGGAAAGAAAATTTCAGGAGTGACTGGTGGTTTATGCGGTCCGTTGAATTCAATCGGGATGAACACGGAATCGTAGTCGGACTGACAGTAAACCAATGGCAAAGCAGGAATCACCGGTTTGTTAAAGTGAACAATTAAGCCAATTAAAGAAAAGGCATTGTTTTGGGATTGTCCCTTTTGATGATTGGATTATCGGAGGATCATTAGATCAGAATGGCATCAGACCGTACACCGCATCAGAAAAGCATGCACAATGCCCTTGCCCCGTACTGGGATATAGGCCTGTTCTGTGTGGAACAGGCCTAGCAAGCATCTGGATCGATTGGGGGGCCTTTTGGAAGGGATATGTGCTTGACATGGTGGGTCCGGCGTGGAACTATATACTATTTCGAGGCCGATATACTGAAGCGAAAGACAATGGCTGGACTCGGTTTTTTACTCCTCAACATACATTGGTCCTGTTTCTTATCGTATGCTTCAGCATTGAAGGCGCGCAATATTTAAAATTGTATGACGCGACGTTCGATCCCTGGGATTTTCTGGCATATGTTTCAATCCTATGCCCGTTGTTTTTGTTAGATGTCATTCTTTCAGAAAGAAAGAGATGATCACTCCGGGATTCTCTCTGGGGATTTTTCCGCTCCTGGCTGTACTGGGCGTGTTTAAACTGCGCCGGTCCGGACAAAGTGTTCTGAAAATACCGGGATATCCTTTTACTTCTTTTATTTATCTTGCTGTGGGCCTGGCGATTCTCATTCTGGCCTTTTTAGAACGGCCGGTTGAATCCAGTATTGCGATTGGTACTGTGCTGTTGGGTGTGCTGTTTTATTTTTTATTTAAGGCGAGGAATAAACCTTAACCCAGTTGTCATCCTGAGTGAATGAAATGAACGAAGGATCTGAGTAAGTATAATTTGTGCAAAAACATTAAAGCGATTAGATTCTTCATCCTGACAAAACGATACTCAGAATGACAATGAAAGAGATCTAATTGATAGTCTTGTTAAGCCTGTCAGACAATCCGATCTTTATGCTGAATGATCTGTTTGAGGAAGGTGTGGAACTGTTTGGGCAAGCCCTGAAATGTGGCGGGAAGAGATTCCTTATTCAAGTCAGAAGGAGTAATTGAAGATACATTTTCCAGATAGGATCCAAACTTATTTTCAACTTGTGCTATGATTTTTTGATCATCTGTTCCTGCGATTTCATTTACGGCTTCTTTTAGATTAAATTCATTTGTAACCAGTATCTGAAAACAAATTCCCCTGAAATACTCGGTAATGGTACCGCGGTCACGGTTGCCTAAGGCATGCGCTGTTTGTGTAATTGCTGAGTGCGAGAATTTATATGAGCGAAGCATGGACAGGATTTGCTCTTCCAGAGGCAGGTATGAGACAGCCGGAGCATCCGACTCTGATTTCATCTCCATTTCATCCGAAAAATCTTCGACAGAGATTTGATCATGGCCACGGCTTGCAGCTAAAATGGCCGCTCGTCGAACGCAGTTTTCCAGTTCTCGCACGTTGCCGGGCCAATCGTATTTTTGAAGGCGATCCAGTGCCGCCTGGGATAAAGACTGGATTTGATCCTTTGCATAGCGATCCAGGAAATGATGCACCAGCAGGGGAATGTCCATTTTACGATCTTGTAACTGGGGCAGCTGAATTAGAAATCCATTCAAGCGGAAATAGAGATCAGCGCGAAAACGACTCGCGTCTACTTCCGCTTTCAAATCACGGTTGGTGGCAGCGATGATCCTTACATCTGTCTGAATCGGCTGCTGCCCACCCACACGTTCGAACAGGCCCTCCTGAAGCACGCGAAGCAGCCGGGCTTGAAACGCAGGGGAAGTTTCGGAGATTTCATCTAAAAAGAGCGTGCCGCCGTGGGCCTGTTCAAAACGGCCGATGCGACGGATGTGTGCACCTGTAAAGCTCCCTTTTTCATGTCCGAAGAGTTCACTCTCTAATAAATTTTCAGAAAGCGCACCGCAATTCACAACCAGAAATTCCCGGTCATTCCTTTTGCTGCTTTTGTGAATGGCGCGGGCGATGAGCTCTTTTCCCGTACCCGTCTCACCCAAAATGAGCACAGCAATGGTATTCGGTCCGACAGTGTGTACCTGTTTCAGAATTTCCACCAACGGGCTATTGGGCGCGTGAATGATTTCTCCGAATCTCGAATTCATTGACACATCCGGCAAACGAATGGCCTCAAGATCGCGGAGATGCTTTTCGAGCCTGAGCACGGCCTGATCTTTTTCCTCTTCAGATGTCTGTTTCTCAGATTGTGTCCGATTTAACTCGGTTCGGGTCTGTTCAATTTCCTGTTCCAGAAAAACATTTTGAGATTTTTGTACTGAATAGCGGGATAATAGGGAGAGACTGGTCAAACAGATGAGTCCGAATAAAGCGAAGAAAAAAGGTGTTAAAGGCAACAGAATGGTTGCGAAAGTGTAGAGCAGCAATCCGGGGAGGAGCCAACTCACACAGAAGACGGATAAAAGGAGAATGGAGGACCAGTATTGGCGCGTCCAGATTGACCATAGCAAAAAAAGTGTCATGAGTGATCCGATTATCCACAATACAATTTTGGGAACAGACCGGACCAGATTGCCTGTAATGATATTTTCAGCAACCGTAAGATGGATGAGCGATCCGGGAACGGTGCCGAATTTTGGAAGCTGTTTGATTACAGGCAGTGTCTGCGCGGTCGGTGCGACCAGGACAAGTTTTCCGTTCAGATATAGCGAATCCGGCGCGGATTGGAAGGTTTGAAGGAGTTCGACAAATCCGATTGTTTTAACCTGATTCAATCCTCCGAAATAGCTTGGCCGGAAATCCCCTTCTCCATCCACAGGGATATACAAGCATGTCCCATCCGTTTGGGTCAGGATGATCCGATTCCCTTCTACGATTGGCTTTTCGGTGATATCGAGATAGTGGCGGGCCAGCTCGAATCCGAAAGAAAATAAGTGGCTGTCGTCACGGGGAATGGATAATGGGGAATGATGAACGGGTGATTCCTCTCCAAGATTGCTAAAGCCGAGGGCCGTATGTTCGCGAAACAACAGTGCGGGAAGAAGGATTTCTCCATCCGATTGGACTATTGCAGGCAGTACGATCCGGTCGGAGGAACGAATGAATCCGGCTAATGCCTGATCGTATTCTAAAAAGAGGCTATCCGTGTCATTGAAGAGAAAATCCAGGCCAATGGTTTTAGCTCCGCTTGCGGAAAGCGCGTGAATCATGTAGGCGTAGTAGTCACGCGAGATGGGCCATCCGCCAAGAGATTCAATGTCCATATCATCCAAAGTGACGAGAACGATTTGATCTGACGCGGATCTCTCTCCATTCATCTGTGTGTAGATTGCGGATGAGATAGGGTCGAGAGCCGACTGTGAAAACATCCAGCCTGCGGTGCAGAGGATGAGGAGTGTCGAGATGCTTTTGAGAATCAGGAAAGATCCGGATTTATTCATGGTCCATTGATTTGTTTGGTGTTTGGAGAACAATTAAAATAATGTAAGGAAAATGGGGCTGGAATATAACAGAATCCGAGTGGATCTTTGATTCGATTCGATGTCCTTTTCTTTGGTGCAAAGAAAAGGACCAAAAGAAACATGCCTTTTCGAATGCGTTTTAATAAGATTGATTATTTGGTTTATTCAACAAGTTGTCCACCGCTCCGCTCTACCTAACTTTCCAGGTACTTCGATAACACCTTCTCGTACCTGGAAAGAAATCCACCCCTCATCTATTATATCTCTGCTGAGCCTGATTAATGCACGAAAAGGCGTTCCCCACCCATCCAGTACAGATAAATGAATAAAGAACCGATGAATTGATATTGAGAAAGTCATTCATCTTGGTTATATTGTGACTTGGAACACCGCATTTTAAAAGATTGGAAAGTCATATGAACACGCAACCGGATAAAATTATCTATTCGATGAACAGAGTCAGCAAGTTTTATAATAAAAAACAGGTGTTAGTGGATATTTCCATTTCTTATTTTTATGGAGCAAAAATCGGTGTGATCGGGTTGAATGGATCGGGCAAGAGCAGTTTGCTCCGTATCTTTGCGGGAATCGATCATGAATATAACGGTCAGACCACACTCGCTCCCGGACATACGATTGGATTTCTGGAACAGGAACCGGTGCTGGAAGCAGGCAAGACCGTACGCCAGATTGTAGAGCAAGGTGTACAACCCATTGTGGACTTGCTGCGTGAATATGACGAAATCAATGAAAAGTTTGCTGAGCCCATGGACGAGGATGCCATGACCAAGCTGATTGAACGACAGGGCAATGTGCAGGAGAAACTCGACGCCACGAATGCGTGGGATCTGGACTCCCGACTAGAAATGGCCATGGATGCGCTCCGCTGCCTTCCGAGCGATACGGTTGTGGATGTGCTTTCCGGTGGGGAAAAACGACGCGTGGCCCTGTGCCGGCTGCTCCTTCAAAAACCAGACATCCTTCTACTCGATGAACCCACCAATCACCTGGATGCCGTATCTGTGGCCTGGCTGGAACAACATCTTCAGCGTTATGCGGGTACAGTCATCGCGGTGACGCATGACCGCTACTTTCTCGATCATGTGGCAGGATGGATTCTTGAACTGGATTACGGCAAAGGCATCCCGTGGAAAGGCAATTATTCTTCCTGGCTGGAGCAGAAAAGGATACGTCTTTCCCATGAAGAGAAATCCGAGTCTACCCGGCAAAAGACCCTGCAGCGCGAGCTGGACTGGATCAATATGTCGCCCAAGGCCAAGCAGACCAAAGGCAAAGCCAGGATAAACGCGTATGAAAAGCTGCTGTCTGAGGAGAATGTGAAACGGGCGCAGGATATGGAGATTTTCATTCCGCCCGGTCCGAGGCTGGGTAATATTGTCATTCAGGCAGAGGGTGTTCGTAAAAGTTACGAGGATAATATCCTTGTCGAGGACATGACTTTTTCTCTGCCTCCCGGAGGGATTGTTGGCATTATCGGCCCTAACGGCGCGGGTAAAACCACTCTGTTTAGAATGATTACCAATGAAGAAAAACCAGATGAAGGATCTATACACGTGGGCGATACAGTAAAGTTGGCATACGCAGAACAAGAACGCGCCCTGGATCCGGAGAAGACCATTTGGGAGGTGATTTCCGATGGCAAGGATACAATCCAGCTTGGCACTCGGGAAGTAAACTCACGGGCGTATGTGGCGCGGTTTAATTTTTCCGGATCGGACCAGCAAAAGACATTGTCCACGCTATCGGGCGGTGAACGCAATCGGGTGCATCTGGCGCGTGTTTTAAAATCCGGCGCAAATGTGATCCTTCTTGATGAGCCCACCAATAATCTGGATGTGAACACCATGCGGGCTTTGGAGGAAGGCTTGGAAAATTTTGGCGGATGCGCAGTGGTCATCAGCCATGACCGGTGGTTCCTCGACCGGATTGCGACTCATATTCTTGCGTTTGAAGGAGACAGCCGGGTGGTGTGGTTCGAGGGGAATTATTCTGAATATGAAGAAAATCGTAAGAAGCGTCTGGGCGCGGATGCGGATCAGCCTCACCGGATTAAGTATCGGCATTTGACAAGGGAATGATCCGATTTTGTCATCCAGAGGGAGCGAAGTGACTGAAGGATCTGAGTAGTATAAATGTAATGCGGAAAGTGCCACGCATCCCACTTGAGCGGGGTACGTGGCACTTTGAGACTATTAGATTCTTCTCCCGCCAAGACGGGATCCCCGAAAAGAAATCGGGACAGGCAGAATGACAATCTCTCTTTAATTTCCACTCAACTTCTGCGGGATGTCCTTCCAAATCAAGAGATCCAGCAACACATTGTACAGCCAATGCGCGATGATGATGGGCCAGAGCGACCGGATGCGCAAGGCAATGGCCGCTGCGGCAATGCCCCATGCAATTGTGCCGCCCATTTCAAGTGGTGGTTTGCCGTAATGCCAGGTCGTGTATGCAAGCATTTGAATGAGAATGGCATAGACGCCGAAACGCAAAACCGGAGGAACCGTATGTCCATCCATTTTTATCCGATGCAATCCAAATAATAAATAACCCCGAAACGCGAATTCAATTGAGATGAAAAAGAGCAAATAGACCAATTCGTAAATCAGAAATCCGCTCCAGGACGTAATGGTATCTCCGAACAACGGGTATTCAGCCTGCATCTCGCCATTAAATGATGCGGCGAATATAAAGAGAGATGTGAATCCGAATAAACTCGCGAAGGCCACCCACGATTTTTTATAATCCTCCTTCTTGGGGAGCCCAAGACCGTAATCCTTCAAACTTTCCTTAAACCGGATTTTGATGATCAGGCAGGGGAGGGCCACCGCGAGAATAAATCCCACCACAAAGGATACAAGCTGCTCGCCCCAGGCCAATCCAAATGTGATTTTTTGCGTCCAGTCCTCGCCGAACGGTTTATCCAGCAGGCCATGCAGAATCTCCATGTTGCCGTGCAATCCCCAGATCATGAGAAAGAGGATGCTTGTCCACATGATGATGGCGGCTTTATCCCCAAGCTTTTTTAAGGATGCCCAGACGATGGCCAGAATAGCAGACGAATCGAATTCGCCATCCTCGATTCTTTTCATCTCATCGGGACTCATTCGCCGTCTGTACCATTTTTTGATCAGGCTGGTTGCCTTGAGCACAGCATACATTTTTTTTGTGAACCAGACCCCGAATTTATAAATCATATTTTTTGGAGGGAAGAGCGTGTAATCAAAATGTTTGACAACCGGCGTCATATTGATGATGCCCCAGGCCACATACACCTCTTCGAAAATGTCAATGTCCCTGACCGTTTCGTCCTTGATATTCTGCCAGTCTGTCAGATCCGCAAATTTGGTGTTTACGTCTCCCATAACACGATACCCTGGCGCTGATCCATCGTGCACCTGTTTGATGCATCGGTCTAAAATCTGAGATTTCTGCCAGTCCACGCCCGCGCGCTTGAAAATCTCCATATCCACAGCAATGGCATCCGGCCCGCCGAACAGCATTTGAAGCGGCTGGGAATGGCCGATCTTGTATCCCTGAAATCCATCCGATGCGATCCATGCATCCACAAACGCAAAATGAATCGGGAAGTTGCGCAGAGACCGGGCCGTGACATCCTCCACCTCATACTTGATGTGATACCGGCAGACTTTTGAGGGATTCGGAAAACAACCGTAAATATTTCAACTGCCAACGTCATATAATCATGTTCGTGGGTTTTGCATTTGGCAAATGAAATTCGGAAATCCGCGTCACGCCATGTGCGGCCCACGGTGTCTTTCCATGTTTTCTCCCCACCGTTTTTACCCACATATCGGTAGTGAAAGGTCTCTTTTTCCAGAGTCAAGTCCGCGATCCAGTACCGGCCATCAGGTTTGTATCCGATCTGTTCCGAAACGAATTGCACGTTGTGATTCTTGAACATCCTGCCCACATCATGCTGGGCCTCGCACAGGGTGATATGGGTGAATCCTAGCTCGATGATATGATCCACAAGGTGCTCTACCAGCTTCGGATCGGTTACAACCGCTTGTTCCGCTTCGTGCGTGACAAAGACCATCATATTGGGTTTGATAACCACCCTGAAATCCTGTTTGGGTCTTTTCGATTTTTTATACGCTTCGCTCAGGGTGCTATTGAATTCAGTCATTTCAAGCAAGATATCCAGCGACTCATGCTTGTCGTGTCCTTTCACGGCGCCAACAATCGGATCCATCACTTTCCTCCATCGTTGAGTTACAGAAAGAAAAATAAAATTTCAGACTGGTGATACTGGTCGGCCTTGATTAAGAAGCCAACGGATTGCAGCGCACTTGTTGAATTTTCAGATGTAGATTTGTTATGCTTTTGAGGAATATAAAGAATCCAACCAGGAATTGCAATAGATATGGGGTGGGATTGAATGGGATGTTCACGGTAGGGTGAGTTAGGGAACCCCCTGCGGTTTCCCTTAACAGGGGGCAAAATATTGTCCATTTTTACTAGAAAGGTGAGGCTATACTCCTGAGGCCAGCACCGAATCGATTTTCTGAATTTCGTGCCTATAATCTGATTGCATGAGTGATCGGAAGAGGAGGCTGTCTTCCAGCACATTTCGGCCGATCTGGCTGGAGTCTGCATATTCGGGTGTTGTGGCCTCATAATCTCTGGATTGCTGTCTGTAACTTATCCATTTTGATGCACTGATTCCTTCGGTTCGCACCACCCCTTTATGGGCATTGATGATGGAAATCGACACAAATAAAATAAAAAATGCCACGGCTGCCTGATATGCCGGGACTTTCCAGCCGAACAGCCTCTGCAGGATTCCGGCATTTCCAGTGCAGTTTTTTTTCCTCTTCATGTGCCGGATGGCATTCACACGGATGTGTGGAAGTGGTTTGGTTTCAGGATGCGTTTCGGGATCCAACTCTTGTTCGAATACAGAAATGGACTGAAGCAAGTATTGGCAGGAAGCACACTCCTTTAAGTGTTCAGCGATGCACCGTTTGTCCGTGTCCGTCCAGTTTTGTTCGGTAGTTTGGAGAATGAGATCCTGTACTTTTGTGCAATCGTCTTTTTGAGAATGGGTTGACATGATATGCCTCTTTTAAATTTCTTTATAATCCCGCAAACGGCCAGAAAGATATCTTGTGGTATGAAACAGCCTAGATTTGACAGTGCCTTCCGGACAATCCATGATTTTGCTGATCTCACGAATGGAGTGATGTTCCTGGAAACGAAGCAGAAAAACGGATCGCTTTTTCTCATCAATTCCGACAAGTTCTTTGTGCAAAGATCGCATGAATCGGTCGTGATCGATTTGGTCGTCCCATGCTGGATACTCCTTCAATGTGTCACTTCCGGAGTGGTCGGTTACTGATCCTCCAAATTTCTTGTTGGCTCGAAAGGTATTCAAACAGAGATTGTGTGCGATTGTGAAAAGCCAAGTACTGAATTTGCCATCCTCTCTGAATGTGTAAGCTTTTTCAATGAGCCTGATACAGGTTTCCTGGAGTAAATCTTGTGCCAGGGATTCATTACCACCGAGCATGCGATAGAAATAGTGGAGCAGCCTGTTGCTGTACCGGCGATAGATCTCATCAAATGCCAGGGTATCGCTTTGTGCGATTCGGCCAACGAGTGTTTCGTCCGTTTCAGAAACAATGGGACTTTGGGTGTTTGTCATGTTATTCCAAAATTCAGATTGGGCACTGTATTGTATACGCTGTACATCCTGAAATCAGTTCCCTATTGTCCGGCCCGTCTGACAATCAAATCATGTAGAGTTTGCCAAGGTTCCGCTTTATACGTCTCACCACTTGTCTCATAATGATCAATCAGCATGTTCAACCCCGGAGTGTAATTCATGTGCAGATATTTGTTCATTATTTCGGTTTCTATACGATTTTCATCATACCATCCAACCGTCAGATAGTCAAGCCGATACTGTGTTTCAAAATTCTTCCGCACCATGGCCACATTGTCGAAACGCGATTTGGTGTACTGATTGACCAAACCCGTACAAAATAGCTTATCCTTGAAATCTTTGATATAGTTATCCGCAACCGTGAGTGCGAAATAGATTTTGCGATCCGGAGACTGAGATCGAATTGTATTGAGAATTTCATTCAGGTCGAACTTATCCAGGTTCAGTTTCACACCGATCTCTTTCATCTTTACTTTCAGATAAGGCAAATCCTGGATCATACTGAGATTAAGAAGGATCACATCTGGCCGGATTTCTTTAACATGCTGAAGTACCCAGATTGGATAGGTGTCATTGTCCCCATTCGAGAAAAGGATTCCATCTTTCTCCACAGAGACAAGCACGTTATAATTGTACTCATACAGGCTTGGGGCATAATCCTCACTGGCGTAGAGTTTCTCACAGGAGACTTTCATCTTTTCACTCTGACCTAAACGTTCATATGAGGAGATCAGACTATAGTAGGTAAGGGGCGCATCAGGATTGAGCGCATGGGCTTTTTCCAGATAACGGATTTCTTCATTTAAATCCTTTAATGTACTGTTGGCTCCATCTCCCATCATCAGGTTATATTCGTAACTGTTCGGAACTGACTTCTCCATCGCCTGAACGAGTTCAAGGTTTTTGGCTTTGACATCTTTATAGGTCTTTTCTTTGTCAAACATCAGGTTATATCGGTTTGCCTGATAGTAATTATACCACGCATTGGCATTGTCCGGATGCGCCTGCACTTCCTTCTCCCAAAGTTCAGCCTGCTCCTGATACCATTCCGGTGTCATGAATATTTTGCGTAATGAGAGCACAGGCTGAGGTTTGTCTCCAGAAATTCCAAGTATGGTTGGAAGCAGGATGAGTACTCCGATCAGTATAGTCCAATTTGTTTTTATCTGCATTTTTCCTCCATTGGTTTTGTGATTCCTTATTTAGACACACGAATGGGGGAAAGGTTTAAAAAAGCCAAGAGACTTAATAAGAGAGGTAAGGAAATAAAAAACAGCCCGACTGCATCATGCAATCAGGCTGTTAAATGATGGATAACTACATTTTATATTAGATTTATTTTTTCCGTTTTAGTAGCTTGCCGATATCCTGTCCGATCATGTACAAACAAGGCACCAGAACGAGTGTCAGCGGCGTGGCAAAAAGAAGTCCCCAACCCAGGGCCAGAGCCATGGGTGCCATAAACAAGGCAGATCCACCGATACCATATGCCAATGGCAGGAGTGCCACAACCGTCGTCAATGTCGTCATCACGATTGCACGCAAACGTGTGGCTGTTCCTTTAGCAACCAAGTCTCTGATATTCTTTTCCGGATTCTCTGCTCTCTTTTCATTTAAATGATTGACCAAAACGAGAGAATCATTGACAACAACACCAGAGAGGCCGATGATGCCCATGATTCCCATAAAGCTGAGGGGTTCTCCATGAAATCCAAATGCCATGATCACCCCAGTGATACCAAAGGGAATGGCAGCCATGACAAGGAAGGGTTGAGTCATCGAATTAAATAGAAGGACGAGCAAAAAATAAATCCCAACCACGGCCACGATGAGTGTCTGAAACAATCCTGCCATTGATTGCTCGGTTTCAAAGATTTCGCCACCTAAACCGAGCTGTATACCTGGCCAGTCCCTGTCCATGTCGAAATGGGTCAGAACTTTATCCGTGACCTCCAATGGAGTGGCAATATCCTGATTGAGATCCGCTTCGATGGTCACAGTTCTTTCTCCATCATAATGACGGTAGTCAGATTGTCCGGGCCCTATCTCAAGGGATGCCACTTCCTTTAGAGGAATCAATCTGCCTTGACGATTGGGAATTAGGACCTCTTTTAAATAATCAAGACGTTTACGCGCCTTCTCTTCTACCATGACTCGGAAATTGACATCTTCATCTCCGTAGCGAACACTGGTGACTATTTCTCCATCATAGGCGATTCGCACATTCTGGGCAACATCAGCCACAGTCAGGCCCATGCGTGCCAGACGGTCATATCGGATCTGAATCTCAACCTGATCCTTGCCTTGTTTGTCATCCCTTGTGATGTCTTTCACACCTTCGATATTTGCCAGATAAGCTTCCACCGAATCAGCGAAGGTGGTTCTAAAACCGTCATCGGATCCCACGAGACGCAGGCTGATGGGCTTGCCGACCGGCGGACCCCCAGAGGTAATCAGATAAATCACTTCTCCTTGTTCTTCCAAGGGCTTGGTTTTCTCTCTTAGCGCTTCGACAATCTTTTCCGCAGTTCTTGATCGTTGATTATATGGTGTCAGGTTGACAGATAAGTAGGCATAGTTTTCTGTTTCAGCGTTGATGAATGGATTGGTTCCAATACGCGTGGTGAACGAGGAGAGTTCTTCCTCCGGCAATTCGGCCACAAAGTTTTCAATGGCCTCGATTTTATCTGCCGTTATCAGAAGGGGTGTGCCGATGGGCAGTTCATATCCGACATAAAAATGACCTGCAGTCTCGGATGGGAAGAGAATAAACTTCATGTAGCTGCCAGCATACCAGAAGGATCCACCTAAAAATATGACAAATATCAGGACGAGGATATATCTTCCTTTTAGAAAGCGGAAAACAAGACGGCCGTATTTTTCGCTTATTTTGCGAAACCAGTTACGACCTGTTGATTTCACAGAGATATGTTTCATGGTGCTGGCCATGTGTGCTGGAAGGACAATCATGGCCTCTATTAGAGAAATGAACAGGGCAAGACTGATTGCTAACGGGATAGGAACAATGTACTTGCCGAAAACACCGGGCATAAAAAACATCGGTGCAAACACAAGAAAAGTCGTCAATACGGTCGTGAGTACAGGACGAAATACTTCATGAATACCGTTGACTGCCGCATCGATATGGGAATCGCCCATTTCCCGGCGCCGCGTGATGTTTTCGGAGATGATAATGGCATCATCCACAATAATGCCGATGACCAAGATCATTCCACTGAGTGTGATGGTGTCCAGATACATTCCAAACATGGGCAACAGAAAAATCGTCCCCAGAAACGCAACAGGGATTCCCATTGCAACCCAAAAGGATGTTCGGAGATTTAGAAAAACAGGCAGAATTAGGACAAGTAGCACCAGACCAATCCAACCGTTGTTCAACACGACATCAAAACTATCCCGGACAATAGGAGAAAGATCATTGGAATAAATAATCTCTACTCCCTCAGGCAGATTTTTTCGCTCTTTTTCTATCAGCTCTTTGACTGCATCTGTGGTGCGGATCACATCCGCTGACTCTGCCATGTACACTAAAAATGAGATGGCTGTTTTGCCGTTCATGCGCGAAAGCACCCGCGCATCTTCAAAATCATCATTTACTATGGCGAGATCCTTAACACGAACCAGTGGACCATCGAAGGAGGAGCGAACAATCACATCACCTACTTCAGTTGGATCCTGAAACTGGGCAAGTGTGACTAGGTTTTTCTCACTTGTGTAGGATTCAAAGGAGCCTGTTGTACCACGGATGTTGCGCTGCTGAACAGCCGCAATAATCTCCCGGATGGGGATCTGAAAGTTCCCCATTTTACCAGGAGAGACTTCAACCTTAATTTCACGAGATCGATAGCCTGCACGGCTAAGCCTTGACACTCCGGATACATTTTTTAATTTTTTCTCGAACAACCTGGCCAATTCCCGCAATTCTCTGTATGGCAATTCTCCTGAAAGGCCTACTTGAATAATTGAATTATGAGAATTGGAGCTAAGTTCGGTGACTTTTGGAGAGTCCGTGACTTCCGGCGGAAAATCGGTTACACGGCTCACCGCTTCCCTAATCTCCGTTTTAATTTTGTCCTGGTCCTTGGTATCTATATTGATAATCACCTGAATCAGCGAGATGTTTTCCATAGATATGGATGTGAAGTTTTCAATCCCCGTGACACTTTTAAGTTCTGCCTCAAGTTTGTTTGTGACATTGAGCTCCACATCTTCGGGTGAGGCACCAGGATAACGGGTCATAATGGTCATCGTTCCGAAATCAACCTGTGGATAGATATCTCGCTTGATAGTTAACAATGTCGTCACACCCAAAATGATAATCATCACAGTGATGAGTGTCGCCAGAATATGTCGCTCAGCAAAGAACCGAAAAAATGATTTCATTAGAAAATCCTCCATCTATTGCACAGCATATGATAGCATTTGATTGTTTTATCTACAATCAACTCACTCATACAACTGATCCATCAAAGCCTCGAATTCCAAAGTCAGTTTATGATAGGTGAGGGCATTCGTTGCATAAGTGTTCTTGGCATTGTCTTCATTGTCCCGACTGAGGATGACAAACGTCAGATCGCCGCGACCTTGATTATAGAGCTTGAGTTCCTCTTCGGTACGCTCTTTGGCGGATTCAATCTGCTCTTGATTGAGCTTCAGCACATTCTCCAACTCACTGATCTGAATGTGCAGGTTTGTTAATGCAGATTCCAATGTGAGGGTAATCTCTTCTTGCTGTTTTTGTAATTGTGTGGTTTGAAGCTGGGTTTTTACGATTTTATGCTTTGCTGTTCTGTTTTGAACCGGGAAAGAATATTGTAATCCGATCAGAGCATCCGGCTTATCCATTCCCAAAGATTTGGCCAGTTCTTCATCAAACTTTTTAATATTAAACTCAGCAACGAGCGATAAATCCGATTTGCCTGTCTCCTCATATCCTGTCTGAGCATATTCTAACTGTCTGAGGCGGATGTCGAGGATCTGTAGAATACGGGATTCTTCTTTAAGTTGTTTTACTGCATCTTCCAATGGTCCCTGGTTTTGAATGGCATAGAGGTCGTATTTGGGCGCAGTATTGAGAAGTTCAGTGTTCTGTGATACCACAGAAAGTTCCGCCTGAAGAGCCTGCCATCGCGATTCGACCAGTACCAAATTCTGTTTCCATGATCTCACAGCATCTTCAGCCCGAATTACATCCACCTGGTCCACTAGATTCGCTTCCCGTTTTCGTTGAGTACGCTCCAGCTCTTCTTTACTCAATTTCAGGCGGTTCACAACAATGATTTTCTGTTCATTCAAGAACACCCAATCCAGAAACTTGGCAGCAGACGATTTCAGAAAATCTTCCATGTTTTCTTTTGTTTGGATTTCGGTGAAATCGATATCAAATTGTTTTAGATTGTATTGGAGCTGATTTAGATACCCTTTCCGATTCCGTAATAAGGGATGGGAATAGGCTATTGAGACCTGATTCATATAAAAGGATTCAGGAAAACCAAACTGGGGATCCAATTCGATATTGGCTTTACTGGAACTGAATGATGCTGAGAGCCTTCCGCCGGTCGCCCAGAAAAGACGATCGACACCTCCAATGACATTGACGGCATCTGTTTGTTCAGGTCCTGCAATGGCAATCATAGGTTCTTCGTGGCTGTAATTTAACAAAGCAGATATATTCCAGTCTTCCGTACCGCGATAGCTGGTCTGTTCTTCTTGATGGATTTGTGGAGTCAGCTTCTCCTTCTCAAAAACCGGATGGTTTTGAATTAATCCGCTCAGAAAATCATCCAGAATAATGGTTTGTGTTTGCGCGGAGTTTAGACACAAACAAACTCCCACCATAATCCAACTTGTTTTTTTTCGACTAATCATCTCTAAGTTCTCCTATAAAATTGAATCATTACTCTAAATCTCATCGAACAATTCTCTATATACCCAGAACGATTTTCCCTCGAACATACATCGTTTGTTTTAAATCCAGGGATTGTACTTTGTTGTCTCCACTAAAGAATTCAAAATTGCGATAAGCTGCATACCCTCCCTCAAGCATTAAATGGAACCATGGTGTTAAATGGATTTGCATCATCGGACTCAATGTACCCTCAGAATATTTCATATATGGAACAGCTTCTCCAAATTTATTGGGATCGCCATGATATCGGTTTCCTTCAACCTTAAAGGAAAATCCTAGATCAAGTTTAGGATGTACAGAATAGGAAAGGAGTAAATTTGTAGGGACCAGTCCGTTCAGTTTCATCTTTTGTGAAATCATCCAATCCAGATAAAGAAAAGGCATGGGAAGCGGTTCACCAAAATCAGGCATGTAGGCGATGCCAAAACCAAGATCAAAATTGGATTTTATTGTACGAATAAAACCAAACACAGCACCGAATGTGAAATCCTCGGTTACCAGATCCCCTTCAAAATCAGAAGCGAATCCCGGAGTCAGGACTGCAACCATTTTCCATTTTTCTGAAAGTGAATCGATCATGAAACAGGTTAGCGAATAGGATTGCATCTGTCCGATCTCAGCGGAATTCTCCGGTAAATTTTCATACTTTAAATCAGTTCGTTTATAATTGAACTGATTCATCACAATTATTCTTCCCTCTGAAAAAGACAAAGGAAGAGCAGCCCCAACGGTCCAGGCATTGGCTTGAATTTTCAAGTCAGGAGCCTCGGTAATGGGATCAACCAATTCGACTGATGGAAACATTTCATAGCCATAAGACAAACCAATGATCTCCTGAGCAATGAGATGAGTAGTCATTCCCAAAATGATACAACACATGACGGTCGGGAATATTCTGCGAGTCATTTTAAAAGCTTTCATCACAATTTCTCCTTCATAGATTAATGTGTCAATTGGTTTTGAATGTAAATTTTAATTCTGTTTGTGATTACTTCAAAAAAATGAGAAAAAATGATTAGAATCGAAACAATCCTTTTCAGCATCATCACCTTCAAATATGTCATCAATTTTTTAGTCACTTTTTCCTCGGACATTTGACTTATACTTTCTTACGAGGGCAATATGGGACAAAGATTCAAATTAGTCGACCAGCCCAATGGGTTTGGACGTCCAATCCAATGGGAAGATACTCAATCGATAAATCCATCTACAAGAAGGAACTATTGATTTTTCAATTTTACGAGGGAATTTTGGGCAATAACTAAGAGGTTCTGGACTCAAGTTTCAACTTGAACTGGGAGGGTGTCATATTCGTATGCTTTTTGAATATTGAATTGAAGGAAGATTTTGAATTAAATCCGGCATCGTATGCAATAGACAGAAGCGTGTAATGTTGTTTAGCAGGATCAGCCAACGTCTTTTTCACTTCTTCCACACGATAATGATTGATGAAATCGAAAAAATTTTGCTTAAGCTGCGTGTTGATTACTTCTGAAAGATTGTGTCCGGAGATGACTAATTTTTCTGAAAGTTCATGCAAAGTCAGGTTCGCATCTGTAAAGGGCTTTTCTTTTTCCATCAGACCAACCAAATCCTGCAACACTCTTTTTGCCTTTTCCGATGATAATCCTGATTTCTCATATTTTTTAACATCTGAGTGAATAAGTTCGAGAGATCCGTTTTCCAAATCTCCATTCGGTAGATTTGAAATAAAATTCATAGAAAAAATTTCTGGCTGCTTTAAACCCATATATCCCATGATATATACAAGGATCGAGGTGGCAAGCGCAATGATTTCAGGAGACAAGATCATCCCACCAAACAATGGGGATGCATGCAAAAACAATACAGTCAACCATACCAGGAAAGTCAGAACTGTAATGTTTCTCAGCCAATAGAGATTGATTCTATCCAATGTAGAGAAGAATTCTTTTTTATGTTTTGCATATCGCCAGAGTAGAACAAATGTGAGTGTCATGTATGTCAAGCCTGAAATGATGACGCCACACAGGAGTAAAATGGGGATGAGGGAATTATTTTGGCTTGATGTTCTATTGATGAAATTGAGAATTTCTTCTCTGGGTTTAAAAAAAAGAATACTATAATAGATACGTTCGATTAAAAATGGGAGAAAATGTAATCCTTGTCTTTTGGAGAATTTCATATGAGGCGAAACTAAAAACTTCGCATAAAAATAATGTAATGGACCAAACAAATAAGGAAATCCAATAAACAAACTATAGAGATAGGGATATTTGTTATAGACATTGATCTCATGTAATGCATATCGGAAAACATACAACGAGTAAAAGAACATTAAAAATGCTAAAAAACGATTCGCATATTTATTATCTCGTTTTTGGAAAAGAAACCACACAAGAAAAAATCCCTGGATGGCTCCTAAAAAGAAGATGATAGTATGAAAGTTTGACGATATGTGCATTGTTAACTATTAGTCTCTTCTGAATGCAAATCAATTGAACCGTTTGGAGGTCCATAGAAAGATGATATTTTTTTCTGAAATTACAGTGAAAAAGTAAGTAGGCTGAGCAAGAAAGTCAAGGAGATTTTATTTTGTGTAAGTGTTGTATCGATTGCTATCAATAGACGAGAAGATGTTCACTGGAGATGAGTAAATGGAAATAAGTGGTGGCTTCTCACAAGCAATCCAAGGTTATAAGCCATTTGTATCTTCATTCAGTAATAAGGACACAATAATATCAATCCGAATGCGTTTACTGATAATGAATGCTCATCAGAAATAATCCAGACGCAAAAGGAGGCTGGTTATGAAAACGCGAATTTTTGTTTCTCTGATAATCGGATTGTGGGTGCTTACATTTATCCCAATCGAAGTAGTGCATGCAGATATCCCACTAAAACCAGGTCCGAATTATGTGTGGGTGAAACCGCACTCTATAAATGATGGCACCGTCGTTCCCGGGCATTGGCGCTTGAAAACACGCCCCGGATATATCTGGGTGGCTGGTAACAGGAATACAAGTGGCATATGGGTTGCCGATTACTGGAAACCGACCGGTCCAGCTCCAAAGGGACAAAGCTGGGTACACGGTTATACAAATGTGAAAGGAGTATGGGTTGCCGGACAGTGGCGATCCAATTCGAAGCAGAATCATGTCTGGGTATCTGGACATCGAAATCGGAATGGAAAATGGGTGAAGGGACATTGGAAGAGACGATAGTTAATAATCATAGTTATCAATTTTATAGGAAGCCCCGAGACGAACGAGTCTTGGGGCTTTTTTAAAATTAAGATAATTTTGTGAATTTAAATGACTGGAATATCCACGATCACCATTAAAATTCTATTAAAAGATCCGCAAGTGTAATTTTTTGTTGCGATCCATTGTTACACTTTCTATATTCTAAAGAATCAAGACATTTCAATTTCCTATCCTATTTCAATGAGGTCAAGCCATGTTTGGCAGAAATAACTCATTTGCAATCCTTCTTTTATTACTATTCAGAATGACCCTAAATGGTCAGGAACTTCCAGACCAAAAAACAGTCACAATATTTCCATTTCATTTCGCATCCACGAATATTGAGGAGAAGCAGGCGATCTCTGAACTGAACGATCTTTTCTATGATCTTTTTGCAGGACAGTTCGTGAGTACAGGATATTTTAGTGTAGTTGATCGACAACATATCCGTGAATTAATGGATGAAATCAAACTGCAACAAAGCGGATTGACCCAGGGCAATGTGATTGAGATCGGCAAGATGCAAGGTGCGGATCTGGCAATTTTTGGAACCGTGACCAAGGTCGCACACCAAACCTATCTGACCATGAAAATCATCGAGATTGAAACCACCTTGATCCTGAAAGTAATAAAAGCCAAGGGATCGCTTTCAAAACCGGATGTGCTCGCGCTGGAAGCGGGCCTGAACTTTATGGATGGGCTGAGCTCTGTGCTGGTCGAACGATATGGATTGGGAACCGAGGAAGTTACCTCCATTTCAAAGAAGGGACTTGAGAATTATCTGAAAGGCCGGGATTTGGCTGAACAGGCCATTGTGGCCAATCAGGATGGTAATGAGAAGAAGGGAAGCAAATTTTTAAAGGATGCCGAATCCCGATTTCAAAAAGCAGTCTCTGCTGATCCCGAATTGGAATCGGCAGTAGCTGAATATAAGAATAGTCATCCTGATTTGTTCGATCAACCTGAATAATATCCAGCAAAAACATATTGAGGAGAAATGGATGAAACGCATTGTATCAAGTCTAATGCTTCTGATACTGCTCATGGGATGTGCAGCCATTCATCCCCCGGGTGAGATTCAGCAAACAACAGCGCCTGAGATTTCCAAGAAGGAAACAACCATCGAAGTGCTGCAAGCCAATCTGGATCAGGAGAATGTGATTCTACCCAACAGTGTGGGTGTGTTGCCTTTTCAGGAAAAAGGCGAGGAGACTGGACTTGGCCTGGCTGCGTCCGAATTCTTTTCCGCTAATCTGGGTCTGGTGGACGATCTGAATTTGATCGATTTGAGCACGACCAGTGTGCTCGATGCCGAATTTGCGACATTCTCTCCAGACAAAAAACAGAAGGCCTTGCACGCAGAACAGATTGTTACAGGATATGTAACCCAATCCGGCGGAAAGCTTTTCATTAATGGCTTATTGCGATCTGCAGAAACCACTGATTATGAACCCCTTGCTGTACTGGATGGAGAACAATCCGATTTCTTTCGGCTTGTCGCAGATCTGGATATCCGCTTTCTTGAAAAACGTGGTGTGACCGTGACTCAGGAGATGGCCGATCAATTCTATACGGTGCCAACCGAAAAGATAGAAGCATATATTCTGTACGCAAAAGGCAGGCAGGCTGAATATCTTGGCAATTTCGATGAGGCGAAGGCTGCATATCAGGAGGCAAGCGAGATTGATCCTGATTTTGAAGAGGCCAAAGAGAGCAATCAGCGGGTTGAACAGCAGATGACCGCATCCACGGATGTTGTGACTGCTCCTCAGCCGCAGACTCAATCCACGTCTGAGGATTTGTTCGCCAGTCCGATCGAACAGCCACCGAGCATTGAAGAGAAGAATGTGCCGGCCACGGGCAACACAGGCACGGTCACTATTAGAATGGATTTGCCCTGATGTATGATAAAATCCGTAGGATATTTTTGAAGGGAGCTAATCTTATGCGAAATACAAATAAAATCAGGTGGATTGGTGTTCTTATCCTGATATCCATGTTAAATTCATGTCAGGTTCAGAAGCCCAATGAACCGAGCAGATCAGCGAAACTTTCTGTCAACTTACAAATGAGTGATGGTTCAGAGCAGGGAGGCTTGATCTCACATATCCGGCCCGTTGAGCCATTAAAATCTATGACTCCGGTGTTTCCGGCTTCGCCCGAATCCATTGAAGATGTACAGATTGTGTTCTATCATTTTGATATGACCATCGAAGAATTGATTGAAAGTTATGATACAAAAGAAGTAGAACTTGAAGACGTGCTCGATGCATGGGAAGGCGATATGTATGATTTTGAAGCATATTGGATCGGATTTACAAAAGCCATATTTGATATCGTTGCTCCTGGAAAATACAATATCGAAAGGCAAGACCAACTTGAGATAGACGGTCATCACGCAACTGGTGAATTTGAGTTGGGTGAAGGCGTGAAATATATTCTCGTCGGCTTGACAGGGCATGAGAGACTGGAATATGTCGGAGAATCATTTGAATTATACGATCCGGATACTCAAACATATTCGATATTCTTTGAACTCGAATCCGAGCAAGAAAAACAAGTTAATATTACACTTTATGGTCTGTACGGTGGTTACTATTCATATTGATCAATTCAATTCATCAATGGAGTAACCATTTTGAAAGGAATAATATAATGGTAAATAAATTAACTAAATCCGTGATCATCCTACTTTTTTTATATCAAATTGTGTTTGCGCAGAGTACGACTGCTAAGAAGAATATTTTATTAAAAACACATGAAACCGCCGGACTCTGTTTTCAATTACAATCTATGTCACCAGAATCCGGTAGCAGTAAAAGTTATAAGATGTTGGCTATTCCAATCCAGGCTAAATATAATCATAACCGGTATGTGGCTTACACACTTCGATATAATATGGGTCACCAATCCTTTGACGGAAATGGACTTTTTTCATTTGGAAATTTGAATCTGGGTGTTCGTGTACTATCCGGTGAGAAAATGACTTATATGGGCGAATTGATCCTGCCAACAGGATCTCAGGAGTTTGAACGCAATGATCTAAATACGACCTCAGCGGGGAGACTTCCTTTTATCAACGCACCGTTAATCTACCGGGCATCCGGGATGGGGCTCAAGCTGGGAGCCTCCTATGGCACACAGATAAACGAGCATACAACCGTTGCGTTTGGTGCGCGATATTCCGTGAGGGGAAGTTACACCCCGATCAAGAAGGGAACGAAGTATAATCCGAGTGACGAACTGATGATTGCCGCTGGTATTGATTATGGTGATGCTGAATCCCTCGGATTCATGGGTGATCTGCAGATTAGTCTCTACTCTGATGAAAAGGTCAATCATGAAACCTATAGCGATCCCGGTATTGGATTCTCTCTCTCTGGAGATTTCTATTTCAGTCACTTAAAAATCAATTCTCTGTTTTATAAACGCGGTGAAAGTGATCTGTCCTACGCAGGTGAATTTAAACCGCCATCCATACTTCGGTTAAAATTATCTCATAAAGATGTCTGGGATTATATCCCTCTCAACCTTTCTGTGCCGGTTATGCCTTATATCGGGTACATGATGACAGGTGAGGGTACCATGGTGGATGGATCCAACCTGATTCTTCTCGGCGCAACTTTCGGTGGAGTTACGTATAATGAGTTTCCATTATCGCCCTATTTAGAAATAGGTTTTGGAAAGATTGGGGATGAAACGAGTACATTTGGACTGAAGATTGGAACAGATGTGGCGTTTCAGGTTTATTGATAAAGTATTCGGTACCGGTGCATCGATTTCATTATACATCATCACATAGGATTATCAGACTCTATCTATGACTGATTCTGCACATTTAGAATTACATAATTATCAATCAATGACAGTGAATGAGTATGCTGCTTTTGAGCAGGCAACGACAAATGAGCAACTCCTTAACAAGGATGGATTCTGGTGGCGGCGGGTGCGTCATGGTTTTTACCGCCCTCTTACTCCGTTCCTACCCGAATTAACTCCAAGTTCAAAACCGCATGGGAGTTTGGTGCAATATGGTCTTTATGACACTGCTCATGCGAATTCATTTCTTAACCTGATTGTTTTTGATACTAATAATCAATACCATTCGAATAATTTATCACAGAGTATGCGACGTCATTTGAAGATAGCAGTAAACCAGGGATTGAATGTTAAACAGATTTCTAATCCACGTATTCTCATGGATCAGGCTTATAATGTATATAGATCATTCGTGTATAGAACAGGCTATGAGTATGACAATAAAAGAATTGTTGCAGATTTCTTTCAGAAGTGGATTTTATCTTTGCAAAGATTTCCAAAGTCAAAACTTCACGGTGTTTTTTATAAAAAATATCTTCTTTCGTTCCAAATCTCTGTATTGGTGGAAGATGTTCTGGTTCTTAAAACCCTAATTAATTCAAAAATGGGGCTTCAATTGCATTCCTCTGATCTACAACTCCATTATTACAGGAAGATTGCATGCAAACAAGAGAACATCCGAATGATTTATGACGGATATTTTTCTCAACGGTATGGTCTGAACCTATACAAGCTGATTCGAGGGGCTAAAGTCTGGTATCTGCCTGCAAGGATTGATGCTCCATTTCCTCTTCTCATGATGGCTCGAATCATACGCCCGCTAGATTATAAATATTTGATGGGATTTACTGAATATGAGCTTTCTCATGAATATAAGTGCTGAGGATTGTGTG